>CAYNNX010000537.1:0-4407 GCA_964398515.1 uncultured Streptantibioticus sp. | reverse complement strand
GCCCTCGCAGCCTGACCACCACACCGAGGGTGTCTGCCAAAGCGGAGCAAGCTCAACCCTTCTTGCGTTCTTGATCAACACCGGCCCCGTCCACCTCACCCAGCGCGCATCACACGGCTGCCGAGGAAGAGGCTGACTTCATACCTCGGCATGGCACGCCCCGGCCACCCGCTACGGTACGGACCGATTCCTCCGCGATGCAGCAGCCTTGAACGCCCTTGCGGCGGGGTGCCTTCCCTCATAGCCTCAAGCTGACGGCACTTCAGTCATAGGCCCGACGGCGCAGGGGGCATCGTGCTCACCAGACGCAGTGACCGAACAGAACTGCCAAAGATCATCAGCGTGGACGACCACGTGATCGAACCGGCCCACCTCTTCGAGACCTGGCTCCCCTCCAAATACCACGACCGGGGGCCGAAGCCCTGCACCGCGGGCATCGGGCCCCTGCAGTACGTGGGCGGGAAGTACCGCTACACCATGGACCCCGACGGCCCGCCGACCGACTGGTGGATCTACGAGGACCTGCGTTTCCCGTACAAGCGCAACACCGCCGCCGTCGGCTTCACACGTGACGAGATGACGCTGGAAGGCATCACGCGCGCGCAGATGCGGCCCGGTTGCTGGGACCCGAAGGCCCGGCTGGAGGACATGGACCTCAACCACGTGGAGGCGTCCCTATGCTTCCCCACGTTCCCGCGGTACTGCGGACAGACCTTCGCCGAAGCCCGCGACAAGGAGGTCGCGCTGGCATGCGAGCGCGCCTACAACGAATGGATGGTCGAGGAATGGTGCGGTGACAGCGGCGGCCGACTGATCCCCTGTTGTCTGATCCCGCTGTGGGACGTCGACCTCGCCGTCACCGAAATACGCCGCAACGCCGAGCGCGGCGTGCGGGCCGTGACCTTCAGCGAGATCCCCACGTACCTCGGTCTGCCGTCGATCCACTCCGGCTACTGGGACCCGTTCTTCGCCGCCTGCGAGGAGACCGCGACGGTGGTGAACATGCACATCGGCTCGTCCTCCCAGATGCCCGCCGCCTCGCCCGACGCCCCGCCGGCCGTTCAGGCCACGCTGTCGTTCAACAACGCGATGGCGTCCATGACGGACTTCCTCTTCAGCGGCATCCTCATCCGCTTCCCCCGGCTCACCCTGGCCTACAGCGAGGGACAGATGGGCTGGATCCCCTACGCCCTGGAACGCGCCGACGACGTCTGGCGGGAACACCGCGCCTGGGGCGGCGTGCGCGATCTGATCCCCGAGCCCCCCTCCACCTACTACTACCGCCAGATCTACTGCTGCTTCTTCCGCGACAAACACGGCATCGCATCCCTTGACACGGTCGGCCACGACAACGCCACCTTCGAAACCGACTACCCCCACGTGGACACCACCTTCCCCCACACACGGGAGGTAGCAGCAGAACACGTGGCCGGCCTGCCAGAAGAGGTCACGTACAAAGTCTTGCGGGGAAACGCCATCCGCATGCTGAACCTTTCCTTCGACCAGGACATAGCCGCCGCAAAGCCCAAGTGACCCCGGCCACAGCTCATCCGAGACCAGCCACGGCGGCGCCTTCCCTGCACCAGAGGTAACGGCCCGTCCGAACTCCCCGACACGGCATCATCCAGCCAGTCACTCTGGGGAGGCCGGGAGGACAGCACGTAGCGCACAAGGGGACCGTGCCCAAGCGTGCAACTGAACCGCCACCGTGGCTTGCTCTCCTCACCAGATCCGAGCGCTCGGCCAGCGGTACCCGCCGTCATCCGACATCGGCCCGGTTACTGGGGGCTACCGTCCCCGTGACGCACAGCCCGCCTACTTGCTACTGAGCTTGAATGAGTGATGTCGGAACCGTTCGCCTGACAGCGGCGGGCCGGTTCCGGTAGCCCTGGTGCCTGTGAGGTACGCGCAGGGCGGCGGGCTGACCGACGCGGAGAGGGCCGTACGGGAGCGTATCCGGCTGCTGGCCGTGGAGCGCTTCGAGGGCAGGGAGAAGAACCGGCAGATCGCTGCCGCGCTGCGGGTAAGCGAGCGGTCGGTGGAGCGGTGGCGACGTACCTGGCTCGAGCGGGGCGAGACGGGCGTGCTGTCGAAGGGATCGCCGGGCCGCCCGAGGCTCAGTGCGGCCCAGATCGCCAGATTGGAACGGGAGTTGGAGCGAGCCCGCTGGTCCATGGTTGGACAGACCAGCGGTGGACGCTGGCGCGGGTGAAGACGCTGATCTGCCGGTTGTTCCACGTGTCGTACACGGTGGAGGGCAGGTGGCGGTTGCTGCGGCGGTATGGCTGGTCATGGCAGCAGCCCGCCCGCCGGGCGATCGAGCGCGACGACGCGGTGGTCGAGGTGTGGAAGAAGGAGACCTGGCCGCGGGTAAGAGCATCGCGGCGGAGCGCGGCGCCTGGCTGGTCTTCGAGGACGAGGCCGGGCAGTCGATGACTCCGCCGCGCGCCAGGACGTGGGGCCGGATCGGACAGACCCCCGTCGTGCGAGTCCGGGGCCGGGGCTACGGCCGCGGCTGGCGGGACTTCCGGGACCTTATCGTCCGCGCCCGGATTCAGCTCGGCGGCCCGATCGTGCAGCCTCCACCTGACCGCCGCACTACGGGAGTTCATCGATGCGAACGCCGACTGGCTCACCGTCGTCCAGCTGCCCGCCTACGCACCCGACCTCAACCGGGTCGAGGGGGTCTGGTCGCTGGTCAAGCGCGACATCGGCAACCTCGGCGCCGCGGACTTGGGCCAGATCACCTGGGCCGTCAAACGCCGACTCAAGAAGATCCAGTATCGCCCTGCCCTGGTCGATGGCTGCCTCGCCGGCACCGGGCTGATCCTGGACGGCTGATCACCGCGCGGGGATACCCAGGTCCCGCTCCTCAGTTCACGGGGACGAGTGTCAAGTAGGCCAGGCCCATGACGCCGCGATAACCCCGGAGCCACATAGTGCGGTGGCGGTCTATTCGGTCGCGGGTCTCTCTCGCCAGAGGGTGATCGGGATGGGCGGCGAGCCATTCCTCGACGTCGGACTGGTATGCAGACTCGAAGTACTCCCATTCGTCGTCGTTGGCTGTCTCGATCCAGGCAGGACGGAAGCCCGCAGCGATGGCGAGGTCAACGAGGTCGGAGAGGTCGTGGAACTCGGAAGCAGAGGCTTCGGGCCACATGGCCGACAACTCGCCCGGAGTCGGTGGACGCTGCCAGAAGCTCTCGCCTAGAAGGACACGGCCGCCCGGCGTCACCAAGCGGCGGAGGACGTGCAGTGCGGCGGCGGTGTGCTCCGGTGGCTGGGCGTTGCTGAGAGCGTGGCTGGCGCCGAAGCACAGGACGATGTCGGCGGGGCCTTGGGCGGTGTCGACAGCGGACTCCTGGACGAAGCGGACGCGCTCGGCCAGCCCGCGGGCCTTGGCGTTGGCCCGCCCGCGGGCGAGGTCGTCCTCGTTGAGGTCGATACCGACGCCGGTCGCGCCGGGCGTCGACTCGAGGAGGCGGAGTATGAACTCGCCCCAGCCGCAACCGACGTCGAGCACAGTGGTCGGGGCGGGTCGGTCCGTGAGCCGGCGGATCATCCTGGCAGCCCGGTCCTCAGAGAGGGGGCCGTGGAAGGTGAGTCGAGTCAGCCGCGGTGGGGCGATGGTGTCATCCATGATCCGGAACAGTAGGCACGGCTCGGGAGCCAGCGATACCCGTTTTCCGCACGACGGTGGCAGGTGAGCGGTCGGCACCCTCGCCGCCGACCCGACCTGCCCACGGACGGCTGGCCGACATCACGAGTTCAACATCAATAGCGGAGCACACGGCGCGGACTCCAAGTTCTACAACGCCGACGTTGTGGCCGCCTGCCGCCGCTTCCGGCGACCGTCCAACATCAACCCGCGCAGGTAGCACTCACCCCACCCGCGCGTATCCTTGCGTCGTACCGAAGCGAGCACCTCAGCTATGAACGCGGCCAACTCGCCACGCAGTTACTCGAGTTCCCCAAATCGACCGGTCCAGCATGCCAGCTTGCAAACCAAACGATCAAGCTGATTAACGAAGTCCTACTAGTAGACGTAAGGCCATCCGTTCTTCCAACCCAGATAATTGATCCCCAACTTGGATACGCCGTTTTCTCGGCCGTCGTAGTAGTGGTAAATCAACAGGTCGTGGTTGTCCGCGTCGTCGTGCATGACGGACTGCCCACCTGGACCGATCACCCAGTTGTCGTGAGTGCCGAGCAGCAGGCTGCCGCCGTCGCCGACCATGTTGAGCCCAGCCTGGTCGATGTAGGGACCGTCGGGTGCGGTGGAGCGGCCGACATGGATGCTGTAGGTGCTGTTGACGCCCTTGCAGCAGTAGTCGAAGGACACGAACAGGTAGTAGTACCCGTCTTTGTAATAGACGAAGGGTGCCTCGACCGGGTCGGGCCAGACGT
>CAYNNX010000536.1:0-4410 GCA_964398515.1 uncultured Streptantibioticus sp. | reverse complement strand
TGGCGTAGGTCGACGGGCGGCCGATGCCGCGCTCCTCGAGCTCCTTGACCAGCGACGCCTCGGTGTAGCGGGCCGGGGGCTTGGTGGCGTGGCCGTCGGCCGCGATCTCGTGCACGGCCAGCGGGTCGCCCTCGGCCACCTGCGGCAGCCGGCGCTCGCGGTCGTCGAGCTCGGCGTTGGGGTCGTCGGCGCCCTCCACGTAGGCCTTGAGGAAGCCGTGGAAGGTGATGATCTTGCCGGAGGCGGAGAACTCGGCGTCCCGACCGTCGGAGGAGCGGCCCGCGACCTTGACGGTCACCGACTGGCCGACCGCGTCCTTCATCTGCGAGGCGACGGTGCGCATCCAGATCAGCTCGTAGAGCCGGTACTGGTCGCCGGTGAGCCCCGTCTCGGCCGGGGTGCGGAAGCGGTCGCCGGAGGGGCGGATCGCCTCGTGGGCCTCCTGGGCGTTCTTGACCTTCGAGGCGTACACCCGGGGCGCGTCCGGCAGGTACTCGGCGCCGTACAACTGCGCGACCTGCGCGCGGGCGGCGGCCACCGCGGTCTCCGACAGCGTGGTGGAGTCGGTACGCATGTAGGTGATGAAGCCGTTCTCGTACAGCTTCTGCGCCACCTGCATCGTGGCCTTCGCGCCCATGCCCAGCTTGCGGCTGGCCTCCTGCTGGAGCGTGGTGGTCCGGAACGGCGCGTACGGGGAGCGGCGGTACGGCTTGGACTCGACGGAGCGGACCGAGAAGCTGCTGTCGGCCAGGGCGGCGGCCAGGGCGCGGGCGTTCGCCTCGTCCAGGTGCAGGACGCCTGAGCCCTGCTTGAGCCGCCCGTCCGGGCCGAAGTCGCGACCCTGGGCGACCCGGCGGCCGTCGACGCTGGTCAGGCGGGCGTTCAGGGTCGCGGGTTGCCCGCTGTCGCCTTCGCCGCCGGTGCCGAAGGTGCCGATCAGGTCCCAGTACTCGGCCGAGCGGAACGCCATGCGCTCGCGCTCGCGCTCCACGACCAGCCGCGTCGCGACCGACTGCACCCGCCCGGCGGACAGGCGCGGCATGACCTTCTTCCACAGCACCGGCGAGACCTCGTAGCCGTAGAGGCGGTCGAGGATGCGGCGGGCCTCCTGGGCGTCGACCAAGCGCTTGTTCAGCTCGCGCGGGTTGGCGACCGCCTCCTGGATGGCCTGCTTGGTGATCTCGTGGAAGACCATCCGGCGGACCGGGACCTTGGGCTTGAGGACCTCCTGCAGATGCCAGGCGATCGCCTCGCCCTCGCGGTCCTCATCGGTGGCGAGGAGGAGTTCGTCGGACTCGGCGAGAAGGTCCTTGAGCTTCTTGACCTGCGTCTTCTTGTCTGCGTTGACGACGTAGATCGGCTGGAAGTCGTGTTCGACGTCCACGCCGAGGCGGCGCACCTCGCCGGTGTACTTCGCCGGCACCTCGGCGGCCCCGTTCGGCAGGTCGCGGATGTGCCCGACGCTGGCCTCGACCGTGTAACCGGGGCCGAGATAACCCTTGATCGTCTTCGCCTTGGCGGGCGACTCGACGATGACGAGGCGACGGCCGCCCTGTGCGGTCTCGGTGGTCGGGGACAACTTCGGCTCTTCTCTCCGGTTCGGAAGGGTGACGCTGCGGAGTGTGACGGTAACCCAGTCCCCCGTGTCAAACGGGAAAAGTCCGCAACGCCACTCGAACGGTAACCCGAGAACCTGCCTCTCTGCCCAGGGACCGCCACCTCCGACTCGTTCCGGCCACCACGCCGGCGCCCGCGCGGTCAGTCCACGGGCTCCAGGAAGCCCTGTTCGACCAGGAGCCGGATCGATGCGGGGGTGCGGTCCCGCAGCAGGACCGGGTCCTCGCCCAGCAGCTGGGCGATCGCATCCAGGATGCGCCCGGCACTGAGCGATCCGTCACACACCCCGGCAAAGCCCGCTCCGACGGTGTCCACCTTGGTGGCCCGCCGCATGCCGCGGCCCGCGCGCAGCACCACGTGCTCGGGATCCTCGGCGCCGGGGAGCCCGACCTGCTCCTGCACCACGTCCTCGGCGAGCCTGAAGCGGGCGCCGAGCAGCGCGGCGTCGTCGTGGCCGCGCAGGAAGTCCTGGCGCTCGAACCACCTGCGGATCTCCGGTCCGAGCGGCTGCTCGACCGGGTGCGGCCACTCCTCGGCCGTGACGGACGGCACTTCCGCGCCCGACCTGCGCAGAGTGATCCAGCCGAAACCGATCCCCCTGACCTTCTGGCCTTCGAACTCCTCCAGCCACGCGTCGTAGCGCCGCGCGTACGCCTCGGGGCCGGCCAGGTGGTCACCGGCGTCGCGCAGCCACAGCTCCGCGTACTGGGCCGGGTCCTGCACCTCGCGCTGCACGATCCACGCGTCGCAGCCCGCCGGGATCCAGGATGTGACGCGTTCACGCCAGTCCTCGCCTTCGACGTGCTGCCAGTTGGCGAGCAGCTGGCAGTACCCGCCGTCGTTGAGGTGCTCGGCCGACTTGCGCACGAGCGTGGCGCACAGGGCGTCGCCGGCCATGCCGCCGTCGCGGTAGACGAAGCGCTCGCCGGGGGAGATCACGAACGGCGGGTTGGAGACGATCAGGTCGAACCGCTCCTCGGCCACCGGCTCGAACAGGCTGCCCTGGCGCAGGTCCGCCTCGGGTGCGCCGGAGAGCGCGAGGGTGAGGCGGGCGAAGGCGAGGGCGCGGGGGTTCACGTCGGTCGCGGTGACCCGGACGGCGTGCCGGCTCGCGTGCAGCGCCTGGACGCCGGAGCCGGTGCCGAGGTCGAGCACGCTGGAGACGGGTGTCCTGATCGTGATCCCGGCAAGCGTGGTCGAGGCGCCGCCGACGCCCAGGACGAGCCCGGCGCGGTCCGGCCGCCCCGTCGACCGGCCGGGGCCCGCGGCTCCCTGGGCCCCGGCCGCGCCGCCGACCGAGCAGCCCAGGTCGGAGACGATCCACCAGTCCTCTCCCTCGGCGCCGCCGTAGGGCCGGATGTCGACGGTGGCCCGTACCGCCTGCGGGTCGTCGGGGTCGGGGCGCAGCCAGCCGTCGGCCAGGGCGTCCTCCAGCGGCAGGGCCCGGCTCGCCTGCGCGCCCGGGACCGGCTGCCGCAACAGGAACAGCCGCACCAGTGTCTCCAGCGGACTGCCGCCGCGCGTGGCGCGCAGCGCCGGCACCATCTCGCTGCGGGACAAGGCGGCGTAGGCCGTCGCGCCCAGCAGCTCCAGGCAGCCGTCGGCGGTGAAGGCGGCGGACCGCAGGGCCGCTCGCAGGCGGGCGGTGCGGTCGGGGTCCGGAACGGGGATGCCGGCGGTGGTCAGGCTGTTGTCGCTCACCCGGCCATTCTCACGGAAGGAGCCCGGCTCTCACGGAAGGAGCCCGGCCGGGCCCCTCCGACGGACGGTGGGCGACGACCGGGCTCAATGCGGGAACCCTGGGGTCCCCGCGGTCCTGCTGATTGTGTTGATCTCGTTTCTTCGAAGCGTCAGCTCGTCTTCGACGGCGAGGCGGACGGCTTGGACGAGGGGGCCGCCGACTTCGAGGGGGAGGCCGCCGGCTTCGAGGCGGAGGGCGCCGGCGAACCGGCTGCCGCGGAGGAGGCGGCGGACGCGGCGGCGGAGGGGGCCGCCGAGGGCTTCTGGCATCCGGGCTGCTTGGCCATGGCCTTGCCGACGTCGCCGGACTGCAGCTTGTTCAGCGCGTCGTTGCCGCTCTTGCCGAGGGTGGTGAGCTGGTCCGCCACGCCCTTGAGGCCCTGCGCGAACTTGCCCTGGTTGGTGGTGTCCAGGCCGTCCACGGTCTTCTTCAGGTTCGCGTATGCGGCCGAGGTGTCGTTCAGCTGCTTGACCGCGTTCTGCTGAACCTGGGCGCCGTTGTCGACCGGCACGGGGCCCGCGCTGCCGACCGCGTCGGCGAGCCCCTTGTAGGCGGCGGACAGCTGCTGGAACGCCGCCGAATCGGTGGTCTTGACGTCCTGCGGCTTGTGGTCGCCGGTGGAGACGGAGGCGATCGCGTTGTCGGCGTCCTGGATCTTCTTGAACTGCCCCTGCCACTGGTCGCAGACTTTCTTGGCGTACACGTCGGCCTTGTCGCCGGAGCTGCCGCCGCACCCCGCGAGCGCGAGCGTCAAAGTCGCCGCACCGCACAGTGCGGCCGTGAGCTTCTTGTTCACCGGGTGGACCCCTTCCGTGGCTCTACGGCCCCGGAACATACACGCAGGCCGGGTGGTGCTCGCGAGCCGGTTGGCCGGTACGAACAGTATTGCAGCCATTTGTCCCACATTGGCTGTGGGAACCCTCATGGCGGGCACCACCGCGGACAGCGGCGGGCGGCACGGAGGGCAGGGGGCGGCGCGGACGGCTGCGGGGGGCCCCGCAAACACGCGCCCCCCCCCCCCCGATTGGCCGGTTGGCCGCCCCCCCGAGGGA
>CAYNNX010000535.1:0-4412 GCA_964398515.1 uncultured Streptantibioticus sp. | reverse complement strand
GTGGGTGCTCTCGGCGAAGAGCGAGGCGGCGCTGCGCGCGCAGGCGGCCCGGCTGCTGTCCTTCATGGACGCCGAGGGCGCCGAAGCCGCGCCGGCCGACGTGGCGTACTCGCTGGCCACCACCAGGGCGGCCTTCGACCACCGCGCCGTGGTGGTCGGGGAAACCCCCGAGGAGTTCCGCCAGGGGCTGGCCACCTTGGTGGACGGCGCCACACCGTCCCAAGTCGTCACCGGCACCGCACGCACCGGCGGCAAGGCCGTCTTCGTCTTCCCCGGGCAGGGCTCGCAGTGGCTGGGCATGGCTGCCGAACTCCTGGAGAGCTCCACCGTCTTCCGGAACCGCATCGCCGACTGCGAACGCGCCCTCGCCCCACACGTGAACTGGTCGCTGACCGCAGTCCTGCGCGGCGAGTCCGACGTGGAACAGGACCGCGTCGACGTGCTGCAGCCCGTGCTGTGGGCGATGACGGTTGCACTGGCCGAGGTGTGGCGCTCCTTCGGCGTCACCCCTGCCGCCGTCGTCGGACACTCCCAGGGCGAGATCTCCGCCGCCGTAGTCGCCGGAGCGATCTCCCTGGAGGACGGGGCACGCGTCGTGACGCGGCGCAGCCTCGCGGTCCGCGAGCTCCAGGGCCTGGGCGGCATGGCCTCGGTGACACTCCCGGAAAAGGAAGCACAGGAACTCGTCGGCCAGTGGGCCGGCCGGATCGGCATCGGTGCCGTCAACGGGCCGGGCACCGTGGTGGTCTCGGGCGGTACCGACGCCCTGGACGAACTGCTTGCGCACTGCGGGAAGCAGGGCATCCAGGCTCGCAGGGTCGCCGTGGACTACGCCGCACACTCGCCGCAGATCGAGCAGGTCGAGGCCGAGGCCACGGAAGGCTTCGCCGGCGTCACCGCCCGCCCCGGCACCACGCCGTTCTACTCCACGGTGACCGGCGGGAGGCTCGACGCGGGTGAGCTCGGCTCCGGCTACTGGTACCGCAACATGCGGCAGACGGTGCGCTTCCACGACGCCATCGGCTCCCTCCTGGCCGACGGGCATGACGTGTTCGTCGAAGTCAGCCCGCACCCCGTGCAGCTGGCGGGCATTGAGGACACCATCGAGGCCGCGGAGGCCGAGGCCGTGGTCGTCCCGACGCTGCGCCGCGGCGACGGCGGCCGGCACCGGCTGCTGCTTTCGCTGGCGCAGGCCCACGTGCACGGTGCCACCGTCGACTGGGACGCCGTCCTGCCGGGTGCCCGCGTCGTCGACCTGCCCACGTACGCCTTCCGGCACGAGCGGTACTGGCTGGAGGCCGGTGCGGCGGCCGGTGACGTACGGGCCGCCGGACTGGAATCCGCCGACCACCCGTTCCTGGGCGCGGCAGTGGAACTTCCCGATACCGGGGGCCACTTGCTGACCGGGGTGCTGTCGCTGCAGACCCAGCCCTGGCTCGCCGACCACGCGGTGCTCGGCACGGTGGTGCTGCCGGGGACGGCCTTCGTGGAACTGGCCGCCCACGCTGCCGCCGAGACCCACTGTGAACTGGTCGATGAACTGACCCTGCAGGCACCGCTGGTGCTGCCCGAGCGCGGAGAGGTCGCCCTGCAGGTCCTGATAGGCGCCCCGGACGACGCGGGCCGCCGGCCGCTGAGCATGCACTCCCGCAGCGAGGACGGCCCATGGGTCCGCAACGCCATCGGTACCCTCGCCACCGGCGGGCACCGGTCCGAGGCGGGCCCGGCCGCCTGGCCCCCGGCCGACGCGTCACCGGTCGAACTCGACGGCCTCTACGACCGCCTGGCGAGACTCGGCCTGAGCTACGGGCCGTTGTTCCAGGGGCTGCGTGCGGTCTGGCGCGGCAACGACGCCGTCTACGCCGAACTGGCCGTCCCCGAGGAAGCGGGCGCGGACGCGGGCTCGTTCGGGGTGCACCCGGCTCTGCTGGACTCCGCGCTGCACGCGCTGGGCGCGGGCGGGCTCGTGCCGGCGGCCGTCGGTCCGCTGCTGCCCTTCGCGTGGTCCCGGGTCACCGTGCACGCGACCGGAGCCGGCGCCCTACGGGTACGGCTGTCGGCGGCCGACGGGGACACGGTGCGACTGGAGGCCACCGACGACTCAGGACGGCCGGTCGTCTCGGTGGAGTCGCTGACGCTGCGTCCGGTGTCGGCGGACCAGCTCCGTACGAGCTCCCGGGACTCCTTGTTCACCGTGGAGTGGTCGCCGCTCACCGCAACCTCCGAAGCGGCAACCGGCCTGGCCGTGCAGGCCTTTGACGACATCGCCTCCCTCATGTCCACGGCCGACGCGGGGACGGGATCGGACGTGGACGCCGTCGTCGTACCCTGCCCGGTCGGCTCGGGCACGGACGCTCAACGCGTCCGGGACGTCCTGGCCGAAGTGCTCGCCCTGGTGCAGTGGTGGCTGGCCGAGGACCGGGCCGCGCCCCTGGTGATGGTGACCCGGGACGCCGCCGACCCCGGCAACGATCTCGCACACGCGGCCGTGTGGGGCCTCGTGCGCTCGGCACAGTCGGAGAACCCGGATTGGATCGTCCTCCTCGACTCCGACGGGCACACCGACTGGGACGAGGTCACGACAGCGGTCGTACCCCGGCTCGTCTCGTCCGGGGAGCCGCAGGCGGCGCTGCGCGGCGACACCCTGCTGCTGCCCCGGCTCGCCAGGGCCACCGCCGAACCCGCCCAGAGGACAGTGGACTTCGGCGACGGCACCGTCCTGCTCACCGGCGCGTCGGGTACCTTGGGCGGCCTGGTCGCCCGGCACCTGGTCGACCGGCACGAAGTCCGCAGCCTGCTGCTGATGAGCCGACGCGGCGCGGACGCCGACGGCGCGGCGGAACTCCAGGCTGAACTGACCGCCGTGGGCGCCGAAGTGCGGTGGGCCGCCTGCGACGCGGCCGACCGCGACGCCCTGGCGGAGGCCCTGGCCGGGACGACGGTGACCGCCGTGGTGCACTCGGCCGGTGTCCTCGACGACGGCGTGATCGGTTCGCTCACGCCGGAACGCCTGGAGACGGTGCTGCGCCCGAAGGCCGACGCCGTGCTGAACCTGCACGAACTGACGGGCGACCTGTCGGAGTTCGTGGTCTTCTCCTCGCTCGCGGGCACCCTCGGCACCCCCGGCCAGGCGAACTACGCCGCCGCCAACGCCTTCCTCGACGCCTTCGCCAGGTGGCGTCGCGCACAAGGACTCCCCGCGCTCTCGCTGCCGTGGGGACTGTGGCAGCGGACCAGCACGATGACCGGCGATCTCGGCGCAGCGGACCGCACCCGGCTCGCCAGCGGAGGCGTACTGCCGCTGACCGACGAGGACGGGCTGGAACTCTTCGACGCCGCCCTCGCGTCGGAGCGGCCACTGGTGGTCGCGGCACGCCTCGACCTCGCCGCGTTGCGGAACGCGTCCGCCCCGGTGCCGCCGCTGCTGGGATCGCTCGTCGGCGGCCGGCCGCGGCGTACGGACCGGGCCGCGACCGTACCGCTGGTGCAGCGGATCGCGGAGCTGGCCGAGGACGAGCGCGAAGCGGCCGTGCTGGATCTGGTCCGGTCCGAGGTCGCCGCCGTCCTCGGGCACAGCTCGGCCGCATCCGTTCAGCCCGGCGAGGTCTTCGGCGACCTGGGGTTCGACTCGCTGACCGCCGTGGAACTGCGCAACCGACTCAACAAGGCCACCGGTCTGCGGCTGCCCGCCACGCTGGTCTTCGACCACCCGACGCCTGCGCTCCTCGCGCAGCGCGTGTTCAAGGACCTCCCCGGCGGCGCGGGAGGCGGCACGGCGTCCGTGTTCGACGGGATCGACCGCCTCGCCGCCGCCCTCGACACCGCCGGAGCGGACGCGGACAACACCACCCGAACCGAGATCAATATGCGTCTCCAGGCCCTGCTCTCCCGCTGGAACGGGAACGAGCCGGCCGATCCGCGAGGCGCGGGCGGAGCCGAGGACGAGGACGACCTCAGCTCGGCGAGCGACGAGGAGCTGTACGAACTGCTCGACGACGAACTCGGCATCTCCTGAACCTCGGCATCTCCTGAACTGCACAGGTCACAAGCAGGCCAAAAGGGGCGGGCAACACCAGATGATGAACGAAGACAAGCTCCGGGACTACCTCAGGCGGGCCACCACCGACCTGCGCCAGGCCCGGCGGCGCGTACGCGAGCTGGAGGCCCGGGACCAGGAGCCCATCGCCATCGTGGGAATGAGCTGCCGGTTCCCCGGCGGCGTCGACTCCCCGGAGGGCCTGTGGCGGCTGCTGGCCGAGGGCGGGGACGCGATCTCGGACTTCCCCGACAACCGGGGCTGGGACATCGACACGCTCTACGACCCCGACCCCGAACGGCCCGGCAAGGTCTACACCCGGCAGGGCGGATTCCTGCACGACGCCGACGAGTTCGACGCCGAGTTCTTCGGCCTC
>CAYNNX010000534.1:0-4420 GCA_964398515.1 uncultured Streptantibioticus sp. | reverse complement strand
GGTCGCCTCGGAGAAGCAGCCGCACCGCGCCCGCCTCGTGGCCCGCGCGCTCGCCGGCAACCCCGGCCCGTACCAGGTGGTCACCGCGGACGGCACCCGTCCCGGGTGGCGCGAAGGGGCCTTCGACCGGGTCCTGGTCGACGTCCCGTGCACCGGGCTCGGCGCGCTGCGCCGCCGCCCCGAGGCGCGCTGGCGCCGCCGCCCCGAGGACGTGGCGGGCTTCGCCCCGCTCCAGCGCGAGCTGCTGCGGTCCGCGCTGCGGTCGGTCCGCGTCGGCGGTGTCGTGGCGTACGCGACGTGCTCCCCGCATCCGGCCGAGACCCGGATCGTCGTGGACGACGTCCTGCGCGGCCGGTCCGCCGAGGCCCGGCTGCTCGACGCCCGCCCGCTGCTGCCCGGCGTGCCCGACCTCGGCGACGGCCCCGACGTCCAGCTGTGGCCGCACCTGCACGGAACGGACGCGATGTACCTCGCGCTGCTGCGCCGCACCGCCTGACCGCTCGTCGGCGCGGCGGGAGGTTGGCCGCGCAACGGCAGGGTCCGTCCGGTCCCGGGTCCGCCGCGTCCGAACAGCCGCGCCATACTTGCACCATGCGCCCGCAGATCAACCCCAGCATTCTGTCCGCCGACTTCGCCCGCCTCGCCGAGGAGGCGGAGGCCGTGGCGGGGGCCGACTGGCTCCACGTCGACGTGATGGACAACCACTTCGTGCCGAACCTCACGCTCGGCGTGCCCGTCGTGGAGTCGCTGCGCAAGGCCACCGGCACCCCGCTCGACTGCCACCTGATGATCGAGCAGCCGGACCGCTGGGCGCCGCAGTACGTCGAGGCGGGTGCGGGTTCGGTGACGTTCCACGTCGAGGCGGCCGCCGCCCCGGTCCGGCTGGCGCGGGAGATCCGGGCGAAGGGGGCGCGGGCGTCCATGGCGCTCAAGCCCGCCACCCCCATCGAGCCCTACGAGGACCTGCTGCCCGAGCTGGACATGATCCTGATCATGACGGTGGAGCCGGGCTTCGGCGGCCAGGCGTTCCTGGACATCATGCTGCCCAAGATCCGGCGCACGCGTGAGCTGATCTCCAAGCACGGCCTGGAGCTGTGGCTCCAGGTGGACGGCGGGGTCTCGGCGAGCACCATCGAGCGCTGCGCGGAGGCCGGCGCGGACGTCTTCGTCGCGGGCTCGGCGGTCTACGGCGCCGACGACCCGGCGGAGGCGGTGCGGAGGCTGCGCGGCCAGGCCGAGTCGGTGTTCGCCGCGGCGCCCTGGGCCTGCGGCCACTGAGGCGGCGGCGCCCCTGCCACGCCGAATCGCGACCCTGCGGAACCGCCGCTGAACGGAGCGGCTCACTCCGCTGAACTGTTGCGCGCTCCGGGCCGTGCTCACGTTCATCTGGCTCCCGTAAATTGGGAGACGGGGCGAAAGTCCCGTCGTCGGGAGGCCCGGAGCGCGCCCATATCTGCAAAGATGAGCGTGTAGGCAATCAGATGAGCTCCCCCTGCCCCGCGGGGGGACCCCCGGGGAGGGTTACGTGACCACTGGCCGCTCACCGGTCCGCATGGGACCCGCCGAGATGGTGCAGGCGGCGGCGATGGCCCGTCGCTTCTACCTGGAGGGCAAGTCCAAGATCCAGATCGCGGAGGAGTTCGGCGTCAGCCGCTTCAAGGTCGCCCGAGTCCTGGAGTCGGCGCTCGAACGCGATCTGGTCCGCATCGAGATCAGGGTGCCCGCCGAGCTCGACGCCGAGCGCTCGGACGCACTGCGGGCCCGCTACGGACTGCGCCACGCCGTCGTGGTCGAGTCCCCGGCCGACCAGGCCACCGACGCGCCCGACCCGGAGAACCTCGGCGCCGTCGCCGCGGGGCTGCTCGGCGAGCTCGTCACGGAGGGCGACGTGCTCGGTCTCGCCTGGGGCCGGTCCATCATCACCATGGCGAACGCGCTGGACCGGCTTCCGCCGTGCACCGTCGTCCAGTTGACCGGCGTCTACGACGCGGGGACCGCCGAACGCGGTTCGGTGGAGGCGGTCCGCCGGGCCGCCGCCGTCTCCGGCGGCGAGGCCCACCCCATGTACGCGCCGATGGTGCTGCCCGACTCGGCCACCGCGGCGGCGCTGCGCAAGCAGACCGGGATCGCCGCGGCCGTGAGCTACTTCGACAAGGTCACCGTCGCCGTCGTCTCCATCGGCTCCTGGGAGCCGCGTGTCTCCACCGTCTACGACGCCCTCTCCGACGCCGAGCGCAAGCACTACGCCGACCTCGGGGTCGCCGCCGAGATGTCCTCCCACCTCTTCGACGCCGAAGGCCGCCGCGTCGGACGCGACCTGCGTGAGCGCTGCATAACGGTCGACGCGGACATGCTGCGCAAGGTGCCGGAGGTCGTCGCCGTGGCGGGCGGGATCCGCAAGGCGGCGGCGATCGGCGCCGTCCTGCGGTCCGGGCTGGTCACCAGCCTCGTCACGGACACGGCCGCCGCCGACCACCTGCTGCACAAGCAGTCCCCCGGCGTCCGCCCGGCCCTGGACCGCGCCGACCCCGGCACCGCCTGAGCCGGAGGCGACGCACCCCCGACCGCCCGCACCATCCCCGAGCCGCACCGCGTATGGCAGCATCTGCCGCATGCACCGCCGGTCACCGTCGCGCCGAATCCCGCCCGCGGCCTGTCGCGCCCTCGGGGCGGTCGTGGCCGTCGTGGTGCTGGGCATCACCGGGTGCGGCCCGCGCACGACACCCGGCGCCCACAGCCCGGCACCCGCGAGCGGGACCGCGGTGCCGTGGGCGCACGGCATGCGGGTGGTCCCGGCGAGCGCCCTGCCGGCCGAGGCGCAGCGCACCCTGCGGCTCATCGCTTCACACGGGCCGTTTCCGTACTCCAAGGACGGCGAGGTGTTCGGGAACTACGAGGGCGCGCTGCCGAGGGAACCGCGCGGGTACTACCACGCGTACACCGTGCCGTCCCCGGGATCGGCCGGTCGGGGGGCGCGGCGCATCGTCACCGGGAGCGGGGACGAGGCGTACTACACGCAGGACCATTACCGGACGTTCGTCGCGGTGGTGAGGGGACGGTGATGCGGCCATGACCGCGAGCGAGGCGATCCGCGCCCTCCTCGACCAAGCCGCCGCGTCAGGCCGCATCACCCGCTTCCCGGCGCAGCTGCCCGCGGCCGACGTGGTCGGGGCGGCGCGGGCCGCACGACGGCAGGCGGGGCTCCTGGACCTGGCAGGGGTCACGGGCAAGGCGGAGTTCATGGAGCGCTGCGCCCGCCATCTCGCCCTGCCCGACTGGTTCGGGCGCAACTGGGACGCGCTCCACGACTGCCTCACCGACCCCGACTGGAGGCTGCCCGGCCCGGCCGGGGACCTCGGCCGGGTGGTGGTCGTGAGCGGCTGGCGCGAGTACGCGGACGCCGCGGCCGGTGAATGGGACATCGCCCAGCGGGTGTTCACCGACGCGAGCGGCTACTGGCGCGGGACCGGCACCCCGCTGGCGGTGCTGCTGCAGGAGGGTGCCGTCACAGCCCCGGCGCCCCCCACACCGGGAACCAGCGGCTGAGGTCCTGCTCGATCCGCAGGTCGTCGCCGACCATCGCCTTCACCTGGAGCTCCAGCGGGTTGTCCCGCTTCTGTCCGGCACGCGGCGCGAACGGATAGAACGTGCCGCGCTTGTAGAGGTACACCAGCGCGAGGGAGCGCTCCTCGGCATCCTGGAACCCCACCAGCGAGCAGAGCAGCTGCGGGCCGAAACCGCCGTCCTGCAACGTGGTGTTGACGGCGTGCAGATCGCCCACGAGCCCGGCGACATCGTCGGGCTCGTGCCGGGAGAGCAGCCAGGAATAGCCGTAGGAGTCCTGGCTGAACTCCACCGGGGCGCCGCCGCCTTGCACGCCGGTGTCCAGCAACTCCTCGACGTCCTTGCGGAGTTGAGCGAAGGCACCGCCTTCGACGGCGGCGAAGCAGACCGAACCCCGGCCGGTGGGCCGGAAACCGGCGGCCGCCTGCAACGTGACGGCGGCCGAGGGCAGGCCGAAGAGCTGGTCGAGATCGGGCCGTACCGGCTTGCTGCGGCCGAGCAGGGTGTCGAGGAATCCCACGGGCGGTCAGCTCCTGGTGGTCTGCGCCGCCGGACGTCAGCCCCGGCCCAGCTCGGCCGAGATCCGGCCCAGCTGCTCCAGCCGCTGCTCCAGCGTCGGGTGGGTGGACAGCAGGTTCGACAGGCTCTCCTTCGACGCGATCGCCGGCGCGAAGTAGAAGGCGTTGAACGGCTCGGCCTTGCGCAGGTCCTCGGTGGGGATGCGGGCCATCGAGCCGGTGACCTTCGTCAGCGCGGACGCCAGCGCGGAGGGCCGGCCGGTCAGTTGGGCGGCGGAGCGGCTGCATCCGGGGATAAATACAAGCTGACGCTGCAGCGCGGCGCGGCGCTCTTCGGG
>CAYNNX010000533.1:3634-4426 GCA_964398515.1 uncultured Streptantibioticus sp. | reverse complement strand
GTAAAGCGGGGGTCGTCGGTTCGAACCCGACAGGGGGCTCTTGGTGTGACCAGGGGAAAGCCCCGGACCGATCTTGGTCCGGGGTTTTGTTTGTGCCCGGTGACATCCAGGGCTGACATCAACGGCAGCGGTCAGTAACGGTCGGCACAGGGAATCTCGGTTGCAGGGCAGCCCGGACCGGCACACGATGCCACTCCGGGGCGGGGCGACGGGGGGTGGCACGGGTGACCAAGGACGAGGCGATCAGGCAGCTACGGATGCTCGTACTGTCGCGGGAGCTGGGCCGGCCCGTGGGCTCCGACCGTCTCATCCAAGCCGGGCTTGACGCCCTCCTGGCGGGTATCGACGCCCCCTCGCTACCACTCCTGGCAGGTCTCGGGAGACGCGAAGAGTCTGACGCTCCGGAGCTATTCGATCACGTGGTGGACGAGTTGGGGATTGAGTTCCAACCGCCTGCGGATCCCACTGCCGCCTCGTGGGCACTGGCCTACCTGTTCGCCGTCCAGATCACGGATGGCGCCATTGACCCGGCGACCGGTGCCTACCTGATCTGGGTCGAAGTGGCTATGCGGCTTGGCTGCCCAAACGAGCTGCAGCCCATCGTCGACTGCGCGATGGAGCTTGAGCTGCACGCCAGCGGCGAAACGCGGGACATCTCGCTGGACCGTGTCGAGGACGACATCCACCGGGCCGTGCAGGCGTTGCTGAGCACCAGGTGGCCGAGAGGTCTTCAACCTTGACCTCGGCTTCAGCCCATAAGGAAGCCCCGGACCACTCAACGTCCGGGGCGTC
>CAYNNX010000533.1:0-3624 GCA_964398515.1 uncultured Streptantibioticus sp. | reverse complement strand
TGAGCTCACTGATTAGCCGAGTTCGTCAGCTGCGGTCGATCCGCCGTTTGAGCAGGCGGTCCATGTGGCTGATGGCCTCGCGCTGCGTGTCCACCACGCTGGAGCGCACCTCGCGCGAGGTGATCCCCTGCATGGTGAACGAGTGCCGCAGCCGGTCCGTGGACGCGGCGAAGTCGAACGTGTCCTGCCCTGGCCGCAGTTTGAGCCGCAGCACCAGGCCGGTACGGGTCGGGGCGATCCGCAGGATTCGCGGGGCCCGCGGCGGCGGCACCTCGCGGTTCGCGAGCCGGGCCAGGGCGAGACGCCAGCGGGCGGGCGGAACCGTCAGACCGCAGGCGTCCATCACCGAGCGGTACCGGACCAGCACCCGCACCAGCGCGAAGACGATGCCGAACGTCAGCCAGTACCAGGCCGGCCGCCGCCAGCGCAGCACCGCCACCGCGGCGACCAGGACTAAGACCACGATCAGGAAGGTGCTCCCCGACATGGCGCTCAGCCCTGCGCGGTCGAAGCGGCCGGGACCAGCGGAGTGACGGCGACCGCGCGGAAGGCCAGGCCCCAGCGCTTCTCGCCGTTGAAGGTGTTCTCCCAGGTCCGGGCGCGCAGTCCGGTGACGGCGACCGGCATGCCGACGGTCAGCCCCTCGGGGATCCCGGACTCGGGGACGTTGATGGTGTAGAGGTTCGCCTCACCCTCGTCGGCGACGGTGACGCCGAGCGTCATCAGCTTGTCGCCGCTCTCGCGGTCGGTCAGGACCTCGCCCGTCTGCCGGTTCACCTTCGGCGTGGGCGCGACCATGAGGACGACGACGGCGGTAGAGGTGTCGATCTTGAAGGACGACATGAGAAGTACAGCTCTCCCTTGCGTGACGGCCTGTCCAATGAGGCCGCGTTTGCTGACAAACGGCTACGCAACGGGAGGTTGACCGCATACGGGTCGGGCGCGGTACGCTGCTGAAGCGTTGATGCCAAAAACGCACCCGGCCTGAGTGGGCTGCCTCCCGCTCAGGCCACACGTGTTTCTGTGGCCGTGACTGCTTCGCTCCCGCGCCGGTGCAGGTCTGCCTTCCTGCTCCGGCGCGTTCGCATGCCTGCTCGCCAACTCCGTTGGATGCGGAGGGACTTGCCGACGACAACCATAGTAACCCGTACTCCAAGTACTGTCTAGTACTTCAGGTACTAGTTCGTACTTCGTGTACGCCCAGCTCGGCCGCCAGCGCCCTCAGGTCGTCAGCCGGAGGCTGGCTCATGGTCAGCAGGTCCGATACCAGTTGCTTGACCATCGGCATGGCGCGGACGATCTCCGGCGAGAGCCGCTGGGCCTCCCGCACCGCCGAGACGGCTTCGGGGATCTGCCGACGCTGAGCGTGCGCGCGGGCCACGTCGAGACGGAAACGTGTCTGCCGCTCGGCGGACAGGCCCGAGGCGTCGACCCGTTCGGCGGCCCGCAGGGCGACCCCCGCGTCGCCCAGGTCGACAGCGACGGCGACCTCGTGCAGGTCGACGTTGGTCGGGCCGAACTCGGTGTTGTAGTCGTTGCGCCCCTCGCCGACCTCGGCCGCCATCTCGCGGGCCTGCCGGATGAAGTCGTAGGCGGCGTCAGCCTGGTTGGCGCGAGCCGCGGCGATGGCCCGCTGCAAGGTGAGTGCACCGCGCAGCGCGACGGCCTCGACGTCGCCGGACTCGGCCAGCGGCGCCAGGGCCTCGGCAGCGCTGCCCGAAGCCTGCGCCGCCTGGTCGAAGTGCCGGGCGCCGAGGAAGACCAGCGACAGCCGGAACTCGCCGGCCGCCATCAGCAGCGGATCGTCGGCACGCTCGGCGGCGACCACGGCGCGGTCCACCGCGATCCAGGCCGCCTCGGGTTCACCCATGTTCGCCAGCGCCGCACTGCACGTGTGGTACATCCGGGCCAGCAGCCGGAACAGTTCGGGACGCTCCGCCTCGGGGGCCGAGCGCGTAGCCGACTCCAGGGCCGGGACGAGATCGGTCAGCAGGTCGGCAAGATCGGCGTAATTACCCTCATGTGTCAGTGCCCAGGCTCTCTGGACCTGGGTATGAAGTGCGGGAACGTCCGGCGGCTCATGCTGCCCGAGAATGGCTTTGAGGGAGTGGGCGGCGCTCAGCACCAGGCGGAGCCGACTGGCACCCGGAGGCTCCTCGGCGGCCTGGGCCACGATGGGCGCCTCGGCCGCCAGCTCGGAGACGGGCACATCGAGAACCTCGGCGACCTTCTCCAGCACCGTCATCCGGTCCACGCGGCGCACCCCGCGCTCCACCTGGGAGACCCAGGCTTCCGACCGGTCCAGCAGCGCCGCGAACTCCTTCTGCGAAAGCCCGCGGCGCTTGCGGTTGAAGGCGATCTTCCGCCCGAGGGCCTTCTCGTAGTCGGGACTCACACCGACACGCCCTTGCCGGACACGAAGTCCAAGCGGTCCACCTCGGTCGAGGACAAGTACTGCTCGCGGGCGGACAGGAACGCCCGGACGTACTCCTGCGACTCGTGCACCTCGAAGGCGTCCTTGTCGCGGTAGAGCTCGTAGAAGATCCGTTCCAGCGGACGGCCGTCAACGCGGTGCACCGTGTAGATCAGCGTTCCCGGCTCGTGCGCCTTGATCTGCTCGCCCGTGCGAGCCACCAGCTCGTCGAACGCGGCGGCGGCCTCCTGGTCCTTGCAGGTGAAGCGGACCATCAGTCCGAACATGCGGGATTCCCCTTCTCTTGGTCAACGGCGGCACCGCCTCTTCGCGTGACCACCTTTTCAGCGATTGACCCGCACGAAAAGTACGGTCCCGCACTCCTGGTACTCACACATTAGGTACGGTGCTAGTACTTATTGTACGGCTCGCGGTCGTTCCGGTCAGCTACTCGCCCCGATCCACCGGAAGCGCCGCAGGTCAGCGCCATGGAGGACACGCCATGCCTACGTACCGCCGCACCTTCCCCGGCCTGCCCGAAGAGATCCACCAAGCCCGCCGCTTCACCGATCAGTGCCTGAACGGCTCACCCGTAGCCGACGACGCCGGCCTCATCGTCAGCGAGCTGGCCACCAACGCGCTGCGCCACGCGGCCAGCGGCAGCCCGGCCGGGGCCTTCCACCTCACCCTGACGCTCTCCCGCCAGGTCCTCGCCATCTCCGTGACCGACGCCGGAGGCACCGCAAGGGGCCCAGAGCTCAAGTGCCCGAGTACCGAGGCCACCCGCGGCCGAGGACTCGGCATCGTCACCGCCCTCGCCGCCCACGTCGAGATCCACGGCGACCACCAGGGCCGCACCGTCACCGCCAAGCTGCCAGTACCCAGGCGGGGGAGCCAGCAGTGCTGACCACGCAGCAGCCGCACGCGCCCAGCGAACCGGCCCACGCCGTGATCCACTGCCATGTACTCGCCTACAGCACCGAGGACACCGGCGCCTTCCCGCTCGGCACCTACCAGGCCAGGAGCCCGCGCCTCGCCCTGCGATGGCTCCACCCCCGCGCACAGAACATCGCCGACCAAGTCGATGCCCCCGCCGCCCAGCCGGCCCGCTCCTGGATCGACGACCAGGCCGAGCACGAACGCGCCTTATCCCGCTTCGCCCACGGCGCCACCTACACGTTCACGATCGCCGACGACACGACGCGCTACGT
>CAYNNX010000532.1:0-4436 GCA_964398515.1 uncultured Streptantibioticus sp. | reverse complement strand
GCGACGGCAAGGCCCTGCAGATGGGCACCAGCCACGAGCTGGGCCAGAACTTCGCCAAGGCCTTCAACACCCAGTACCTGTCCAAGGACGGGCAGCAGGAGCTCGTCTGGCAGACCTCCTGGGGCGTGTCCACCCGCATGGTCGGCGGCCTGATCATGTCCCACGGCGACGACAACGGCCTGCGCGTCCCGCCGCGCCTCGCGCCGGTCCAGGCCGTCGTCCTGGCCATCAAGGGCGACGAGCCCGTGCTCGCCAAGGTCCGCGAGATCGGCGAGCGCCTGCGGGCCGCCGGCATCCGGGTCCACGTCGACGACCGCACCGACACCCCCTTCGGCCGCCGCGCGGTCGACTGGGAGCTCAAGGGCGTCCCGGTGCGCATCGAGGTCGGCCCGCGCGACCTGGAGCACGGCACCGCGATGCTCGCCCGCCGCATCCCCGGCGGCAAGGAGCCGGTGGCGATCGACGCGCTGCCCGCACTGCTGCCCAAGGTCCTGGAGGAGGACCAGGCGCTGCTGCTCGCCCAGTCCCGCGAGCGCCGCGAGTCCCGCACCGCCGACGTCACCACGATCGCCGAGGCCGTCGAGGCCGCGGCCACCGGCTGGGGCCGCATCCGCTGGGCCGAGCTGGGACCGGAGGGCGAGGCCAGGCTCGCCGAGCAGGGCGTGACCGTCCGCTGCCTGACCGCCGAGGACGGGTCGGTTCCCGACGCCGACGACGTACCGGGTAACCTCGCTCTCGTCGCCCGCGCGTACTGAGCGCGTTCACACGGGAACACAGCGCACAACCGGGGCGTGCTGAGACTTCAGTACGCCCCGGCTTGTGCCATGGACGCACAGCTCATCCACAGTCGTCCGCACCCGCCCTCAGACGCATGCATGAGCCCGAACTGACGAGTACGTGCAAATTATTTGGGATGCCCCGGAATAGGAACACGGAGGCGTGCCCACTCGTTGTCACGACGTGAGCACGACACCACCAGTTCTCGCCGCCGAGCTGGCAGTCGCGTGGGCCGACATCCAACGGCACCACCCCGAACTGCCGGATCTGGCCGCGCCCGAGTCCCTCATCGGAGAGTCCTCGTCCGCATGCGGTACCGAACTCTCCTTCGAAAGGCTGCTGCACGAGGCCGTCCACGGGATCGCCGCCGCACGCGGGATCCGTGACACCTCACGCGCCGGCCGCTACCACAACCGCCGGTTCCTGGCGATCGCCGACGAACTGGGCCTGGACCACACCGAGGAGCCGCATCCCAGCAGCGGCTTCTCGCTGGTCGTGATGCGCCCGGAGACCAGACGCCGCTATCGCTCCACCATCGAACGGCTCCAACGCGCCCTCAAGGCCCACGTCGTGGCGACCGCCGCCGACACCAGCCGCTCCTTCCGCGGCCCCGCCGCCCGCCACGGCTCCTCCGGCGGAGGAGTGCGGGTCAAGGCCGTCTGCGACTGCGGTCGCAACGTCCGCGTGGTGCCGTCGGTCCTGGAGCAGGCGCCGATCATGTGCGGTGCGTGCGGGCAGCCGTTCCGCATCCCGGAGACCGTCGGAGCCGCCTGACGGAGGGGGCCGGCAACGGGGACGGCCCCCACCGCCCGTGTACGGAGAAGGCCGGGTGATGTGGCACAATGGTCCGCTGAGCACTCGGCAGCCGTGCAGGACCCCTCTCTCCTTCGGCTGACGCGTCCGTCGGGCACCCGGATCCCGCAACCCCACGTGGTGATCGCGGTGCGCCCAACCACGTCAAGACCAGGAGATCCCACTCCCGTGGCAGTCAAGATCAAGCTGAAGCGTCTGGGCAAGATCCGTTCGCCTCACTACCGCATCGTCGTCGCCGACTCCCGTACCCGCCGTGACGGCCGGGCCATCGAGGAGCTCGGTCTGTACCACCCGGTCCAGAACCCCTCGCGCATCGAGGTCGACAGCGACCGCGTGCAGTACTGGCTGGGCGTCGGCGCGCAGCCGACCGAGCCCGTCGTCGCCATCCTGAAGGTGACCGGCGACTGGCAGAAGTTCAAGGGTCTGCCCGCCCCGGCCCCCATGCAGGTCGCGGAGCCCAAGGCCGACAAGCGCGCCCTCTTCGAGGCCGCCGCCAAGGAGGCCGCGGACGAGCCGAAGGGTGAGGCGATCACCCCCAAGGCGAAGAAGACCGAGAAGAAGGCTGACGCCGCCGAGGCCGAGACCGCGGCTCCGGCCGAGTCCACCGAGGCCTGAGCATGCTCGAGGAGGCCCTTGAGCACCTCGTGAAGGGCATCGTCGACAACCCCGACGATGTGCAGGTCGCCTCACGTACCCTGCGCCGCGGGCGCGTGCTGGAGGTCCGGGTCCACCCCGACGACCTCGGCAAGGTGATCGGCCGCAACGGCCGGACCGCCCGTGCGCTGCGCACCGTCGTGGGCGCCCTCGGCGGACGCGGAATCCGCGTCGACCTCGTCGACGTCGACCAGGTCCGCTGACCCAGCAACACCGGCGAGGGCCGGGGACGGGGTGACCCGTCCCCGGCCCGAGCCGTTTTCCGCCACCCGTCACACACCCCCACCCCTACGTATCCCTCACCGGGAGGTGACCTGAGTGCAGTTGGTAGTCGGCCGGATCGGCCGGGCCCATGGGATCAAGGGCGAAGTCACGGTCGAGGTGCGCACCGACGAACCCGAGCTGCGGCTCGCCCCCGGCGCCGTGCTGGCGACCGACCCGCCGTCGGCCGGTCCGCTCACCATCGACAGCGGACGGGTGCACAGCGGCCGCCTGCTGCTGCGCTTCGAGGGGGTACGCGACCGCAACGCGGCCGAGGCCCTCCGCAACACCCTGCTCATCGCCGAGGTCGACCCGGAGGAGACGCCGGAGGACCCGGAGGAGTACTACGACCATCAGCTGATCGACCTGGACGTGGTCACCACCGACGGCACCGAGGTCGGCAGGGTCACCGAGATCACCCACCTGCCCTACCAGGACCTGCTGATCGTCCGGCGCCCCGGCGGCCAGGAGGTCATGATCCCCTTCGTCGCCGAGATCGTCCCCGAGATCGACCTGGAGGCGCAGCGGGCCGTCATCGCCCCGCCCCCGGGCCTGCTCGACGAGACCGAGGCCGAGATCGCCGGCAGTACCCGTCCCGACACCCGGCCTTCGGACAGCGGTACGGAGGGCGGCGGCGCCTGATGCGCATCGACGTCATCACGATCTTCCCCGAGTACCTGGAGCCGCTGAACGTCTCCCTCGTCGGCAAGGCCCGCGCCCGCGGCCTGCTCGACGTGCGCGTCCACGACCTGCGGCAGTGGACCCACGACCGGCACCACACCGTCGACGACACCCCCTACGGCGGCGGCCCCGGCATGGTCATGAAGCCCGATCCGTGGGGCGAGGCCCTCGACGAGGTGGCGGCCGACGGCGACGAGACCCCCGTCCTCGTCGTCCCCACGCCCAGCGGGCGGCCCTTCACCCAGGCCGACGCCGTCGCGCTCGCCGCCAAACCCCGGCTGGTCTTCACACCCGCCCGCTACGAGGGCATCGACCGCCGGGTCATCGACGAGTACGCCGAACGCTGGGAGGTCCACGAGGTCTCCATCGGCGACTACGTCCTGGCCGGCGGCGAAGCCGCGGTCCTCGTCATCACCGAGGCGGTCGCCCGGCTGCTGCCCGGCGTCCTCGGCAACGCCGAATCGCACCGCGACGACTCCTTCGCCCCCGGCGCCATGGCCGACCTGCTCGAAGGGCCCGTCTACACCAAGCCCCCGGTGTGGCGCGACCGCGGCATCCCCGAGGTGCTCCTCAGCGGCCATCACGGCAGGATCGCCCGCTGGCGGCGCGACGAGGCGTTCCGCCGCACCGCCGCCAACCGCCCCGACCTGATCGAACGCTGCGACCCCGGCGCGCTCGACAAGCACGACCTGGAGCTCCTTCGCGAACTGGGCTGGAAGCTCGAGGACGGCCGATTTGGGCGCGCGACCGGAGCCGTGGAAGAATAGACCGCTGCTGTACGCCCACCGGGCGCCCCTGCCACAGGGGGATCGACGCCCGGACCGGTGACGCGGCACTCGGATTCTCATCAGAACCAACTACCGCTGATGACCTGTGGCATCAGCGAGGAAAGCAGACATCCATGTCGAACCTGCTCGACGTCGTCGACGCCGCCTCGAAGCGCGATGACATCCCGGCCTTCCGCCCGGGTGACACCGTCAACGTCCACGTCCGGGTCATCGAGGGCAACCGCTCCCGTGTCCAGCAGTTCAAGGGCGTCGTCATCCGCCGCCAGGGCTCCGGCGTGCGTGAGACCTTCACGGTCCGCAAGGTCAGCTTCAGCGTCGGCGTGGAGCGCACGTTCCCGGTGCACACCCCGATCGTCGAGAAGATCGAGCTCGTCACCCGCGGTGACGTCCGTCGCGCCAAGCTGTACTACCTCCGCGAGCTGCGCGGCAAGGCTGCGAAGATCAAGGAGAAGCGCGAGACCG
>CAYNNX010000531.1:0-4452 GCA_964398515.1 uncultured Streptantibioticus sp. | reverse complement strand
GCCAGTAGGGCGGGGCCCCCGGGTGTGACTCCCGGGGGCCCGGCCCCTTTGCTCGCTCAGCGGCTAGCGGTCAGTTGTCGTCCTCGTCGATGAGGAAGCCCCTCATCGGCGTCGGCGCCTGCTGCAGCGGCTGGGGGCCCTGCGGGCGTACCGGAGCCATGGGCTGCGTCATCGTCGGGGACATCTGCTGCTGGCCGCCGTAGGTCTGGCTGCCGCCGCCACCGCCGTGGCCGCCCATCTGCTGACCGCCGTACGTCTGGTTGCCGCCGTTGGTGTGGCCCATGGAGGCGCTGGCGGCGGCCATACCGCTGCCCATGGAGCCGCCCATCGTGCCGCCCATGGTGGACGAGGACGGCAGCGAGGCGGCCGCCGGGGTGCGCGGCGGGGCCAGGGAGTCGTCCGCCTGGTTCTCCAGCTGGCGCAGCTGGCTCTCCAGGTAGGACTTCAGCCGGGTGCGGTACTCACGCTCGAAGCCCCGCAGGTCCTCGACCTTGCGCTCCAGCGTGGCACGGGCGGACTCCAGGGAGCCCATGGCCACGCGGTGCTTCTCCTGGGCGTCCCGCTCCAGCGCGTCTGCCTTGGCCCGGGCGTCGCGCTCCAGACCCTCGGCGCGGCTGCGTGCCTCGCCGACGATCTTGTTGGCCTCGGAACGGGCCTCCGCGATCGCCTGGTCGGCGGTCTGCTGTGCCAGGGAGAGGACGCGGGCGGCGCTGTCGCCGCCGGGACCACCCTGCTGCATGGGGTGGCCGCCCTGCTGCATCGGGTGGCCACCCTGCTGCATCGGGTGCCCCTGACCCATCGGGCCCTGACCCATCGGGCCCTGACCCATCGGGCCGGGACCCATCGGGCCGGGACCCATGGGACCCTGCGGGCCGTGCTGCCCGCTCGGACCTGCCGGCAGCTGGGGTGCACCGGGCAGCTGGGGCGGACCGCCCATCTGCTGCTGACCCGGCGGCACCGGCTGCGGTCCGGATATGGCGGCGGGCACCGGGCCCGTCCGATCCTGCGGCTCCGGCTTGCGCTGCTGATTCTGCGCGGCGGCACGGGTGGCCGCCGCCAGTTTGGCGCGCAGGTCCTCGTTCTCCCTCAGGAGCCGGGTCAGCTCGGCTTCGACCTCGTCGAGGAAGGCGTCGACCTCATCCTCGTCATAGCCCTCTCGGAGGCGGACGGTCGTGAACTGCTTGTTACGAACGTCCTCGGGGGTCAGCGGCATCTCTTCACCTCAACGTGATCGTCGGCAATCGGCAAGACCGTATCGTTCACAGCCTGGCCACGACGGAGATCAGGATGTAGACGATGATCATCAGTACGAAGAAGGACAGGTCGAGCGCCACGCCCCCGAGACGCAGCGGCGGGATGAACCGCCGCAGAAGCTTGAGTGGCGGATCGGTGACAGTGTAGGTGGCTTCGAGTATGACCACCATCGCCTTGCCGGGGTGCCAGGAACGGGCGAACTGGAAGACCCACTCCATCACCAACCGGAAGATCAGCACGATGAGGAAACACATCAACGCGATGTGGATGACCTGTAGTGCGACACCCATCGCGCTTCCCTCTCCCCTGCTCTCCGCCGGCCCTGCGGTCCGGTGTCACTTCTCTTGCGGTTCTCTCGCGGTCTCTAGCTCTGGTTGAAGAACCCGCCCTCGGCGATGCGGGCCTTGTCCTCCGCCGTTACATCGACGTTAGCAGGAGACAGGAGGAACACCTTCTGCGTCACCCGCTCGATGCTGCCATGGAGGCCGAAGACCAGGCCCGCGGCGAAGTCCACCAGACGCTTGGCGTCCGTGTCATCCATCTCCGTCAAATTCATGATCACCGGCGTACTCTCCCGGAAGTGTTCCCCGATCGTACGGGCTTCGTTGTACGTCCGGGGGTGAAGCGTCGTGATCCGGTACGGCTCCCGCTCCGACACAACCTTGGGCATGATCACCGGTGCGTTCTTCTCCAGAGTGCGGCGTTCAGGTGTGATGGATGCCACTGGGGCGATCCGTGGTTCCCGGGGGGCCGGAGCGTGGGTGATGCGTGCCGGCTCCTCCTGTGGTGGCTGGTGTTGCCGCCGGGGCCGTTCGGGCTCCGGCTCGGGTTCGAACTCGTCGTCGGGGTCGAACCCCGGGCCGTCGTACCCATCGTCCTCCACGAGGCCGAGGTAGACCGCCATCTTGCGCATCGCGCCGGCCATGCTCTGCGTCCTCCGCTCTGTGGTGGATCGGCACCGTCACCAGGTGAGGGGATCCACTGGGTCAGCTCCGGTGCTGACGGAGCATGACCATATTTTCTGCTGTGGTCCGACTTGCTTGGTGACGTTACCGGAGCCCAGGACGGACTCCGAGTACCGCCGTACCCACACGCACATGTGTCGCACCGGCCGCAACGGCGTCCTCCAGGTCCGAACTCATCCCTGCCGAGACCATGGTTGCAGCCGGATGCGCCGCGCGTAGGGCAGATGCGATTTCCGTCAGCCTGTCGAATGCCGCTCGGGGATTTCCGGCGTACGGCCCGGCGAGCGGGGCTACCGTCATGAGGCCGTCCAGCCGGAGCCCCTCCGCGTCCGCGACGGCGTCGGCCAGTGCGGCCACGTCCGACGGCGCGGCCCCGCCCCGGGCGCCGACCGATCCGGAGGGCGCGTCGAGGGCGACCTGCACCAGGCACCCGATCTCGCGCTCAGCCCGTACCGCCGACGCGGAAAGCGCCGAAACCAGTCGAAGCCGGTCGATCGAGTGCACTTCATCGGCATATCGGGCGACGGACCGGACCTTGTTGGTCTGCAACTGCCCGACGAAGTGCCAGGTGAGATCGAGATCGGCGCATTCGGCCGCCTTCGGGGCCGCCTCCTGGTCGCGGTTCTCCGCCACCTCGCGCACCCCGAGCTCCGCGAGAAACCTCACATCGCTCGCCGGGTAGGTCTTGGTGACCACGATCAGGGTCACGTCCTTGCGGTCCCGGCCCGCGGCTTCACACGCGGCGGTGATGCGCTCCTCGACACCGGCCAGATTTCTGGCCAGTTGCGCCTTTCTGTCCATCACCTCAGGTCGTCTTTCCGTCACTTGTCGCCATCCAGCCACACATATCCGGCGAGCCGGCCGGTCGTCCGCTCCCGCCGGTAGGAGAAGTGGTCGGACGACTCCATCGTGCAGATATGGCATTTCTCACGCGTCCCGACGCCGGCCCGGGCCAGTTGGGCGTGGACCCCGGCGGCCACGTCCACCGCGGGCGTGCCCCAGGAGGTCTCCGCCCAGGCCTCGGGCACCACGGCCGCGACCTCGGCGCGCATGGCCTCCGGCACCTCGTAGCACCGGCCGCACACCGCGGGACCGGTGACCGCAGTGATGCGTTCGGGGCGGGCGCCGAGGCGGACCATCTCCTCGACCGCCGCGGGGACGACCCCGGCGACCAGCCCCGGACGGCCGGCGTGCGCGGCGGCGGCGACCCCGGCAGCGGGATCCGCGAGCAGCACCGGCACGCAGTCCGCGGTGAGCACCGCGAGGGCGAGGCCGCGGCGGTCGGTGACCACTGCGTCCACTTCCGGTGCGGGTGCGTCACCCCAGGGGGCGACGACGTGGGCCACCGCGTTGCCGTGGACCTGGTGCATCCAGACCACCCGGGCGGGGTCGAGCCCGAACGCCTTTGCGGCCAGCTCGCGGTTGGCGCGCACGGCCTGCGGGTCGTCGCCGACCGCACCGCCGAGGTTGAGCTCCGCGTACGGAGCGGCGCTCACCCCGCCCCACCGGTCGGTGAAGGCGAAGTGGGCGCCGCTCACTTCGTCATGCTCGATTGTCACACCACGACGGTACTTCAGGCCCCTGTCACTTCAGGAAGTCGGGGACGTCCAGCTCTTCGGCCTGGCTGTCCTGGAAGGGCCGGGCCGGGGGCACCTGGGGCGGGGTGACCGGGGCGATGGGCGTCTCGGCGACCGGGACGGGCGCCTCCGGCTCCTCCTCGCGCGGCGCCGCGACGCTGCCGAGGCCGCCGAAGGCCGGACGGGCGGGCGACTCCGCCGGCGGGACGCTGCCGAGCCTCGGCTGGCTCGTCCCGGCGCCGGCCTCGTCACGGCTGCCGCCGTAGGAGCCGAGGACCTTGTCGCGGTTCTTGACCGGCGGCTGCCCGCCGTCGAACCCGGCGGCGATGACGGTGACCCTGACCTCGTCGCCGAGGGCGTCGTCGATGACGGCACCGAAGATGATGTTGGCCTCGGGGTGGGCCGCCTCGCTGACCAGCTGGGCCGACTCGTTGATCTCGAACAGGCCGAGGTCGCTGCCGCCGGAGATGGACAGCAGCACACCGCGGGCGCCGTCGATGGACGCCTCCAGCAGCGGCGAGGAGATCGCCATCTCGGCCGCGGCGACCGCGCGGTCGTCCCCGCGGGCCGAGCCGATGCCCATCAGCGCCGAACCGGCCTCCGACATCACGGACTTGACGTCGGCGAAGTCGAGGTTGATCAGACCCGGGGTGGTG
>CAYNNX010000530.1:3205-4458 GCA_964398515.1 uncultured Streptantibioticus sp. | reverse complement strand
ATGCTCGCCCAGGCGAAGAAGTTCGGCTTCGACCAGCCGATCGACACCCCGGTGCGCGCGGTCCCCAGCGTCTTCCCCACCTCGATGAACAGGCCCTCGACGGCGCTGTCGTCCATCGGCCAGTTCGACACCGCGGCCACCCCGCTGCAGATGGCCATGGTGGCGGCCGCGGTCGCCAACGACGGCAAGCTGATGCAGCCGTACATGGTCGACCAACTGCGCGCACCCAACCTGAACGTGGTCGAGCAGACCCAGCCGAAGGTCTTCGGCCAGGCCGTCTCGCCGCAGACCGCGCAGAAGCTCCAGCAGATGATGGAGACCGTGGTCAGCGATGGCACCGGGCAGAACGCCCAGATCCCCGGGGTCACGGTGGGCGGCAAGACCGGTACCGCGCAGCACGGCCTGAACAACGCCGCGCTGCCCTACGCGTGGTTCATCTCCTACGCCAAGACCGGCAGCGGCTCCCCGGTCGCGGTCGCCGTGGTCGTGGAGGACGGCGAGGCCAACCGCGGCGACATCTCGGGTGGCGGGCTGGCCGCCCCGATCGCCCGGGACGTGATGAAGGCCGTATTGAACAAGTGAGTCCGGTCACGTCCGGATGCCCGATTGCGCCCATTTGCGCACGTCACAGCATCAGTCGGATATCGTCTCGCGCTCAGCGCCTCGATCGCGCCGACGAGGCCGGTACGGTATGCGCGAGCAGCACACAGCCGCGGACGCACCGCCGGGGAGATCACGGACGGTCGGATTAGGGAGAGGCTGGAACTTATGGAAGAGCCGCGTCGCCTCGGCGGCCGGTACGAGCTGGGCTCGGTGCTCGGCCGAGGCGGCATGGCCGAGGTCTACCTCGCCCATGACACCCGTCTGGGCCGCACCGTGGCGGTGAAGACGCTCCGGGCCGACCTGGCCCGCGACCCGTCGTTCCAGGCCCGGTTCCGCCGGGAGGCCCAGTCGGCCGCCTCGCTCAACCATCCCGCGATCGTCGCGGTCTACGACACCGGCGAGGACTACGTCGACGGTGTCTCGATCCCGTACATCGTGATGGAGTACGTGGACGGCTCGACCCTGCGTGAGCTGCTGCACAGCGGCCGCAAGCTGCTGCCGGAGCGGTCGCTGGAGATGACCATCGGCATCCTGCAGGCGCTGGAGTACTCGCACCGCAACGGCATCGTCCACCGCGACATCAAGCCGGCGAACGTGATGCTCACGCGCACCGGCCAGGTCAAGGTCATGGACTTCGGCATCGCCCGTGC
>CAYNNX010000530.1:0-3195 GCA_964398515.1 uncultured Streptantibioticus sp. | reverse complement strand
GCACGGCCCAGTACCTCTCCCCCGAGCAGGCCAAGGGCGAGACGGTCGACGCGCGCAGCGACCTGTACTCCACCGGCTGCCTGCTGTACGAGCTGCTCACCGGGCGGCCGCCGTTCGTCGGCGACTCGCCGGTCGCCGTGGCGTACCAGCACGTGCGCGAGGAGCCGCAGCCGCCGAGCGCGTTCGACCCCGAGGTCACCCCCGAGATGGACGCGATCGTCCTCAAGGCGCTGACCAAGGACCCGGACTACCGCTACCAGTCCGCCGACGAGATGCGGGCGGACATCGAGGCGTATCTGGACGGCCAGCCGGTCGCCGCCACCGCCGCGATGGGCGCGGTCGGCTACGGCTACGGCGGCGGCTCCTACAGCGACGGCGCCCCGACCACCGCGCTGCCGCCGCAGGACGGCGGGCCGAAGACGTCGATGATGCCGCCGATGCGCGACGACGACGGCTACGGCTACGACGACCGCCCGGACCGCCGCCGGCAGAAGAAGAGCAACACCTCGACGGTCCTGCTGGTGCTGGCCGGCGTGCTGGTGCTGATCGGCGCCATCTTCATCGGCAAGTCGATCTTCGCGGGACAAACCGGCAGCAACAAGGTCGCCGCGCCCGACCTCGTCGGCCAGACGCTGCAGGACGCCCGGACGTCGGCGGCGAACGTCGGCCTGAACGTGACCCAGGGCGGCTCGGACTACTGCGACCAGGACAAGAACAAGATCTGCTCGCAGAACCCCCCGAAGGACACCCCGGTCGACAAGAACTCGACCATCACCGTCGTCATCTCCAAGGGCGCCAGGCCGGTCGCGGTGCCCGACGAGACGGGCAAGGCCTTCGCCGACGCGCAGCAGGACCTGCAGAGCAAGGGCTTCACCAACGTCGTCTCGAAGAACGACGACGGCACCTCGGGCAAGCCCGCCAACACCGTCCTCGACCAGAACCCGTCGGCGGGCACCGAAGTCGACAAGGGCGCGAAGATCACTCTGACGATCGCGGCGGCTCCGCAGCAGGTCACGGTGCCACCGGTTGTCGGCCAGCAATTCGACGCTGCCAAGGCACAGCTCGAAAACATCGGCTTCCAGGTGGTCAAGAGCGAGGCGGACTCCGCGCAGCCCGCCGGTACGGTCATCGCCCAGAGCCCGGCCGGCAACAGCCAGGCCAACAAGGGCGCGACGGTCACCCTGACCGTCTCCAAGGGCCAGGCCACCACCACCCTGCCCGGCGACATCGTCGGCAAGAAGCTCAAGGACGTGCAGTCCGAGCTGTCGGGCCTGAACCTGAACCTCCAGGTGCAGGGGCCGCAGGACGACAGGGCCGTGGTGATCAACAGCAACCCGGCGCCGGGCAGCCAGGTCAAGCAGGGCGACACCGTCGTCCTGCAGACCGCGGACGCCCCGGGCGGCGGCAACGGCGGGAACGGCGGCGGCTTCGGCGGCCTGTTCGGCGGCCAGAACGGCTGACACCGCCAGGCACGCAGCAACGGCAGGGGCCGCGGACGATTCCGCGGCCCCTGCCGTTCTCGCTCCACGCCGTCTGCCGTTCCGGCTCCCGGTCAGCCCAGCTCGGCCGGGGGCGTGCGCTGCGCGTCGACCTTCTCGGTGCGGACCAGTTCACCCCAGACGATGTAGCGGTACTCGGAGGTGAAGACCGGGGTGCAGGTGGTCAGCGTGATGTAGCGGCCGGGCCGGGTCTTCCCCGACTCCGTGGGGATCTGGTCGATGACGTGCACGTCGTACTTCGAGGTCTGGTCGAGGATGTCGTAGACCTTGTAGACGTACCAGGTGTCCCTGGTCTCGAAGACGATCGCGTCGCCCTTCTTGATCTTGTCGATGTTGTGGAACTTGGCGCCGTGGCCGTCGCGGTGCGCGGCGGTGGTGAAGTTACCGGTCCCGTCCCACGGCATCGCCGACTTGACCGGGCTGGTGTAGTAGCCGGCCACGCCTTCGTTGAGGACATCGGTAGAGGTGCCCTTCTTGACCAGGACCTCGAAGCCCTTGCCCATCGCGGGCACGTGGAGGAACCCGATGCCGTCGCCGGTGTCCAGGGCTCCGGGCGGTCCGCCGTGCTTGCGTGCCTGCGCCCAGTGCTGCCGGACCTTGTCGCCCTCCTTCTGCGCCTGGCGGTCGGCGAGGACGTTGGTCCACCACAGGGAGTAGACGACGAAGAGACCGAGGACGAGACCCGCGGTGATCAGCAGCTCGCCGATGACGCTGAGGGTGGCGGCTATTCGACCGTGCCCCCGGCGCGGGCCGCTCCGGTCGGGCGCGGGAGCAGGGGACGGCGGCCGCGCATGGGATCCGGTGTCCTCGTCGTGCTCGGTGCTCGTCACCGGTCACCCCGTCTTCTGTGTGCCGACTCGTGCGAACTCATTGGACCAGCGCGTCCGGCTTGCCTTGGCTGCGCGGGCGTTCGTCGACCATCTTGCCCCACACGATCAAGCGATAGGTGCTGGTGAACTCGGGTGTGCAGGTGGTCAGCGTGATGTAGCGGCCGGGCTTGGTGAACCCCGAGCCGGCGGGGATCGGCTGGATCACGCTCACGTTGGACGGCGAGGTCTGCGGCAGCATGCCGGTGACCGCGTAGGTGTAGAAGGTGCTCTCGGTCTCCACCACGACCTTGTCGCCCGGCACAAGCTTGTTGATGTAGCGGAACGGCTCGCCGTGCGTGTTGCGGTGGCCGGCGAGCGCGAAGTTGCCCGTCTTGGCCCACGGCATCGCGGTCTCCTGGGCCCCCGAGTAGTGCCCGACCATCCCCTTGTCCAGCACGGCGTGCTTGTCGATGCCCTCGGCGATGGGGGCCTTCACGTCCAGCTTGGGGATGTAGATGATCGCGAAGCCCTGACCGGGGGAGAACGCCCCGGGATTGCGGGCGTCGTTCGTGCTGTGCTCGCCGTCCCACTGGTGCTGGAGGTTGCTGGCCGCACTGCCCGCCGCCTCATGCGCCAGGACGTTGGTCCACCACAACTGGTAGGCGACGAAGAGCAGCATCAGCACGCCGAGCGTGATGAACGCCTCGCCGACCAGGCCGCTGACGACGACACCGGTGGAGGGCTTGGCGGCGCGGGCGGCGCGGCGGGCCTCCAGCCGGGTGCGGGGTGTGGCGGCCGTGTCCGGTGCGGCCTGCTCGCCGCTGTGGGGTCCCGCCCGGTGTCCGCCGCGCCTGGCGGCCTTGCGGCGGGCGGCCCGGCCACCGGGG
>CAYNNX010000529.1:3182-4467 GCA_964398515.1 uncultured Streptantibioticus sp. | reverse complement strand
AGGTAGCGCCAGGCCTGGCCGTCGGGGGTGACGACGCCGGTGAGGCGGTCTTCGGCGTCCCAGGTGTAGCGCCAGGTGTCGGGCTTGCGGGACAGTCGGGCCTTTTGGCGCAGCACGATCCGGCCTTGAGCGTCGTGCTCGTAACGGACCTGGCCTGCCCGGTTGATCAGGGTGCCGGTGTAGGAACGCGTGCCGACGGCTTCGGGGGAGGCGTGCGTGGTGGGCCAGTCGGCTTCGGTGATGTTCCCCAGCTCGTCATAGACATAGCGCTCGGTCCACTGGGGTGCCTGGACGGCGGTCACCCGGCCGGCCGGGTCGAGGTCGAAGGTGCGCCGGCCGTACAGGTGGTCGTCGATACCGGTGAGGTGGCCGTCGGGGCGGTAGGTGTAGGACCGCTGGTGGAGTGTGCGGGCCGGGCCGGCCAGTGTCTGCTCGACGAGGCGGTCGTTGACGTCCCAGGCCTGGGTCAGCGTCAGTGTGTCGTCGAAGCGGCGAGTCGTCTCGCGGCCCAAGGTGTCGTACTCCAGGGCCACCTGGCGTCCGGCGGTCTCCAGCGTGGTACAGCGCCCGGCGGCGTCGAAGTGCCAGGCGGTTTCCGCTCCCGCGGGGGTGCGGCGGCGGGTCCGGCGGCCGAGGGCGTCGAACTGGTGGGTCATCGTGCGGCCGTTGCAGGTCTCCGCGGTGATGCGGCCGAGTGCGTCCCGTTCGCAGACCAGTTCGGCGTCGGGGCTGTGGGCCTTGGTGACCCGCCCCGCCTGGTCGTGCTCGAACGTCGTCACGGCGCCGTCGGCGTCCTTGGCGATGACGCGGCCGAGTGCGTTGTAGCGGTAGGTGACGACCTGGCCCAGTGTGTTGCGCCGGGCGGTGAGCCGGCCGGCCGCGTCGTGGGTGTAGGTGATCGTGCGGCCGTTGAAGTCGGTTTCGGCTGTGCGGCGGCCCGCGGCGTCGTAGCGGTAAGTCCACGTCAGCCCTTGGGGATTGGTGACGCGGGTGAGTCTCAGCTCGGTGTCGTAGTCGAACTCGTGGCGTGTTCCGTCGGGATCCGTCCGTGCCGTGAGCAGGTTGAAGTGGGTGTACTCGTAGCGCGTCGTCTCGCCGGTCGGGGTGGTGCGCTCGATCAGGTTGCCTTCGTCTACGGCAGCCGTTGGAAACAGCGCTACTTCGAGAAGCGCGGGCGCGATTACTTCCCCCTGCCCGCGCAGTGGGATATACCACACCGCAAATGGCTGCCCTATCACGTTCCTGACGGAGCCGATTGGTGGACGCAGTATTACGGCAAGGCCAA
>CAYNNX010000529.1:0-3172 GCA_964398515.1 uncultured Streptantibioticus sp. | reverse complement strand
GGCCTTCGATGGTCCAGTCCATGCGGGTGGAGCGGCCCGCCGGATCGGTGGCGGAGGCGACGCGTCCGAAGGCGTCGTGGGTGTAGCGGGTGACGGCGCCGAGGGGATCGGTCGTCTGCGTTACCCGGCCCGCGGCGTCGCAGCGGATGAGCCTGGTCGAGCCGAGGGCGTCGGTGACGGAGGACGGGTGGCCGGTGGCGTCGTAGGTGTAGCGGGTGACGGCGCCACTGGGGTCGGTGATGGTGAGCGGATTGCCCACGTCGTCGTACTCTCGGCGCCAGGTTGCCCCGTCAGGAGCCGTCACACGGACCGGTCGGCCCTGCTCGTCGTAGTCGGTGCGGGCCTCACGGCCGTCGGGTCGGGTGACGGCGACGCGGTTGCCGGAGTCGTCGTAGCGGAAGCGCACCGTGTGGCCGAGAGGGTCGGTGCGCGACAGGAGTCGGTCGTAGCGGTCCCACTCGGAACGGGTCACCGCACCGAGGGGATCGATCTCGGCGACCACCTGCCGTGCCGCGTTGATCAGGTAACGGGTCTTGTGACCGAGGGAGTTGGTGACGGTGGTGGTGTCCAGGCCGGTCTGCGGGTCGGTGCCGTCGTAGTCGAAGGTGTAGCGCAGAACACCGTCGTCGCCGCCCTGGTGGACGCAGCGGCCGAGGTCGTCGTAGGTGTACGCGTAGTGGCTGCCGTTGCGGTCGGTCCAGTCGACGATACGGCCGGCGCCGTCGTAGCCGAACCGCAGTGCGCGCCCGTAGGAGTCGAAGACCTCGGTGAGGTGGCCGTCGGTGTAGCCGTAGCGGGTCACGACGAGGTCGGAACCGTCTGCGGCCGCGCCCGCCAGGGCCAAAGCGGTGATCCGGCCGGCATCGGTGTCGATCCGCAGGTGGTAGCCCGCGGCATGGCGTACCGCGACGGGAACACCCGCGGAGTCGTACTCGAAGGCGATCCGGTGCCCGGTGCGATCGGTGAGCTCCGTCAGCAGCGCGCACCGGTCGTCGTGGACGGTGAACGTCCTGGTGAGACCGGCCTTCGGATCCTCGACGAGGTACCGCACACCGTCTCGGTGCAGTGGCCAGCGCGGCCCCTCCACCGGCATCGTGGGCCGGCCGGGCTCGGGGTGCGGGTAGACGAGCACCACGCCGTCCTGCCGGATGAGGACGATCCCCGCCTCGTCGATCTCCAGGCGCTGGTCGGCGGTGCACGACCACGACGGCCCCATCCACCGCCCCATGCGGTAGCCGGAATCGAACGAGCGGGTGAAGGCCAGCGGAAGCGACCCGGGGAGAACGACGTCGGCCTGGGCCATCGTCATCCGGCCCGTCGCCACATCGATCGGGTCGCCGGTCTCAGTCCTGGTGTCGTTCTCGCGTGCGAAATCGCGCGGCTCGTTGCGGATCTGCTCGATCTGCTTGCCGACCGCGGACTCCTCGCCGCTGCCCAGGGCGGAGTCCGCGACGCTGTTCGACATGCTGTGGCCGGACAGTTCCACGGCACTGCTGTCCGCGGAACCCTGAGCCATCTTCTCCGCCGCGTCCATACCGGCCGTCTCGGCCGTGCTCGCGCCGTCCGTGCCGATACCCAGCAGCGCGTTGAGCGTCATCCGGCCCGTCGAGTCGGCCGGGTCGCTGCCCCAACCCGAGCCGACCAGTCCTTTGACCAGGTCCACCGGGTGGCTGTGAGCGTGAAGCATGCTCGCTCCGACCAGGTTCAGGTGGTCGAGGTACAGCGCGGGGTGGGTGATGTTGTACACGTCCTCCGGGTTCAAGCCACGGGCGAACTTGACGGCGTCGGCGGCCGCTCCCAGGACACCGATGTCGAAGTGCTCGGCGGCGAGCTGCTGACCGTGGAACAGGTCGGCGCCGTCGAGGGTCATCCGCTCGGTGAAGGCCGGGGTCGCCGGGGCGCGGCTGGTGGCCGCCGAGACCGCTGCGGCAGTCGCTTCGGCTTCCCGGTCGCGCTGCTGTCGCGCCCGCGCGACGATCTCCCGCGCCTGTGCCATCCCGGCCTCGCCCGGGTCGTGGAAGGGGCCGGGCTTGGCGGGGGCCGGCCCCGACCCCGCTTCGGCGGGCAGCTGCAGACTCAGGTTGTATGCGGCGACCTTGTCGTTGTACGCGGAACGGGCGTTCTCGGAGGCCCTCTTGGCCGCCTTGTAGGTCTCCAAAGCGCTGCGGGCCTGCTCCTGGGCCCACTCCACGGTCTGCGCGTAGCGCTCCAGGGCTTTCCCGGCCTGCTCGCAGGCGTCGGCCGCCGTCAGCCAGTGCTGGGGATGCGGGGCGAACCTCTCCCGGAACGCATCCGCCGACTCGCCCTTCCAGTGGTCCGTGTCAAGCCTGCCCAGCCCCGAGCCGACCTCCTCGAACGCGCCGAAGAACGCCCCCAGACGGGCCGCCGACTCACGGATCGCCTTCGGATCACCATGGATCACGTCGGAAGGCCTGTCCGCCTGGTCGAGGTCCATCTCGCCGACCTCGGCACCCATCGCGTCGGCGACGCTGTCGCCTGCCCGGTCCACCGATCGTGCCGCGGAGTGCAAGCCGACCGCGTCCAGCCCGTCGCCCACCACGTGGGCCATGGCGTCTGCCGCACCGCCGAGAGCTTTCCTGCCCTTGTCGACCAGGCCCTCCGCAGCGTCGCCCAAGGAGTCGACGAAACCGCTCACCTCGTATTCCCCCGGCTTGGGCCGGCTCCATCGCCATGCAGCTTCCCCGACTCTGCTTCGGCGCCCTCGGGCAAGGGATCGGGCGCATGGCGGAACGCGATCGCCACCGGATCGTCGGAGTGGAGGAAGTCCTGGTCCTCCTTGGACCAGACCTTGCGCGCGTCGGCCTGCTCTTCGGCGAACGACTGCCCGCTGTAGTCCGCTTGCCCCACCTGCGTGACCGCGTTGTCACTCCAGACCTGCGACCACGACTCGCCCGCCACCTGCCGGTCCGAGGCGTTCGGGTTCCCCATCCCCGCCGCCACCACGTTCTTGAACGTGCCCTCGACGTACTTGTCGTCCTCGTACGCCGCCCCCGCCGCCAGACCGAGCCGCCGCGCGAACTCATTGCCGTCCTGGACCAGCGTCCGCACCCCCCACGCCCACCTGTCTCCGAACCCCTGCAGCGCAGAGGTCAGCCCTGCGTGTCCCAGCGCCATCCCGCTCAACGCCATGGGCTACGGCGTCATCGTCGCC
>CAYNNX010000528.1:0-4498 GCA_964398515.1 uncultured Streptantibioticus sp. | reverse complement strand
CCTGGGCGAGCTCGCCGCGGCCTGCCTGGAGGCGGCGGACGGCGTCGACGGCACCGCCGATCCGGTGCCGGGGTGAACTCGCCGTCGGCGCCCGTCCCCGGGAGGGCGGTGCGCCGGCGGCGAGGCGGGGTGTCACATCAGGTTCTGCGCCGCCCGCCCGGGCGCCGCGAGCGTCTCCTCGGCGCCGCCGGTGCTCTGGGCCGGGCCGCACAGCGCCCGTACCGCGTAGTGCGACAGCGCCTTGTCGATGGGGTTCGGCTCGAGGGTGCCGTCGGCCGCGATTTTCTGATACTTCATCAGGTTGTAGCCGAGGGCCATCTGGCGCGCTCCGTCCCGGCTCGACAGGGCGAGCGTGCCCGCACCCCACACGGCTCCGTCGTGCCCCCAGAAGCCGCCGCAGGGCAGGTCGAGGCGGTAGATGCCGAGCCCGTAGCTCATCATCAGACGCCCTGCGGCGTCCTTGACGGGAACGGTCGTGAGCATCTGCCTCAGCTCGGCCGGGCGCAGCAGTCCGCCGGTGAGCAGCGCGTGGTAGAAGCGGTTGAGGTCGTCCATCGTCGACACCGCCGCGCCCGCCGTCCAGGCCCACGACATGTCGTAGACGCTGTAGTCGCGCGGCGGGTCGATCAGACCGTAGAACGACTCGTACATCCCGGCGTGGGGCCCCGTGATCCGCGGGCCGCGGGGGAAGTAGGTGTCCTTCAGCCCCGCCCTGCCGATCACGTTGCGGGTGATGTAGGCCTCGGGGTCGCCGCCGGTGAGCTTGCCGAGCAGCAGACCGGCTATGACGTAGTTGGTGTTCGAGTACGACCAGCGCTGCCCCGGCGCACCGGTCGGCGGGGACTGGACGCCGTACCGCACCAACTCCTGCGGTGTGATGTGCCGGAAGCGGTCGTCGTCCAGGCTGCGGGTCGACTTCTTGAGCAGGGAGGGGAAGGCGTAGACGACGTAGTCCCCCAGGCCGCTGGTGTGGTTGAGCAGCATCCGCACCGTGATCGCCTCGCCCCGCGCGCCCGGGACGAGCCCCGGCAGGTACCGCGATATGGGCGCGTCGAGGTCGAGGCGTCCCGCCTCCACCTGCTGCAGCAGGGCGACCGCCGTGAGGGACTTGGTGATGCTGCCGATCCGCTGCCGCATGAACGGCCGGGCCGGGCGCCCGCTGTCGCGGTCGGCGACACCCGCGGCGCCGGCCCAGGTCGCCTCACCGTCGTGCACGGCGCTGTAGATGCCGTACATCCCGGCATCGTGCACCGCCTCCAGGGAGTTGGCGAGTGCGGTGGCGTCGAGGCCGGGCCGCGGCGCGGTGGCGGGGGCCGCTGGGCGCTCGGCCGCCTGGGCTTGCGGCAGTGTGGTGACCGCGGCGACCAGTGCGGCGGCACACGCGGCAGCGGCCGCACGGGACTTGGGCGATGTGAGCGCCGCCAGGCGGCGGCGTTGCCGGGGTAAAGGCATCTCTCGTACTCGGGTTTCTGTCGGGGAACGATCAACGCGACGGATTCTTCCGGCGTGATCGCGACCCGGACATCGTCCACGAGAACGACGCGGCGTCCGACGAGAGCATGAGAAGTGTGGCGCGGGGACGGTCCGGGCGGCGCGCGCCCCCGCGCCGCCTCAGGACAGGCTCAGGCAGGGGCGCCCATCGTGGCGTACACGGCGGTCATGCACGATGTGCAGTACCGGGCCGTGGGGTCGTCCGCGCTCTCCGGTCCCGCGCCGATGAGCGCCAGGTGTTCGGGGACCCGGCGGCCGCACAGTGCGGTGTGCCCGCCGCCCGGCGTGACGACGTGCCACAGCAGGGCGGCGTCGGGCGTGCTGGTGTCGTGTTCGGCCCGCATCTCGTACATCGGTCTCTCCTCGGCGCGGCCCGGTCGTACGGTCGCCGCACGGCCGGGCGCTCGGTCGGTTCGGCCGTTCGGTCTACGGCCCGCTGCTCCATGGAAGCCTCGTGTCACCCGGGCAGGCCACCGGGAGAGGGCCGCCCGGGTGACACCGGGGCCGCGGGCGCGACGGAGAAGGTGTGAGGGAGGAGGACCGCGGGCGTTGTTGACGGGTGCCCGCCGTCCCGGAACCGTAAGTGGCCGGTCGCGACGAGAGGACACCCGTGGGCGAGAACGAACGGCGCATGCCGGCGGGCGAGTGGTATCTTCCCGACGACACCGAACTCGCGGCGGATTCCGAGCGCCGCGCCGCACTGTGCGCGGCCTGCAACGCCCCCGGCACCGCCGCCCCGCCGAGCGCCGCGAGATCCTCCGGCAACTGCTGGGCTCGGTGGGCGACGGTGTGCGGATCCGGCCGCCGTTCCACTGCGACCACGGGTACAACATCGGTGTCGGCGCGCGGATGTTCGTCAACTTGGGCGCGGTCTTCCTCGACGCGGCGCCCGTCACCGTCGGCGAGGACGTGCAGATCGGGCCGAACGTGCAACTGCTGACGCCCGCTCACGGACTCGACGCGGAACGCCGGCGGGCCGGATGGGAGAAGGCGGTCGCGGTGACCGTCGGCGACAACGTGTGGCTCGGCGGCGGCGTGATCGTCCGCCCCGGCGTGACCATCGGCGAGGACACCGTGGTGGGCGCCGGAGCCGTGGTCACCGGGGACCAGCCGTCCGGCGTGGTGGCCGTGGGAAATCCGGCCCGCGTGATCCGTGGCGAAGGGGCGGGCCGGAGCACCTGATCACTGCCAGCGGTAGCGGTCCTTGAGGCGGTCCACGACGAGGCTGAACCGGCCCCGGTCGAGCGCGCAGGCCTCGCGCCGCATGCCGTGCGCATGCACCCGCAGAACGCGGTCCAGGGACACCCACGAGTCCCGGCCCGACCGGTCCCAGGGGCCCGCCCCGATCGGCACCCAGTCGTGGTCGCCGTCGTGGTGCTTGCTCGACAGGGCGACGGCCAGCAGCGTGCCGGCCCGCTCCCGGGCCACGATCAGGACCGGGCGGTCCTTCCCGCGCCCGTCCCGCTCCTCGTAGGGGACCCAGGTCCACACGATCTCGCCGGGGTCCGGCTCGCCGTTGTGGTCGGGGGCGTAGCTGGTGTGCACGGGGCCGGTGCGGTGCGGGTCGGCCTCCACGGTCGCGGAGGGACCGCTGCGGCCCGGAGCATCGGGATCGGCGTTGATCGAATCGGTCACCCGGACAGGCTAGCCCGCGGCGGCGGCCGTCAGACGACGAGGGGGCGGTCGGTGGCGGCGACCGGCATCGGCAACTGCGTGGAGCCCGTCAGATAGCGGTCGGCGGCCGCGGCGGCCGAGCGTCCCTCCGCGATCGCCCACACGATCAGCGACTGGCCGCGGCCGGCGTCGCCCGCGACGAACACTCCGGGCGCGCAGGTGGCGAAGTCCGTGTCGCGCGCGAAGGTTCCGCGCGCGGTGAGCCTGAGACCGAGACCCTCCATGAGGCCGCCTTCCTGCCCGGGGCCGTTGAAGCCCAGGGCGAGCAGGACCAGGTCGGCGGGGATCACACGCTCGGTGCCCGGCGCGGGGCGCCGCGAGCCCGGCTCGGCGTCGGCCAGGCGCAGCGCGCGCACGTGTCCCGCCGCGTCGCCCTCGAAGCGCACGGTGGAGGCGGAGAACACCCGCACGTCCTCGTCGCCGCGCGGCGGGGCGCGGCGTGCCGCGTCCAGCGGCCAACCCCGCGTGCGGGCCAGCTCGCGGCCCTCCTCGTGCGCGTGCGAGACGCGGTGGACGCGGGGGTGCACCGGCCACGGCTCGGCGGGCGAACGCACCTCGCCCGGGCGGGGGTTGATGTCCAGCTGGACGACCGACCTGGCGTTCTGCCGCAGCACGGTCCCCAGGCAGTCGGAGCCGGTGTCCCCGCCGCCGACGATCACCACGTCCCTGCCCTCGGCGGTGATCGGCGATGCGGGGTAGTCGCCCTCCTGGACGCGGTTCGCCAGCGGAAGGTACTCCATCGCCTGGTGGATCCCGGCCAGTTCGCGGCCCGGCACCGGCAACTCCCGCCACGCCGTGGCCCCGACGGCGACGACGACCGCGTCGTGCCGTCGGGCCAGTGCGGCGGCGTCGATGTCGCTGCCGACGTCGACACCGGTCCGGAACTCGGTGCCCTCCGCGCGCAGTTGCCCGATGCGCGTGTCCAGGTGGCGCTTCTCCATCTTGAACGCCGGGATGCCGTACCGCAGCAGCCCGCCGATCCGGTCGGCGCGCTCGTACACGGTGACCGTGTGCCCCGCGCGGGTCAGCTGCTGCGCACACGCCAGCCCCGCCGGGCCCGAACCGACGACCGCCACCGTCCGGCCGGTCGGCCGCCGCGGCGGCAGCGGTGGCACGCGCCCGTGGTCCCAGGCGTGGTCGGCTATGGCGACCTCCACGTCCTTGATCGCCACCGGATCCGCGTTGATGGCCAGCACGCAGCCGCTCTCGCAGGGTGCCGGGCACAGGCGGCCGGTGAACTCGGGGAAGTTGTTGGTCGCGTGCAACCGGTCGCTCGCGGTGTCCCAGTCGTCACGGGTGACCAGGGCGTTCCACTCCGGGATGAGGTTGCCCA
>CAYNNX010000527.1:0-4499 GCA_964398515.1 uncultured Streptantibioticus sp. | reverse complement strand
GAGCTCAAGGCCATCGAGCCCCGACCTCCATCCAGGACTCGATGGAGAAGCAGATGCGCGCCGACCGCGACAAGCGCGCCGCGATCCTCCAGGCCGAAGGTGTCCGGCAGTCGGAGATCCTGCGGGCCGAAGGTGAGAAGCAGTCCGCGGTGCTGCGCGCCGAAGGTGAGGCCAAGGCCGCCGCACTGCGCGCCGAAGGCGAGGCCCAGGCGATCCGCACGGTCTTCGAGTCCATCCACGCCGGGGACCCCGACCAGAAGCTCCTCGCCTACCAGTACCTCCAGATGCTCCCCAAGATCGCCGAGGGCGACTCCAACAAGCTCTGGATCGTGCCCAGCGAACTCGGCGACGCCCTCAAGGGCATCGGCGGCGCGATCGGCAACTTCGCCCCGCCCTCCGGCGGCGGCTCCAACGGCGGCGGAGCGTCCGGCCCCCGGCGCGAAACGCCCCGCCTGGACAAGGAGTGACGCCTTACACGCCACTTCTGCCGGTATGTCAGGCAGTCATCGGCAGCCCCTCCGCGAACACCGCCCCCGGCCCCTGCGGGCCGCCGAGCGCCAGCAGCAACGCGTCCGCCGGGGTCGGCTCGAACGGCTTCGACAGCAGCCGCATCCCCGCCTGCTCCGGCGTGCGGTCCGCCTTGCGGTGGTTGTCCGCCGCGCAGGCGGCCACCGTGTTCAGCCAGGTGTCCTGACCACCGCGCGAGCGCGGCACGACGTGGTCCACCGTGGTCGCCCGGCGCCCGCAGTACGCGCACCGGTGCCGGTCCCGAACCAGCACACCCCGCCGCGACCACGGCGCCCGTTGTCGGAACGGCACCCGCACGTAACGGCAGAGCCTGATCACCCGAGGCACCGGCACCTCCACCGCGGCCGCCCGCAGCCGCAGCACGGGGTGTGCCTGCTCGACCACGGCCTTGCCCTGCATCACCAGCACCACCGCACGCCGCAGCGACACCGCCGCCAACGGCTCGTAGCTCGCGTTGAGCACCAACGTCTCACGCATCGGCGTCCACCACCTCCGGGTTGCCGCCCCGCCCCGGTGGCGAGGTGGCACCACTGTGACCGGGCAGCGCACCCCGGACAACGCAATTTCCACCGACGTTACTGGCAGGGCGTCAGATATCTGTGAGGCGATCCGGACCAAGGAAAGAAGACGATCCGGGCCAAGCAATGAGGGAAAAGGGGAAGAGGAAACGCCCCGGGCGCCCGTCCCCCGTCGCGACGCGGGCCACCCGGGGCGTATGGCAACCGGCGTGGACGCCTGGGAATGGGCCAGGCTCCGGCAGACAGCCGACGGCAAAACGCCGCGCCGCCCCCGCCACTGCGGTGCCGGTCACCAGGCGATCCCCGCCGCGGGGCAGGGGAAACCCGGTCTGCTCACCGGACAACCAACACTGTGCGGCCGGGCGCGGCGCGGCGCAACGCGTTTTTCACGCCGACCGGGCGTCAGCCCTGCGCCGGCTCGCCGTACTCGCCGATCAGCTGCGCCCGGCCGATCGTGTGGAACCGCAGGTTGAAGCCGACGACCGCGGGGGTCGCGTCCGCGTCGGGGCCCAGCTTCCCGGTGTCGACCGCGTACACGGTGAAGACGTAGCGGTGCGGCTCGTCACCGGGCGGCGGCGCTGCGCCCCCGAAGTCCCGGGTGCCGTAGTCGTTGCGCACCTGCACCGCGCCCTCCGGGAGCCCCTCGAACGACCCCGAACCCGCACCCGCGGGCAACTCCGTCACCGACGCCGGGATGTCGAACACCGTCCAGTGCCAAAAACCGCTGCCCGTCGGGGCGTCCGGGTCGTAGCAGCTGACGGCGAAGCTCTTCGTGCCCTCGGGGAAGCCCTCCCAGCGCAGGTGCGGCGAGGTGTTGCCCTTCGCGTACACCTGGTCGTCCTTGAGCGTCCCGCCCGGCGTGACGTCGTCGCTCACCACGGTGAACGACGGCACCGGCGGGTGGAAGTCGTGGGGGAGCGGCCGCCTCTTCTGCTCGGTCACCTGGCTACCTCCTGATCGGGCCTGATGGTTCATCCGTCACCCTAGAACCCGACCGCCCCGGCGACGCGCCGCGCCGCCCGCTACCCTCGGAGCACATGATCGCCGCTGCCGACCGGACGCCGCTGGACCGCGCCTTCTTCGACCGCCCCGTGCTGGACGTCGCCCCCGACCTGCTCGGCCGCATCCTCGTCCGCACGACGCCCGACGGCCCGATCGAGCTGCGCCTGACCGAGGTCGAGGCGTACGCGGGCACCGCCGACCCCGGCTCCCACGCCTACCGGGGACGCACCGCCCGCAACGCGGTGATGTTCGGCCCGCCCGGCCACGCCTACGTCTACTTCACGTACGGCATGTGGCACTGCCTGAACCTGGTGTGCTGCCCGGTGGGTACGGCCGGCGGTGTGCTGCTGCGGGCCGGCGAGATCGTCACCGGCGCCGACCTCGCCCGCAAACGCCGCCAGACCTCCCGGCGTCCGCACGACCTCGCCCAGGGCCCGGCCCGCCTCGCCACCGCCCTCGGTGTGGACCGCGCGCACGACGGCAGCGACGTCTGCCCGTCCGACCCCGCCGCCTCCCCCTTCCGGATCCTGGCCGGAAGCCCGCCCCCGCCCGCCGCGATCCGCAACGGCCCGCGCACCGGCGTCGGCGGTGAGGGCGCGGCCCACCCCTGGCGCTTCTGGATCGACGGCGACCCCACCGTCAGCCCGTACCGCGCCCACACCCCCCGCCGCAGGCGTTAGAGGGTGGCCGAGACCGCGTACCCTCGGACACGCTGTCTGTAGCTTTCTGTACGCGGGCGTCGCCGCGCGTACACCGGATCCGAAGGAGAAGCGAGACACCGTGACGGACATCGTCGACGAGCTGCGGTGGCGGGGCGTCCTCGCCCAGACCACCGACGAAGAGGCCCTGCGCAAGGCGCTCGCGGACGGTCCGGTCACGCTGTATTGCGGATTCGACCCGACGGCCAGCAGCCTGCACGTCGGCCACCTCACCCAGATCCTCGCCCTGCGCCGCTTCCAGCTCGCCGGGCACCGGCCCATCGCGCTGGTCGGCGGTGCCACGGGCCTGATCGGCGATCCGAAACCCACCGCGGAGCGGCAGCTCAACGACGTCGCCACCGTCGAGAGGTGGGTGGGCACACTCCGTGACCAGCTCTCGGCCTTCCTGGACTTCGACACTCCGGGGCCGAACCAGGCGGTCATGGCGAACAACTACGACTGGACCGCCGGCATCTCGGCCCTCGCCTTCCTGCGCGACTACGGCAAGCACTTCAGCATCAACTCGATGCTCGCCCGCGAGACGGTCAAGAGCCGCCTCGACGGCGAGGGCATGAGCTACACCGAGTTCAGCTACGTCATCCTGCAGTCGCTCGACTTCCTGGAGCTGTACAAGAGGTACGGCTGCACGCTCCAGATCGGCGGCAGCGACCAGTGGGGCAACATCACCGCGGGCCTCGACCTGATCCGCCGCATCGAGGGCAACAAGCCGCACGGTCCGGCCCACGCCCTCACCCAGCAACTGCTGACCAAGGCGGACGGCACCAAGTTCGGCAAGACCGAAGGCGGCGCGGTCTGGCTCGACCCCGAGCTGACCACCCCGTACGCCTTCTACCAGTTCTGGCTCAACACGGACGACCGCGACGTCCCCCGCTACCTGCGTACGTTCAGCTTCAAGTCGCGCGAGGAGATCGAGGAGCTCGAGCGCCTCACCGAGGAACGCCCGCAGGCCCGCGCCGCCCAGCGGGCCCTCGCCGAGGAGCTGACCACCCTCGTCCACGGCGCCGGGCAGACCGCGGCCGTCGTCGCGGCCTCGCAGGCCCTCTTCGGCCAGGGTGATCTCGCCGAGCTGGACGAGCGGACGCTGGCCGCCGCGCTCTCCGAGCTGCCGCACGCGAGGGTGCCCTCGCTCGCCCCCGTGGTCGATCTCATGGCGGAGGTCGGCCTCGTCGGCAGCAAGTCCGCCGCCCGCCGCACGATCAGGGAGGGCGGCGCGTACGTGAACAACGCCAAGGTCACCAGCGAGGACGCGGTGCCCGCGCAGGCCGATCTGCTGCACGGCAGGTGGCTGGTGCTGCGCCGCGGCAAGCGCAACCTGGCGGCGGTGGAGGTCGCCGCGGGCTGACCCGGGCAGGTCAGCGGCGTGGTCAGAGCACCATGACGAGGGGCGGACCAGGGCACTTGACTCTGGCCCGCCCCTCGTCTAACGTTGGCAAGCCGCTGGGGGCGAAGGCCCGTACGACGTGACCGAGAGTCCGCCGAGGAGCCCCGTCCGACGGCAAGCCACTAACGAACCGCTCGTCCCGTCAGGGTTGAATTTCCTTGCCGAGAAATGCGGTAGAGTAGTGGACACGCCAACAGGGCCGGAAATGAAGACCGAAAACGGAATTCAGATCTGGTAAGGTTGGAGATAACGAAGGGAAAGCCCGGAGGGGCCGGTACAGCGTCTGATTGTACTGGGGCCGCGAAGGAAGCTTCCGTTCCTTGAGAACTCAACAGCGTGCCAAAAGTCAAC
>CAYNNX010000526.1:2685-4521 GCA_964398515.1 uncultured Streptantibioticus sp. | reverse complement strand
CGCCAAGCTGTACTACCTGCGCGAGCTGCGCGGCAAGGCCGCCAAGATCAAGGAGAAGCGCGACAGCTGAGCTGCCGTGCTGGTCACGGGGCCGGGCGACCGGCCTCGTGCCGGGGGTTCACAGGGGATGCGGATAGGCTCTGCCCCCGATGGACACCGAAGCACCACCACACGCGGAACGCGATCACCCAGCTCGCCCGGACGGGCGGCCCGGGCGGTCGCGTTCCGCTGTTCGCTCAGGGTGGAACCGCGCCCGCCGCTGGCGGCGCGAGCTGGCCCTGTGGCAGGAGGCGGCCCTGCTGGCGGCCGTCTGCCTCACCGCCCTCTGCCTGGTCAACGCCTTCCTGGTGCAGCCCTTCGTGATCCCCAGCGGGTCGATGGAGAACACCCTGCGGGTCGGCGACCGGGTCCTGGTGAACAAGCTCGCCTACCGCTTCGGTGGAACCCCGCACCGTGGTGACGTCGTTGTGTTCGACGGCACCGGCTCGTTCACCCAGGACGCCCCCACCGTGAACCCGGTGACGCGCCTGGTGCACCGACTGGGCGGACTGATCGGCCTCGCCCAGCCGGACGAGGCGGACTACATCAAGCGGGTGATCGGGATCGGCGGCGACCGGGTGACCTGCTGCGACAAGCAGGGCAGGATCATGGTGAACGGCCATCCGGTACGGGAGGACTTCCTGTACCCCGGGGACACGCCCTCGCGGGTCCCGTTCGACATCGTGGTGCCGCCGGGCAAGCTGTGGGTGATGGGCGACCACCGCTCCGCCTCCCGCGACTCCCGCGATCACCTCGGCGACCCGGGCGGCGGCACGGTCCCGGTCGCCAAGGTGACCGGCCGCGCCGACTGGATCGGCTGGCCGTTCGACCGCGTCCGCACGCTGCGCCGCCCCTCCGGCTACGCCGCACTGCCGGCGCCCGCCCCGGGGGGCGCCCATGGGTAACCGCGGTCGGCCGCGCTCCGGGCACCGCCGCGCCGAGCCCCCGGCGTCGGGCGCACCGGACGGGCCGTCAACCACGGGGGCGTACCCGGGCGATGGGACCGCGGGCGGGGGAGCGCCGGGTACGGCCACCCCGCCGCGCACCGGCCCCGGCCGGGCCGAACGGCGGCGCACCGTACGGCGGATCAAGCGGCGGCGGCGCCGCTCCGCCGCCAAGGAGGTGCCGATCCTCATCGGCATCGCCCTGCTGATCGCCCTGCTGCTCAAGACCTTCCTGGTCCAGGCGTTCGTGATCCCCTCCGGGTCGATGGAGCAGACCATCCGCATCGGAGACCGGGTGCTGGTCGACAAGCTGACCCCGTGGTTCGGGTCGAAGCCGAGCCGCGGTGACGTGGTGGTCTTCAAGGACCCCGGCCACTGGCTCGACGGCGAACCCAAGCCGAAACCGGACCCGCAGGGCATCAGGCAGGTGAAGGAGTTCTTCACCTTCATCGGGCTGTTGCCCTCCGCCAACGAGCAGGATCTGATCAAACGGGTGATCGCGGTCGGCGGCGATCACGTCAAGTGCTGCGACACGCAGGGCCGGGTGCTGGTCAACGGCGTCGCGCTCAACGAGCCTTATCTCAGCCCCGGCAACCCGCCGTCGCAGATCCCCTTCGACGTCACCGTTGCGCCGGGCCGCCTGTGGGTGATGGGCGACCACCGTTCCAACTCGGCCGACTCCAGATACCACATGAGCGAGCCGGGAGGCGGTACGGTCGCGGAGAACCTGGTGGTGGGACGGGCGTTCGTCATCGCCTGGCCCACCTCGCACTGGCGGACCCTGGGCTCCTCCGGCACCTTCGACTCGGTGCCGAACGGATCGTCACAGGCGCGCGTCGACAGGACAGGGGCC
>CAYNNX010000526.1:0-2675 GCA_964398515.1 uncultured Streptantibioticus sp. | reverse complement strand
CAATAATCAACAAGGATTGGTCCTGCTCCCGACTCCTGCGGAACTCCCACTCGTTATGGGAGTGGTGGGCCTGCACCGCGTCCGGCGCAGGCGCTGGCGCGGAGTGAGGAGTGGATGTGGGGGACCTGGTGGTCGGCGCACGGTCCGGACCCGGCGAGCCCGAAGGGCAGGGCCCAGCGGTGAGCGCCGTCGAGGAAGAGGCGGCGGTGGATCTCGGCAAGTCCCCTGATGAGGACGGCGAAGAGTACGGCAGGAACGGCGTGCGTGACGAACTCGGTACGCGTGGGGAAACCGGAATGACCGCGGACCGCGGCGACGGTGTGGCAGGCGGCGAGCCGGGCGAGGGGCCCGCGGCGCCGCAGGCGGGTGAGCGGCCCGCGGCGCAGGAGAAGAAGCCTCGTTCCTTCTGGAAGGAACTGCCGATCCTCATCGCCATCGCCCTGGTGCTCGCGCTGGTCATCAAGACCTTCCTCGTCCAGGCGTTCTCCATCCCGTCCCAGTCGATGCAGAACACCCTGCAGGTCGGCGACCGGGTGCTGGTCGACAAGCTGACCCCCTGGTTCGGCTCCAAGCCCTCGCGCGGCGAGGTCGTCGTCTTCCACGACCCGGGCGGCTGGCTCGGCGAGAACCCGCCGAGCGGCGGCAACCCGGTCACCGAAGGCATCCAGAAGGTGCTCAGCTTCATCGGGCTGATGCCGTCCGCGGAGGAGAAGGACCTGATCAAGCGGGTCATCGCGGTCGGCGGCGACACGGTGGAGTGCAAGGGCAGCGGCCCGGTGACGGTCAACGGCAAGGCCCTCGACGAGCCGTACATCTACCCCGGGAACACGCCCTGCGGCGACCGGCCCTTCGGACCGATCAAGGTCCCGCCGAACCGCATCTGGGTCATGGGCGACCACCGCCAGGACTCCCTCGACTCCCGCTACCACCAGACCCTGCCGGGTGAGGGCACGGTCTCGGTCAACGAGGTGGTCGGCCGCGCCATCGTCGTCGCCTGGCCGGTCAACCACTGGGCCACCCTGCCGATCCCGTCCACCTTCGACCAGCCGGGCATCGGGACGGCCATGTCCGCGGCCCCGGCGGCCCTCGGCGTGGCGGGCGCGGTGCCGCTGGTGCTGTGGCGCCGCCGGCGGCTGGTCGTCCGCTCGGCGAAGCGGGCGTGAGCGGATCCGGCGGCGGGTCGGGCGGCGGGTCCGCCCCGGCGCCGGGGGCACTCCCCGCCTCGCAGGCCTGATCCGAGCGGTCGGGCCAAGCCCTGATCAAAAGCCCGGCGGCACCCCTGACCAGGACGGGTACCGCCGGGTAGGGTGCGCCCATGAGCAGCAGCGCGATGCGTGGGGAGAGCCGCCAGAGCAGCCGGGGCCGCCTGGGAAGCACTCTGTCGGGGCTGGCCGTGGCCCTCGGCTGCGTGCTCTTCCTTGGCGGTTTCGTGTGGGGCGCGCTCGTCTACCAGCCGTTCTCCGTGCCGAGCGACTCGATGCGGCCGACCGTCGACCCCGGCGACCGGATGCTCGCCCAGCGCATCAACGGTGACGAGGTGCACCGAGGGGACGTCGTGGTCTTCTACGATCCCGAATGGGGCAACCTGCCCATGGTCAAGCGGGTCATCGGCCTGGGCGGCGACACCGTGGCCGGCGACCGGGAGGGCCGCCTGACCGTCGACGGCAGCACGATCGCGGAACCGTATCTGTTCAGCTCCGGCCTGTCCATGACCGGCTTCTCGGCCACGGTGCCGCACGGCCGGCTCTTCCTGCTCGGCGACAACCGGAACGTCTCGGACGACTCCCGGGCACATCTCGCCGACGGCTTCCACGGCACGGTCCCGGCGAGCGCGGTCACGGGCCGTGTCGACGCCACCGTGTGGCCGATGAGCCGCTTCCGCGAGTTCTCACGGCCGACGTCGTTCGCCGCTCTCCCCGGCGGGACGTCGCAGCCGGGCCCCCTCGGCCTGCTGGCCACAGGGGTCGGCGCCGGTGCCGTGCTGATCTTCGTCGGCGCGGCCTATGGCCCGGTGGCCGCTCGGCGTGCCAGGCGCGGTGCGGGTCGTCGTGTGACTGCGGAGGCCTGAGATGGAGCCCGCGGAGCCCGCCCCAGGGGCCGCGCAGGTCGCGCCCGCGCGGGTGGCCTGTGACCCGGCGGCGACGGGACCCGTGGAGCGGCGCCGGGCCGCACGGGTGGTCCTGCTCGACCCGGCCGACCGCATCCTGCTGCTGCACGGCTTCGAGCCCGACGACCCCGGCCGGACGTGGTGGTTCACCCCGGGCGGCGGCCTCGAACCGGGGGAGAGTCCGGAGGCGGCGGCGCTGCGCGAGCTCGCCGAGGAGACCGGCGTCACCACGGCCCGCCTGGGCCCCGTGCTGTGGCGGCGCTCGTGTGCTTTCGACTTCGACGGGCGACGCTGGGAGCAGGACGAGTGGTACTACCTGGCCCGTACGGACCTCACCGACGTGCACACCGGAGGCCATACCGACCTGGAGCGGCGCAGCGTCGACGGGCTGCGCTGGTGGACCTGCGGGGAACTGCTCGCCGCACGTGAGACGGTGTATCCGACCAGGCTCGCCGAGCTGCTGCGTAGGCTGCTCGATGAGGGGCCCCCGAGGTCGCCGCTGCTCCTGGAGCCGGAACGGGAGACGGAAGGCGACTGAAAGACCAGGCGGGGGAAGGTACGGCTGAAG
>CAYNNX010000525.1:0-4523 GCA_964398515.1 uncultured Streptantibioticus sp. | reverse complement strand
TGAGCCGCTCCCCGGCGAACCGGCCGCGTGAACTGCCGGGTGGTCGCCCGGCGCAGCCCGCGCGGCTGGTCGAGCACGGGCGGCGCGGGCGGCGGCGGGAGCCGGCGCTCGTAGCACCACAGCCCGAAGCGGGTGGCCGCGGCGCAGGCGAGGCCCAGGGTGAGCGCGGCGTACAGCCCGGGGAGCGCGCCGGGGTCGGTGCGCAGGAACTGGGCCGTGAAGAACATCATGAACGCGAACACGCCGACGGCGTTGCCGCGCGCACCCCAGCGGCGGGCGTAGACGCCGAGGAAGACCACGGCGACGAACGCGGCGTCGCGGGCGAGCGGGTGGGGGTGGAGCCAGGCGGCGACGGCGAGCACGGGGTAGCCGGCCAGCGGCATCAGCGCGGTGGTCACCGCCTGCTCCCCGACCCGCCGGTCGGCGACGCTGAACAGGGCCAGCAGCGCGGCGAGGCCGCCCGCCACCACGCTGGGCAGCGGAAGGCCTGCGAGAAAGGCGGCCGCGACGGCGAGCCCGATGCCGACGACCGCGCGCGAGGCGCTGCGCAGTCGGAGCAGGCCGGGATCGGGCGCGACGAACATCCCCTTCATGCGGTTCATTGCGGTGGACTTCCCCCAGGGTTCACTGCGGATGGCCGGCGCATGCCGGACGGCGGCGACGGTGCGCGCTCGGAAAAGCGTTGCGAAAGGCGCGCGGGCGCGCCGCGAGTGCCGGCCGCGGGGCTCCTTCGCCCAGCGCGACTCCGGCGACGCCCCAAGGAAACCATCCACTCGACCAGCGGCTCAAGCGATCCCGCGTGGACTGTGCCGTTGGTACAGTCGGAGCCCTGTTCCGATGACCGCGGGAAGGCCGGTGGCCCATGGCTGTGGACGCGCTCGACGCCCGGATCCTCCGGCTGCTGCTGGAGCAGCCGCGCACCAGCGTGCGGGAGTACGCCCGGATCCTGGGGGTCGCCCGGGGCACGCTGCAGGCCCGGCTGGACCGCCTGGAGCGGGACGGGGTGATCACCGGGTACGGTCCGCGGCTCTCACCGGCGGCGCTGGGGCATCCGGTGACCGCGTTCCTGCGCATCGAGGTCACGCAGGGCCGGCTGGACGACGTCGGCGAGCGCCTCGCCGGAGTGCCGCAGATCATCGAGGTGTTCTCGGTGACCGGCGAGGGCGACCTGCTGACCCGTGTCGCGGCGCGGGACAACACACACCTGGAGGATGTGATCCAGCGGGTGATCAGCATGCCCGGCGTGGTGCGCACCCGCACCGAGGTGGTGCTGCGCGAACGCGTGCCGCACCGGATGCTGCCGCTGGTCGAGTCGGTGGGCCGGGGGACCCCGGAGCCGCCGCGCTGAGGCCGGGGCCAGGGTGCCGCGACGCCCGGCCCTGGCGGCCCCGGTGCGAGGTCCGATGCGACACGGTGCGGGTGTCGTACCCGTCCGGGCCCAGAGGCGGTCCGGCGTTCGCCGCGTCCGGGCCGCTGCTCCTCGGCGGCCTGGGCTGCCGCCCCCGCACGTACGGCAAGGCATGAGCCCGTCTTCTGCCGAGGGCGCCGCCGCCGGATCCCGGCGGCGGCGCCCACCGGTGCTCGCTCACCGTTCCAGCGGCCGCCGCGCGGTCTCCGGCAGCGCCACGTAGACGCAGGCGGACAGCAGGCACAGCGCGGCCACGTACCAGGGGAACCACCCGGGGTGGCCGGCCTGCTTGAACCACGTGCCGACGTACGGCGCGGTGCCGCCGAAGAGCGCCACCGTCAGGGAGTACGGGAAGCCGATCCCGGCGGCCCGGACGCGGGCGGGAAAGACCTCGGCGTTGACCGCCGCCGCCACCGCGGTGTAACCGGTGAGCAGCACCATGCCCGCTCCTTGCGCCAGCAGCAGCGAGGCGAAGGACGACGTGATCAGCTGCAGCAGGGGCACCGCCAGCACCGCGAAGCCCGCGGCGAAGCCGATCAGCAGCGGCTTGCGGCCGATCCGGTCCGACAGCACGCCGCCCAGGGGTTGCAGCAGCGTGAAGAACGCCAGCGAGATCGTCCCCACGGTGAGCGCGTCGCCCTTGTCGAACCCGGCGCTGACGGTGGCGTAGGTCGGCAGGTAGGTGGTCCAGGTGTAGTACGCGATCGTGCCGCCGGCGGTGATACCGCAGATCAGCAGGGAGGCGCGCGGGTGGCGGCGGAGCGCCTCGAAGAGTCCCGGGCGCGGTGCCGAGAGCTGCTCCTCGCTGCGCGTCTCGGCGGCTCCGCGGCGTATCCAGAACCCGGTCAGCGAGATGACGGCGCCGAACAGGAACGGCACCCGCCACCCCCAGTGCGTCATCTGCGCGTCGTCGAGCACGTGGGCCAGCAGGGTCGCGATACCGGAGGCGATCAGCTGGCCGCAGGAGGTGGAGACGTACTGGAAGCTGGAGAACAGTCCGCGCCGCCCGGGGCCCGCCGACTCGACCAGGAAGGTGGTGGAGGCCGCGAACTCCCCGCCCACGGAGAGCCCTTGCAGCAGCCGTGCGACCACCAGCACGACGGGCGCGAGCACTCCGGCCGAGGCGTACGTCGGCGTCACGGCGACCAGCGCACTGCCCGCGCCCATCGCCAGGATGGTGACGGCGAGCGCGGCACGCCGCCCGCGGCGGTCGGCCACCGCCCCCATCAGCAGCCCGCCGACCGGCCGCATGAAGAAGCCGACGGCGAAGACGGCGAACGTCGACAGCAGCGGCACCAGGGAGCCGCCCGTTCCCTTGGGGAAGACCTGGCCGGCGAAGTACACGGCGAGGTAGGAGTAGGCGTACCAGTCGTACCACTCGGCGGCGTTGCCGACGCAGGCGGCGGCGAGCTGGCGCACGGGAAGGCGCGGCGCGGCGGCTTCGGGCGCCTGCGCTGTCGGTGCTGAGCCGGTCATCTCGTGAGGGTCCTCCGGGCCGGTCGGATGTGATCAACGGTGTATCCCCCGGGCGGGTGCGCTCAACGCGTGCCCGCAGATGAAATGCGTGTTGCGGCAACGCTGTTCCGGAGGCGGACCGGGTTCCGCCGCCGCGCGTAGCCCTGCCGCGTCGACGCGGGCCATGGCGGTGAGACATCGGATGTCTGCTTCACACCGGGCCGTCGGCTGCGGCAGTATGAACGCGCCACTCACCGGGTCTGGAGGCGGTCTTGCGGGTAGCCCTCTTCGTCACCTGCGTCAACGACGCCCTCCGCCCGCGCACCGGCCGGTCCGTGGTGCGGCTGCTGGAGCGGCTCGGGGTCGCGGTGGACTTCCCCGAGGGGCAGACCTGCTGCGGCCAGATGCAGTACAACACCGGCTACCGGCACGAGACCGAGCCGCTGCTGCGGCGCTTCGCCGGGGTCTTCGCCGGGTACGACGCGGTGGTCGCCCCCTCCGGCTCCTGCGCGGCCATGGTCCGCGAGGCCTATCCGCGCATCGGCGCCCGCGCGGCCGCCGAGGGCCGGGGCCCGGAGCTGGCGGACCTCGCCGCGGGCGTGGTGCCCCGGGTCTACGAGCTGTCGGAGTTCCTGGTCGACGTGCTGGGGGTGGAGGAGGTGGGCGCCTGCTTCCCGCACACCGTCGCCTACCACCCGACGTGCCACGGCCTGCGGCTGCTCCGGCTGGGCGACCGGCCGCTGCGGCTGCTGCGCGCGGTCAGGGGGCTGCGGCTGCTCGAACTGCCCGGTGCCGAGGAGTGCTGCGGCTTCGGCGGGACGTTCGCGGTGAAGAACCCGGCGGTGTCGGCCGCGATGGGCGCCGACAAGGTACACAACGCCGTCGCGTCGGGCGCCGAAGTGCTGTGCGCCGCAGACAACTCCTGCCTGACGCACATCGGCGGCATGCTGTCCAGGCAGGGCTCGGGGCCGCGCGTGATGCACCTGGCCGAGATCCTGGCCGCAACGGAAGGGGACGCGTCGTGAGCGCCGTACCGCCGGACGTGCCGGAGCCCTTCCCGCAGGCGGCCGAGCGTTCCACGCGGGATCAGCGGCTGCGCCGCAATCTGCGGAACGCCACGCACACCATCCGCGACAAGCGGGCCGCTGCGGTCGCCGAACTCTCCGACTGGGAATCGCTGCGCGCCGCGGGCGCGGCGATCAAGGACCGTGCGCTGCGCCATCTCGACCACTACCTCACGCAGTTGGAGGAGTCGGTCACCGCCGCGGGCGGGGTGGTGCACTGGGCCGCCGACGCCGCCGAGGCCAACCGGATCGTGGCGGAGCTGGTGAAGGCCACCGGCGAGCGAGAGGTGGTCAAGGTGAAGTCCATGGCCACCCAGGAGACCGGGCTGAACGAGGCGCTGGCGGCGGAGGGGATCCGCGCCTACGAGACGGACCTGGCCGAGCTGATCGTGCAGCTCGGGGACGACCGGCCGTCGCACATCCTGGTCCCGGCGATCCACCGCAACCGCGGCGAGATCCGCGACATCTTCCGCGCCCGCATGGCCGATTGGGGCCGTCCGGCGCCCGAGGGGCTCACCGACGACCCCGCGCAGCTCGCCGAGGCCGCACGGCTGCACCTGCGGGAGAAGTTCCTGCGTGCCAAGGTCGCCGTCTCG
>CAYNNX010000524.1:0-4542 GCA_964398515.1 uncultured Streptantibioticus sp. | reverse complement strand
GTCGCTCTCTAACGCCTCCACATCTTCCGGACCCGCAGGAAAGCGTGCGTCCCGCAGATCACGCACGACCGCCAGAGCCACCCCGAGCCCCCTCGTCTTCACCCAGAACGAACGACCGGTGACGGAGACGGTAGGACTTCAGGGATCCCGAGCTGGCTTCACAAGCCACAACCCGCATAGATCCCCGACGAACCCCCAGGTCCAGGGACTACAGGGGACAGAGAGGCACACGGGAACTCAGGGGTTATTACATAGCAGTAATGCGGCCGGGCTACCCGACACGGAACACCTCGAAGGTCACTGACTGTGGTAGGTCCTTGATCATCTGCTCCGTGCCTGCAACTTGTTACGACCTCCACTGCCGGTCGCTCTTAGTCCCGTCACAAGCTGCTGAAGCCCGTGGTCCGCGGTGATGGAGGGTCTCGGGGATGATCATGGTCAGCATTCGGATAGGAGGCGAGAGCCGGGCGGTGCTGGCTTCGGTGGCTTCGTTGCAGCGGCTGGGGCTGGGAGTACTCCAGCGTCGTGGAGGTCGTCTTTGCTGATTAACGGTCCTGCGCAGACCTCGTTGAGCAGCCGGTCTTGTTCGGGGTGCAGGAGCACGCATCCTGTCAGGACGGAGAGGAGAGCTAGGAATTCGAATGTGAGATCACGGTTCCAGGAGGTTGGTGTGATGTCGTCGAGATCCGACGTCCGACGCTTGTTTCGCGGCTGCATTGTCCGGTCGTTCAGCCAGCGCCACACTACGCGCCGGCCGGAGACGGTGTAGTCGACGACCTCCTGTCTGACTGGCGTGAAGACTCCGTCGCCGACGGAGAGCGATTGCGTGTCCGGATCGTAGGTGAGGCGTTCGGGAAGCCGCTCGGGAAGTGATCTCACGGGGGCCAGGCATTTGACTCCGAAGCGTTCGACAAGGGCGCGTTCCGAGTGCATACGCCCCGCGTTGGGGTCGTCGAAGCGACTGCCGTAGGTGTGGAGCCAGAGAATTTCACGTCCGATGGGGACCGCGCGGTTCCACATCGTTGGGTCCGCGGTGAGCGGGACTCGCACACCTGGCTGCCGTAATTGCTTCTGGTACCGGCGGGTGTATGCGGGATGTGCGGTCAGGGCTGCGATGTAGGCGAGCACATCTTCCGCGGAGACGGGTTCTCCTAACGCGTTGCTTAGGTGGCTGAGGAGCTTGTTGGTCATGTTCGGGGCGCTGCACGCAGAATCGCGCCAGAGCGGGCGGACCCCGCCTCCGCCCCAGCCGCAGAAGTGATGGAGGTCGGGGACGAGACCGGTGAAGACCAAAGCCGGGCCGTCTTCGATCTGGTGGGCGTCCTGTTCGGAGACGTAGACCTGGTGCTCGGATCGGACCTGCCAGAGTGGGGGACGTGCCCTGGCCAGAAGCCGATTGTCGGGAATCAGCCCTTGTCGGTCGAACGAGCGGTATGCAATGCGGGTCGGCTCGGGACAGGGGTCAGATTCGGCCGCCAGCGGGCGGTTGTGGTGTGGAAAGCCGGGCAGCTGCTTGACTTGGCTGTGTAGGGTTCGGTCCAGCCCTTCCCGGAAAAGTTCACGGCGTTCCTCGATCGGGGCTGCGAGAAAGGTGAGCCAGCGGGTGCGGAGGATGTCGGCTGTGGGCGCGTAGACCCAGGTCCGTCCCGGGGTGACGCCCCGCGACCGCCATGGCATCAGGTCGCCGAGTGAAGGGAACGCCGTCCATTCGGTGTCACTGGCCGGCAGAAAAGAGTCCTGCCAGCCGGTGCCGCACGGTTGCCAGCGCGGGCTGGTTGTGGTCAGTTCCCCCAGCGAGGACTGCTTTTCTTCGCGTGTGCCATGCAACTCCAGATAGCGGACGTCGGCGGGTTGCGATTCGTCGGAACGGTTCGTTCTGGCGAAGATGAGGATGCTGAGCTGGCGGCCGACATCGGGCCCGAAGATTCTGGTCGCGATCGGCGGGCGGTTCCTTTCGGGGGTGAGTTCGATGACCCAGCCCAGGTCGCACTTGCGTCGCAGGTACTCGCGCAGGCCACGGAAGGCGTGGCTTCTGGTCACGCTCGATGGGACGATGAAGGCCACCACGCCGGCGGGCATATGCGGGTCGGCTTCGAATACCTTCCAGGTCGCCCAGCGCAGGAAGTACCAGGGCATCCCATGCAGGTCCGATTCGTAGCGGCCGAGGCCGACGGCTCTGAACTCGTCCAGGGAGGGACGTGCAGCCACGGCGGCGGGTCCCGGTGTTTCCGTCCGCGGGTGTTCGATCCACAGGGCGCGGCCCTTGGCGTTCTCCACGTGTGGCGGGTTGCCGATGACCACCATCACGGGGACCTGGCGCTTGATCTCGTTCGCCTTGTCCCGAGCCTCCTCGATCACTCGATAGGGTGCGCCGAGTTTTCGCTGAACGTGGGTCGGGTCGGCTAACGCGTCGGTGAGGAATCGCAGGGCCTCGGTCGGAGTCTCGACTTCGAATCGGGATTTGAAGGAACCATGGATGCGGAGTTCGGCCACTGCGTAGGGGGCTACCTGGATTTCGAACCCGATGAGTCTGTCTGTGATCAGCTCGTTGACGAAGTCCTCGCGTGTCCCGCGCCCGAGCTTGTCATCGACCCGCTCGGCCACTGAGCTGATGATCTCGACCAAGAAGGTGCCGGTTCCCATGGCGGGGTCCACGACTACGACGTCGTCGTCGGCGAAGCCCCACTCCTTGTCGAGGTGCTCGCGCAGTACCTCGTCAACGAATCTGACCATGTGGCGGGCGACTTGAATCGGGGTGTAGTACGAGCCAGTGTCTTTGCGGAGCGCGGGGTCGTAGGTCGCGAGAAAGCGTTCATACAGGTAGACGTAGGCGTCCGCCGGGCTGACGTCGAGAGCCTGGAGGTCGGCGACGTTGATCACACGGCGCAGGGTCTCGATCGTGTCCAGTTCGTCGTCGGCTCCGTTGGTGAGTACGGCGAACGCCTGCCCCATCAGCAGGTGTCGCTTTCCCAGCTTCTGGGCGATCTCGTGGTAGGACTCGCCAACGAGGTCGATCCCATCGGAACGGGCAAGTAGCAACGCGAACGTGACGGTCTGCGCAAACGCGTCAGCGAAACGCTCGTTGTCGAGCCCGGGGAACAGCAGATCCCGCCAGTCGTCTGCCAGCAGCGCGAGCCGCATCTGGGATCGCTTCTTCAGCGGTTCGCTGATCGCGGCGTGAACCTCGTCCTTCAGCAGGGCGCACAGCCCAGCGACGATCTTTACCAGAGAACCCAGCGTGCGAGGGGACTCGGGCTCCCAGAGCAGGAAACGTCGGATGACGCCGGCCAATTCGGCGACGGCAGGGGCCGACGGGCGGCGCAGATCAGAGACCGTGTTCGAAAGCCTGACGATCGGCGAGATCTGGTCGCCGAACGAATATTGGGCCCAGGTGACTCCGTCGGTATAGATCACGTTCGGGAGCGAGCAAAGTTTGTTCCACTGATCCCGGTCACCTTTCGCTGGCCGCCACTCCGGTGCTCCCGGGACGCCCTTGCCGGGTTTCTTCAGCTCGATGTAGCCGACTCGCACCTGCCCGATGTTCACCGCGTAGTCCGGCCGTGCGCGGAGATGCCCCAGGCTCACCTCACCGTAAGGAACAGCGTCGACGCCGATGAGTACCCCGAGTTCCCGCAGCAGTATCTCCAGCGGGCCCCGAAGTTGATCCTCCTCTGCTCCACCCAGCCCCCTTTTCTCGGATATCGTCCGGCCGAACCTGGCCACGACCGCTTGTGCGGCGGTCGCGGTGTCGGGCTTGGGAGCTCTCGCCACAGCCACCTCCAGCAGAACAGGCCCACACAACACCCACCGTGAACGCTGCTCCCGACTCCATCAAGACACGGGATAGTCGGACCTGCCCTGTTGGCCACATCTGGCTGAGCCACCTCAAACGGACGCAATACCGGCCCGACCTGCTCGACGGGCTGTGGGCCAAGCGGAGAGCTCTAAGCAGATGAGCCCACATCCGACGCGACCGTGCGTAACAGCTACCCCGCGCTTGGGAGTGGGTCGCGCCCGTCGTCACAGGTGGGTCCGGTACCGCCGACGGCGAGTTCGAGTGCAGAAGCCCCCCGCGGCCCGCGTGGTCCACGGGCCCCAGGACCCCAAAGGCGCCAGGGAGCGATGGGCACCACAGGACTCGTCCGCCCGGCCGGACCTCAAGGCTTTATGCCGACTCCCTGTATGGCAGACGGGGAACTACGAGGGTTCTCGCCGCCTACCCGTCGCGGAGCGAGTCACACAGACGAACTCCCCGCCGATCACGGCCGCCGAAGGCGTCTGGACCAACCTCAAGAGCCGACTGCGCAACCTCGCCGTCCACACTGTCGACCAGCTCACCACTGTCATCAGGACCCACCTCAAGCGCATGCAATACCGCCCGCGCCTGGTGGACGCGATCATCGCCGAGACAGGCCTCACCTTCGCCCAGCCTGAAGACACCTTTCAACCTCGGTAGTACGGCGTCGACGCGCGGACCAGCATGCGCTTTTTAGAGATGACCGGGAATCAATATGGCCGTGGATCTGGAAGGGAACGAATTAC
>CAYNNX010000523.1:0-4543 GCA_964398515.1 uncultured Streptantibioticus sp. | reverse complement strand
CGGGTTGGCGGCGGACTCGCCGCGGCACACGTAGCAGACCATGTCCATCTCGGCGGACGGCTCGGTGAAGGGGAAGTAGTTGGGCCGCAGCCGGGTGCGCATGCCCTCGCCGAACAGGGCCTGGACCATGTGGTCGAGGGTGCCCCTGAGGTCGGCCATGGTCAGCCCCTCGTCGACGGCGAGCAGCTCGACCTGGGTGAAGACCGGGGTGTGGGTGGCGTCGAGCTCGTCGGAGCGGTAGACCCGGCCCGGGCAGATCACGTAGACCGGCGGCTCGCGGTGGAGCAGCGAGCGGATCTGCACCGGGGAGGTGTGCGTGCGCAGCACGACGCCGCTCTCCTCGCCCTTGCCGCGGCCGTCGACGAAGAAGGTGTCCTGCATCGTGCGGGCGGGGTGGTCGGCCCAGATGTTGAGGGCGTCGAAGTTGAGCCACTCCGCCTCGACCTCCGGGCCCTCGGCGATCTCGTAGCCCATGGCGACGAAGACGTCCGCGATCCGCTCGGAGAAGCTGGTCATGGGGTGGCGCGCGCCGGCCGGGAGGCGGTCGTACGGCAGCGTGACGTCCACCGCCTCCTCGACGAGCACGCGGGCGTCGCGCTCGGCCTCCAGCTCCTCCTGGCGCTTCTTGAGCGCCTGGTTCACCGCTCCGCGGGCCTGGCCGACGCGCTTGCCCGCGTCGGCCTTGGCGTGCGGCGGCAGGGCGCCGATCTCGCGGTTGGCGAGCGCAAGCGGCGAGCGGTCACCGGTGTGGGCGGTCTTCACCTCGCGCAGCGCTTCCAGATCGCTCGCGGCGGCGATGGCGGCGATCGCCTCGTCGCGCATCCGCTCGATCTCTTCTGGTTTCAATGCCTCGACCTCGACAGGGTCGTACGACTTGTTGGGTGCCGACATCTCTTCCCGTGCTTCCGGTTGCTGGCGCGCGGCCTGTGCTGGCCCAAAGGGGGCCAAAGGCCGAGTCTACTGGTCACAGCAGGCGCCGCCCGACCCGGCGAAGACCGGGCCGGAACTGATGGGGGGCGGGGTCAGCCCGTCGGGGGTTCGCTCAGGCCAGTGCGGCCGGCGTCCCGACGGGCAGGATAAATCGGAACTGGGCGCCGCCGCCGGGAGCGCGGCCGACCGTGATCGTGCCGCCGTGCGCCTCGACGATGCCCTTGACGATGTAGAGCCCCAGGCCCGTGCCGCCGCGCTTGTTGCCCCGCCAGAAGCGGGTGAAGACGCGGCTCATCGACTCCTCCGGGATGCCGGGGCCCTCGTCGCTGACGGTCACGGCCGTTCCGGACCATCCCCGCTCGTGCGGCAGGGACGAGGGTGCTACCTCGATGGTGACGGTTCCCTCGCCGTGGCGCACGGCGTTTTCGAACAGGTTGCCCAGCACCTGCTGGATCTTGTCGGGATCGGCCCACAGGGCGGGCAGCGGCCGGTGGACCTCCACCCGGAACCGGTCGGCGTCGGCGCCGGCGGCGATCTGCGCCTCCACGTGCCGCTGCACCGCGGCCGCGATGTCCACCGGCTGGCGGCGCACCTCCAGGCGGCCGGAGTCGATCCGGGAGATGTCGAGAAGCTCGGCGATCAGCCGTGTCACGCGGTTGGCGTCGGCGTCGACGGTCTCCAGCATCAGCTTCTTCTGGTCCTCGGTGAACCGCTCCCACTTGGCCAGCAGGGTCGCGGTGAACCCCTTGACGGAGGTCAGCGGCGAGCGCAGCTCGTGCGCGACGGTGGCGATGAGCTCGGCGTGGCTGCGTTCGGTGCGGCGGCGGGCCTCGGTGCCGCGCAGCGCGACCACGACCCGGTGGACCCGGCCGGCGGGGCGCTCGCGCAGGTAGCGGGCGGAGACCAGGACCTCCCGGCCGCCGGGCAGCAGGAGGTTGCGCTCCGGCTGGCCCACCCGGATGGCCAGCCCCTGGTACGGGTCGGTCAGCGGCCACCAGCGGCGCCCCTCGAGGTCCTCCAGCGGCAGCGCGCTCTCCAGCGGCCGGCCGAGGACGTCGGCGGGCCGCAGTGCGGTGATGCGTGCGGCGGCGGCGTTGAAGCAGACCACCCGGCCGTGCTCGTCGGCGATGACCAGGCCGTCGGGCAGGTCGTCGGGGTGCAGACCGAGGTCCGCCAGGTCGGCGCCGAGCCTCGCCGGGCCGTACACCGACGTCGTGACATCCATCCCCGTGTGTACCCCCTCTCGGGCAGACCTCGAAGGCCGGGCTCCGCCTCGCTTCGGCCGGGTGCCGCGTGCCTCGGTCACGACCCCCGACCTCCGTGGCGGCCCAGCTCGCCCTGCGCCCCGGGCCGCCACACTACTAGGCCGGAGCGACGCTGCGGCACCCTCCGGGGGCGCGCTGAGCGCGCGCCGATGCATAGAGGCACACGGCGGCGGCAGTCGCCAGGTTCAGGCTTTCGGCGCGCCCGTGAATGGGCACGCGCACCACCTCGTCGGCGAGCTCCCGGGTCTCAAGCGGCAGCCCCCAGGCCTCGTTGCCGAAGATCCACGCGGTGGGGCCGCCCATGGTGCCCTCGTCGAGTTCGGCGTCGAGGTCGCGCTCGCCGGCTCCGTCGGCGGCCAGCAGGCGCACCCCCGCCGCCCGCAGTCCGGCGACGGCCCGCTCGACGGGGACGCCGACGGCGACGGGCAGGTGGAACAGGCTGCCGACGGAGGCGCGTACGGCCTTGGGGTTGTACAGGTCGACGGAGGCGTCGGTGAGCACCACCGCGTCCGCACCGGCGGCGTCCGCGCACCGCAGCACGGTTCCGGCGTTGCCGGGGTCGCGCACGTGCGCCAGGACGGCGACGAGCTTGGGGGCGGAGCGCAGGATGTCCTCGAAGGGCGAGTCGAGGAAGCGGCAGATGCCCACGATCCCCTGCGGGGTGACGGTGTCGCACACCTCGGCGACGACCGCGTCCGTGGCGGTGAGGACCGGGACGCCGGCGGCGCGGGCGGCGGCCACGATGTCGGCGTGGCGTTCGGCGGCCTCCAGCGTCACGTAGACCTCGACGAGGTGGCCGATCGCCTCGCGGACCGCCTGGGGGCCCTCGGCGATGAACCGGCGCTCCTTGCCGCGGAAGCTGCGCTTGGCCAGCCGCCGGGCCGCGGTGACTCGGGGGGATCGCAAGGAGGTCAGCTCGGGGGTCGGGCTCACGGTGCGGGCGCTTTCGGTTCGGGGCGGCGCGTTCGCGGGCGGCGCCTTCGAAGGCGTCGCCCTCAGCGGGCGGTCGCCGGGGGCGGGCCGGTTGTGCCCACCCGTTCCGCCCGGCGGTTACCGTCCGGCCTTGGCCGGCGGAGGAACGACTGCCCACAACCGAAGGACCCGCAGGCACAGTGCCTGCGGGCCCGGAGCCGGTAAGAGCTCAGTGCAGCGTCACGCGGCCTTGGGCGCGTTGACGTCGCTCGGCAGCGCCTTCTGCGCCACCTCGACCAGCGCCGCGAAGGCACCAGCGTCGTTGACCGCCAGCTCGGCGAGGATCTTGCGGTCCACCTCGATGTTGGCGGCCTTCAGACCCTGGATGAAGCGGTTGTAGGTGATGCCGTTGGCGCGGGCAGCGGCGTTGATCCGCTGGATCCACAGCTGACGGAAGTCGCCCTTGCGCTTCTTGCGGTCGTTGTAGTTGTAGACGAGGGAGTGGGTGACCTGCTCCTTCGCCTTGCGGTACAGGCGGGAGCGCTGCCCGCGGTAGCCGCTGGCCTGCTCGAGGATTGCCCGGCGCTTCTTGTGGGCGTTCACTGCCCGCTTGACGCGTGCCACTTGGTAACTCCTTGTAGGGGACCGCGGTAGTACTCACGCGGTCCGAGAACGGATAGGTCCCGGTCTGTCAGGCGCGCCCCGGTCGGGGGCCGCGGCCGTCACTTGCCGAGAAGCTTCTTGATCTTCTTGGCGTCGGCCGGGGCCATCTCGACGGTGCCGGTCAGGGCACGGGTCTTCGTGGACGGCTTGTGCTCGAGCAGGTGGCGCTTGCCGGCGCGCTCGCGCAGCACCTTGCCGGAGCCGGTGAGCTTGAACCGCTTGCTCGCACCGCTGTGCGTCTTGTTCTTCGGCATGGCGCCGTAGTCTCCTCGTCGCTGGCCCTCCCGTCCGCACAGGGCGCGGACGGAGAGCGTCAGTACTGCATCACTGCATTGCCAACCCGGGGCGGATCCCCGGGACCTTCTGGGGCCTCAGCCGGCGTCGGCGGGAGCGCCCGGCTCCTGCGCCTGCTGCGGCTGGCGACCGGCCTTGCGGGCGGCCTGAGCCTCACGGGCCTCGGCCATCGCCTCGGTCTTCTTCTTGTGCGGACCGAGAACCATGATCATGTTTCGGCCGTCCTGCTTCGGGTTGGACTCGACGAAGCCGAGGTCCTGGACGTCCTCCGCGAGGCGCTGCAGCAGCCGGTAGCCCAGCTCGGGGCGGGACTGCTCGCGGCCTCGGAACATGATCGTGATCTTGACCTTGTCGCCCTGCTTGAGGAACCGGACGACGTGACCCTTCTTGGTGTCGTAGTCGTGCGGGTCGATCTTCGGCCGGAGCTTCATCTCCTTGATGACCGTGTGCGCCTGGTTCTTGCGCGCCTCACGGGCCTT
>CAYNNX010000522.1:0-4544 GCA_964398515.1 uncultured Streptantibioticus sp. | reverse complement strand
GCCGACGGCCGGGCAGGGCCCTGCGCGCAGGCCGCCCGCCGCGCGCCCTCGTGCCGGGCGACGAGTGCCTCCCGGTGCCCCGCCGCACCCCCGGCCGCGATGTGCTTGCGTCGCCGACACGGCCCCGTGCAGGCGATCCGTGGTGCAAGATGGCCGGGACGACGCCGACCTGAGAGGCCCAACTGTGCAACCGCGCAAGCGAAGTCGCGTACTGATCACTGCTGCCACCGCCGCCGCGCTGCTGGCCGGTGCCGCCGCCCCCGCTCTCGCCGCCGTTGCGCACTCCGTCCCCATGCCGGGCCACAGCGAGATCGATCCCGTGGTGCGGCTGTCCGCGCAGCGGATCCTCGTCTCGGACCAGGTGGCCGCGGCGAAGTGGTATTCCGGCCGGCCGGCCGATCGACGATCCGGTCCGCGAGCGGCAGGTGCTCGACTCGGCGGCCGCCGAGGCCCGGCGGCTTCACACCGATCCGGGCGAGGTCGTGCGGGTCTTCCGCGACCAGATCGAGGCGAGCAAGGCCGTCCAGCGCGGCCTGCTGCGCGAGTGGACCGCCGATCCCTCCCGGGCCCCGGCCACCCGCCCCGACCTGGGCCGGGTGCGCGTGGTGCTCAACGAACTCGGCGACCGCCTGGTCCACGCCCTCGCCGAGACCGCCGCCGCCCGCCGGCACCGGACCTGCCCCGTCGACACGGCGCTGGAGTACGTGCGGGTGAGCGGCGAACTCGGCCTCGACGGCCTGCACGAGGCGGCCCTGGCGCGGGCGCTGCCGTCGGTGTGCGAGTGAGCTGACGTCACCTCGGTTCCGGCGCGGCCGGTGCCGTACCGGCCGCGCCCCCGCGCCGCCGCTCCCGCTCCGCCGCCTGCGCCGCCACCTGCCGGGCCCAGCGGTAGTCCGCCTTGCCGCTGGGGGAGCGCTGGATGCGGTCGGTGACGACGAGGGAGCGCGGGATCTTGTATCCGGCGAGCCGGGCGCGGCAGTGCGCCTGAACCTGATGGAGCGTCACCTCGGCGCCGCCCTTGCGGGGCTGGACGACCGCGGCGACGCGGTGGCCCCACCGCTCGTCGGGCACACCGGCCACCAGCGCGTCGTAGATGTCCGGATGGGCCTTGAGGGCCTCCTCGACCTCCTCCGGGTAGACCTTCTCCCCGCCGGTGTTGATGCACTGCGAGCCACGCCCGAGGACGGTCACCACGCCGTCGCCGTCCACGGTCGCCATGTCGCCCAGGAGCACCCAGCGTTCGCCCTCGTCGTCGGTGAAGAAGGTCTCGGCCGTCTTGCGGGGGTCGTTGTAGTAGCCGAGCGGCACGTGCCCGCGCTGCGCGAGGCGGCCGGGCTCGCCGGGGGCGGCGGGCCGCAGTGTGACGGGATCGACCACGGCCGTACGGGCGTTGACCCGCAGCCGGAAGCCCGCCGAGGGCCCGGAGTCGTCGGCCGCGGTGCCGTTGAAGCCGGACTCGGAGGAGCCGAAGTTGTTGAGGACGACGACGTTCGGCACCAGGGACCGGAACTGGTCGCGCACGGTGGCCGACAGGACCGCGCCGGAGCTGGAGAGGGTGAGCAGCGAGGAGCAGTCCGTGCCCTTCAGCGGTCCGGCCAGCGCGTCCGCAAGGGGGCGCAGCATCGCGTCGCCTACCAGCGACACACTGGTCACCCGCTCCCGCTCGACGGTACGCAGCACCTCCTCGGGGTCGAACCTGCGGTGCAGCACGACCTTCTGGCCGAAGAAGAAGCCGATGAACGCGGTCAGCGTGGAGGTGCCGTGCATCAGCGGGGCCGTGGGGAAGAAGACCAGGCCCTCGCCGCCCGCCGCCGCGCGTTCGGCCAGTTCCTGCGGGCGGGAGACCGGAACGCCGGTGGGGGCGCCGCCGCCGAGCCCGGCGAAGAACAGGTCCTCGGCCCGCCACATCACGCCCTTGGGCATGCCCGTGGTGCCGCCGGTGTAGATGATGATCTGGTCGTCCGCCGACCGCGGCCCGAAGCTGCGCCCGGAGTGCCCCGCCGCCTCGGCCCGCTCGAACGGCATCGGCGCCGGATCCGGCTCCGGAGCCCCGGCGGGCGGGGCTCCGGCCCTGAGCAGGTGGCGCAGCCGGGGCGCGCGCGGTGCGGCCGCCGCGACGCGGTCGGTGAACTCGGCGTCGTAGACGAGCGCGACCAGATCGGCGTCGCGGTAGAGGTAGGCCAGCTCCTCCTCGACGTAGCGGTAGTTCACGTTGACCGGGACCGCGCGGATCTTCAGGCAGGCCAGAGCGGTCTGGAGGTACTCGACGCCGTTGTAGAGATGGAGGCCGACGTGCGCTCCCGGGCCCACGCCCGCGCCGGCCAGGTGGTGTGCGAGCCGGTTGGCGGCCGCGTCCAGCCCGGCGTAGGTCAGCCGGCGCTCGGCGCCCGTGCCGGGGTGGTCGACGTACACCAGCGCCTCGCGGTCGGGGACGGCGTCCGCGACGGATTCGAAGAGGTCGGCGAGGTTGTACTCCACGGTGCCTCCTGACCGGGGACCACTGGGCCGGGCAGTCATTAGAGCGCCGCCTGCCGGAGGTGTGAAGAGCCGGTACCGAAAGAATCTGACTGATAGTCAGAAAGCTATTGAACTCCCCTCCCGGCTACTGCAACCTGTTCCAGATCCACCACGCGCGTCTGCGACGGGAGGACTGCGATGGGCGGCACCGAACACCTCACGGTGGAGCGCGTCGGCGCGACACTCGTGCTGACCCTGAACCGGCCCGAGGCCAGGAACGCCCTCTCCTTGCCGATGCTGGTCGGCCTGCACGACGGGTGGCTGGAGGCCGACCGGGACGACACCGTCCGCTCCGTCGTCCTCACCGGCGCCGGGGGATCGTTCTGTTCCGGCATGGACCTCAAGGCCCTCGCCGCCGACGGGACGGTGGCGGCCGGGGAGTACCGCGAACGCCTCGACGCCGACCCCGATCTGCACTGGAAGGCCATGCTGCGCCACCACCGGCCGCGCAAACCCGTGATCGCCGCCGTCGAGGGCCACTGCGTCGCCGGCGGCACGGAGATCCTCCAGGGCACCGACATCCGCATCGCCGCAGAGAGCTCCGTCTTCGGCCTGTTCGAGGTCGGACGCGGCCTCTTCCCGATCGGCGGCTCCACCGTGCGCCTCGCCCGCCAGATCCCCCGCACCCACGCCCTGGAGATGCTGCTCACCGGCCGCCCCTACAGCGCCGCCGAGGCGGCCCGCATCGGGCTCATCGGCCACGTCGTGCCCGACGGCACCGCGCTGGAGAAGGCCCTGGAGACCGCCGAACTGATCAACGCCAACGGCCCGCTCGCCGTCGAGGCCGTCAAGGCCTCGGTGTACGACACCGCCGAACTGACCGAGGCCGAAGGGCTGCGGCTCGAACTGGAACGCGGCTGGCCGGTCTTCGGCACGGCCGACGCCAAGGAGGGCGCCCGCGCCTTCGCCGAAAAACGCCCGCCCGTCTACCGCCGCGCCTAGGAGGGCCGTGCCGTGTCCGAGGTCCTGAGCGCACCGCTGGTCCTGGAGTTCCCCTTCACCCGCTCCCTCGGCCCGGTCCAGAGCGCCTTCCTGACCGCGCTGCGCGAGCGCACCGTGCTGGGCGTACGCACCACCGAGGGCCGGGTGCTCGTGCCGCCCGTCGAGTACGACCCGGTGACCGCCGAGGAGATCCGCGACCTGGTCCGGGTCGCCGCCACGGGCACGGTCACCACCTGGGCGTGGAACCCGCACCCGCGGCCCGGCCAGCCCCTGGGGCACCCGTTCGCCTGGGTGCTGGTCCGCCTCGACGGCGCCGACACGGCGATCCTGCACGCCCTCGACGCGCCCGGCCCCGAAGCCGTCCGCACCGGCCTGCGCGTCCGCGTCCGCTGGGCCGCCGAACGCCACGGCGCCATCACCGACATCGCCTGCTTCGAGCCCCACGGCGGCGACGAGGCCTTCCAACCCCTGCCGCACCCCGGTGAGTTCACCGATCCCGTCACCGGGATCGTCACCCCCGCCCGGCTCGAATACACCTACACGCCCGGCCGCGCCCAGTCCCGCTACCTGACCGCGCTCGCCGGGCGGCGCGTCCTGGGCGAACGCTGCCCGTCCTGCCGCAAGGTCTACGTCCCGCCCCGCGGCGCCTGCCCCACCTGCGGCGTCGCCACCGGCGAACAGGTCGGGGTCGGGCCGCGCGGCACCGTCACCACGTTCTGCGTGGTCAACATCAAGGCCCGCGGCGTCGACATCGAAGTCCCCTACGTCTACGCGCACATCGCCCTCGACGGCGCCGACCTCGCCCTGCACGGCCGCATCGGCGGCATCCCCTACGACCAGGTGCGCATGGGGCTGCGGGTGGAACCGGTGTGGCGCGACGGCGGCCGCCACCCCGACCACTACCGGCCCACCGGGGAACCCGACGCCGACTACGACACCTACAAGGAGCTGCTGTGAGCGACCACAGGGAACTGCAGTGACCGACGTGGCCATCGTCGCGTACGCCCGGACCGGGCCGGCGGACGCCACCGCGGACCTGTCCGAGGTCGAGATGCTCATGCCGGTCCTGCACGACGTGCTCGGCC
>CAYNNX010000521.1:0-4548 GCA_964398515.1 uncultured Streptantibioticus sp. | reverse complement strand
CTTACCTGCGGGCGCCTGCGCCGGTAAGCCACGTCCTGCGTTGCCGTCGGTCACCTGTAAAAGCACACCGACTCCGGTACCGACTCCGTCCGGCCCGAGGACGCGCCAGTGCCGGAAGGTCGGGTGGCGTGACGCTCCTTGGCCGAGTTCGCCCTTGATCGTCTTGTTCTCTCCCGTGCGCGGACCGGGAAATCGGAAGCCTGTGGCCAGCGCCAAGTGGTGGTCCTAGGGCACGATCGCCAGGTGGTCGGCGGTGCCGCCCCGCCACTCGATGAGGAAGATCGTCGCGTCGTCGCTGGTGATCCCGCCCCGCGCCTGCTTCAGCATGTGGGACAGCGTACGCACCATCGCGCGCACCCCTGTCTCCGCACGCCCGACGCGCATGACGACGTCGACCAGTTGTTCCAGACCGAACTGATCCCCACCGACCTCGTGCTCTTCGATGAGACCGTCGGTGAAGCACAGCACCCGATCGCCGGGCTGCAGCATCTGCTCGCTGACGCGGGGCTCCTCACCACCGAAGCCGACCGGCAAGGTCGTCCGGCTCTCCAGCACCCGGATGACATCGTGGTTCCGGATCAGCAGTGGAGCCGGGTGGCCGGCGTTCACCCACTGCAAGTGTCCGGTCGCGGTGTTCAGGCGCATCATCTGCGCGGTGACGAAGTGCTCGGGCCCGAACTGCTCCGCGATGACCTGGTCCATGTACGCGTAGATCTCGGACAGACCGACATCGGCGCGCCTGGAGTGGCGGTAGGCACCAATGGCAGCCGTCGCCATCACAGCAGCGCCCAGGCCGTGGCCCATCGCGTCGATCACGGCAACGTGCAGGACGTCGTCGTTGAGTGCGTAGTCGAAACTGTCGCCCGCGACCTTGTAAGCGGGCTCCAGGATCCCCGCCACCTCGACCTGCGGGACGGACATCCTCAGCGGAGGCAGCAGTGACCACTGGATCTCCGCGGCCACGCTCATCTCGCCACGACGCCGGGCCTGGATGAACTGGTCGGTGTAACTGCCCTTGGTGACCAGCATGTCCGCGACCAGACCCGCGAGCCGCCGCAGCAGCCGCCGGTCGTCGTCATCCAGGGTGTCCACGGTGAGGGCCAGCACCCCCACCTGGTCGCTGCCGTCCAACAGCGGCAGGTACATCCGAACGCCGTCGGCCTGCGGTACCTCGACCACAGCCGTGCCCAGGAATGCCTTCCCGGCGTGGGAGCCGTCAATCGGTTCGGGCTCACCGGCCACGAGCCGCCTGCCGGGCAGCGGCACCAGCGTCAGTTGTTCGTAGTCCTGCAGGAGCACCGACACGTCACGGCCGCCGATCTTGCCCACTTCCTCCGCGATCAGCGGAGCGATCAATTGCGGAGGCAGCTCGTGAGCGCGATCCAGCAGCAGACCCAGCAGCCGCTCACCGAACCCTTCGGACCGATCAACCGCGACTTTACCGGGTTTCCGCGCACCCTCCGCCATAACCCCTCATACCATCACGTGCCCCTCCATCCCGCGAACCGCACACATGCGGGGGTGGCTCCGCTCGCCGTGGCGGTGCTCATCCCCGCTGGCGCGCACGCCTTCAATGCCGACGTGGCCCTGGTACTGGTCGTGGTCATCCGGCAGTCGGTGCACCCGAACGAGCGGCCGTGCGCCCTGGACGGACGCACCCACCGGGCGGGTAGTTGGTGCCCGCAGGCTCGCGCAGGAGGCTGGAGCAGACGTCCCACAAGGAAAGGTGCGACCGTGGCGATCACCCCCGCCCGTCCAGCGGAACCCCTGGCCGTGCGGCCGTACTCGGTCGCTGACCAGGACGCGGTGCTCGCCCTGGTGGAGGGCGACCGGCTGCCTGGGCAGCCGCAGGCGACGCCCGGGATGCTCGACCAGGCGCTGGCCGGACACTCGCCGGTGGACGGCGACTGGTGGGCCGAACTGGACACGCCCCGCACCGATGTCGTGCACGATCCGAACGGGCGAGTGCGGGGAGTCGTCTCCTAGGCGACGCGCCCCCGGGACGGGGCCGGGCTGATCCTGTGGCTGCACGCCGAGGAGGAAGACCAGACGGTCGCCGAGACGCTGGTCGGCCGCGCCCTCGACCAGCTTGGGCCACGCACCGTGCACGCGTTCGAGTTCGCCTCCGCGCTCACCCTTGGGATGGAGGGCCTGCCGGTACGCAACCGCCCGGCATTGGAAGCAGCCGGGTTCACCGGTCGCGACCTGTGGCGCTATGTCCACCGCGGCCTCGACGGCCCGCTGCCGACCACCACCTACCCCGTCGCGACTATAGGAGGTGCGCCGTGACCGTGCTGCCCCGCCTACTGCTGGGCGACGTCGAACAACTGGTGGACCGAACCCCGCCGATTTCGCTACGCGCGGCGGTGCACACCGTCTGGGAGGACCGTGGGCAGACTCGCGTGCGCGCGTTGCTCACCCAGGCCCCCGATGCCCCGCGTGGAACTGGTGAGCCTGCGCTCCCATGACACAGACACCGGGGCGGCGGCCCTTGAGGCAACCGTCGCCATCACCGGCCCCGCCACCGCACGGCTGGGACGAGTCCTCACCCTCGTATGGCTTAACCCTGCTGTCCATGCCGTCCGCTGGACCCTGCCGCCCGGAGCGCAGCGCAGTACCGGAGCATGCCCTGGCCTGAAGAGGGCCGGGTGTCCTTTGATCGTGCATGGCGTCCGGGCCCATATTGGGAAAGGAAGCTGAAGGGGGCTTCGATATGAAAGTGCCAGCGCGCCCACAGACTGAGGACGGCGTCCTGGGAGCTCTTCTCCTGATCGTCTTGGAAGGTGTCGCGCTCGTCATTGCCCGAGCCCGGTACGTACCGCTGGTCAGCAGTGCTCTGGTCGGTGGCGCGACCTGCACGGTGATCGTCGTACTCGCCGTGGCGCACCACCACCGGACAGCCACCCGGAAGGCCCGCCAGCGATTGCCGGAAGCCGTGGACGAGCCGCTGTTCAGCGCCGACGCGTTGGCAGGCTTCCCTATGGAAGCCTTCCGCCCGCTCTTGCTCGCCCCGGACCCCCTGACTTGAACCGCCTGTACACCGCCTGGATCTTCGCCACCCACGGTTACGACGCGGCCTGATCGAAGGGCACCCAGACCTGGCCGCTGACATCGTCCATACGCTGATCAAGGCGGCACATCAGCGAGGCCAATACCGCACCGCGTTGACGGCTCCGCACGCCAGGACGAAGTTTCCCGACTGCCTCGATGCCTGCCAACACACAGGGATGCGCGCAGGTCGGCGAGTTGGGCGGTGTGGCCCAGGCCGGGGATTTTCGACCTGCAGACCCCGACAGACGGTGACGGTGCAGCGGGCGGCGCTGCGGACCAGGCGGTCATGACCCACCGAGGCAATGACCAGTCCTGGCGGAACATGCTCATGCGCTGGCGGAGGAGAACTAGGCACGGTATCTGTCCGAGTATTCGACCCTCGGTGTAGCCGATGACATCGACCCGTATGCCATGGAGGCAAAGTGACCGCCCACGACGAGCTCCACAAGTGGCTGACGAAGTCCATCAGCACGCCCACCGCTGAGCGACTGCTGCGTGACTACGCCCACGAGCTGGCGGAGGAGATCCGGGGCGCCGCAACAGGCGTGAACGGCGGCACCGCCGATTTCCCGCGTGGCATGCGTGAGGCCGCCGACCTGATCGATCCATGCCCTCAGGAGGAGGAGTGACCGACCACACTCACCCGCACAGCGACTCCGAGGGCTGGTGCTACTGGCGGTGCGCGGAGGGCATCACGGCTGAGACCGGCGCAACGTCGGTGTGCCGCTGCACGGCGGCCCCTGCCTCGTCAAGGGTGGGGCGGGCGCTGGTCCCGCCCCACCCGCCGCGGGAGCCACCGTGTGATCGCTCGACATGGCGGGGCTAGGTGTAATGCCAGAGGCCAGTGACTTTGCGGCTGCCGGGACCGCCGGAGGACAGTGCTTCCGCAGGTGAGACGGTCGAACGGCCTATGTCACTGGTATTGCCTCTAGGCCGCCTCGTCGCGCACCCGCGACGCATCCACAGCTGTGGACAGCTGACCCACGCTCCACCATGGGCGGCATGCACCGAGGGCGCAGGGGCCGGTGCCGTCACGCCGGCGGCGACGATCAGCCACCTGAACCGGCTCGGTAGTGTCAGGCCGAACGGTAACGACCCACCAGACCGTTTGCATTTCCGTGTGGCGTCAGCCACATTCAGGCAGGTCGCACGCGGTTTTCGGGAGTCTACGATGCTGGATTCCCCGGCCTGAAGTGCGTCGGTATATTTGGCCGTGAGTACGGCCAACGAGCGTTAACGAAGGACCCTTGACCTGCAGTTATATGTCAGCAGAAGGGGTCAGACCTAGCGTCGGGGACGCCGCGCGGCTCGAAAGAGCAACGGTCAATAGACCGTGTGCGTTTTGGCATGAACGCAAGAAGCCCTGATCTGCATTCCTGCAGGTCAGGGTCTTAGTCCGGAGTGCCCCCGGCAGGATTCGAACCTGCGCACACGGCTCCGGAGGCAGTTCCCAGACGTTTCCGCAGGTCAGCAGGCTACCTGACGCAATGTTAGCCG
>CAYNNX010000520.1:0-4550 GCA_964398515.1 uncultured Streptantibioticus sp. | reverse complement strand
TAGCGGGGTTGCTCGTCCAGGCCCTCGACCATGATGGCGCGGTGGGTTACCTCGACCGGGCCGAGCGCGCCGAGATCCCGCGCGGCCTTCTCCACCTCCGTCCGATCAGGAACTGTCCAGGCGTTGCTGCAGCGGCCGAGCTGGGCGACCGGGCAGATGTCGCACAGTTCCCGGATGCCGAAGTGGCCGTTGTAGTCCGGCAGGCCGTGGGCGTAGGCGACGGCGCAGCTGGTCTTGCGGAACAGCGGGCCGAACGGCTCGTCGCAGTGGTCGGCGCGCCGGAACGCGGCCAGGATCCGGGCCTCCAGCTGCTCGGGCATGATCTTGCGCCGTGCGGTGTGGCCGTAGGGTTCGGGAAGGCCGTTGGCCCGGTAGTAGGCGGCGATGTCGTCGCGGAAGAACAGGCCGGTGAAGACGGTCGCGTGCGCGTGCCGTGACAGCTTCACGGCGCGGGCGATGTCCTCGTCGGAGTCGTTCAAGCCGGGCACGATCGGCCGCCAGTACAGGATGGTGCGGTACCGGCGGGCGCCGGCGTACAGGGTGCGCAGGGACTGGGCGGCGATCTGGGAGTCCACGGGCTCGATCCCCGGGTGCCGGATGTTGGAGTGGGTGACGAGTACGGTCACCTTGATGTTGCGGAAGCCGTTGAGGACCTCGCAGTCCTGCGGGTCGACACGCCAGCGGGTAATGACGAGGACGTGGTTGGTCAGACCGCGCTCGTCGAGCAGCCGCAAGGTGTTGAAGGTGTGCGGCTTGACGACCGGCAGCATCGGATCGGTGGCCTTGTTGAACAGCTGTACGGGCGTGACGTGCGGCCGGAAGTACCGGTGCCCGGTCAGCGCCTCGACCGCCTCCAGGTCGGTCATCAGGGCGCGCGGGGTCTTCATCTCGAAGTTGTCGTACAGGTGCCGGATGCAGTAGCCGCACTCCAGCGGGCACCCGATCACATGATTCAGCGACAGACCGGACTTGCGGTACTCGACGACGTCCGCCAACTTCGGCTTCAAACGTGCGACTTGTTCCGTCGTGAGGACGGGTAGTGGCCTTCTGGGGCGCTCGGTGCTCATGCTCATCGGTACTCCTCGCACTGTCGGGAGTGGGCCGGATTCAAAAGCGCGTGTGCTGCCGGGGCCGCGGGGCGTCCATGCGGACGATCTCGGCCCAGACCATCGCGTCGAGGTGGTCCAGACACGCGCCACAGCTGTACATCGGGACCTCATGGCCGTTGGACTGCACCGAGCCGACCCAGGTCACGGGTAAGTCCGAGCGACCGCACCACAGCCAGCAGCGCCCAGTGATCCAGACGGCCGCGGTCACGCGGTAATCGGCCCCGACGTCAGACGGCCCGGTGATCGGCCACTGTCACCGGGGGCGCGTCTCTCACCGCTGCAGGTCTCCACCCAGCCGCCGAGCAGCAGCACTCGGCGGGTCAGCAGGCCGCGGGCCTTCATGTCCCGGCTGAGGCGGGCCCAGTCGTAGATGAGGCATACCCGCGGTCGACTGGCGTCGGCGGCCTGCATGGTGCGCAGGAGCGTGTCATAGGCCGGGCGATGGTCGTCGGTCAGGGCGCAGTCGCCCTTGTCGATCCACCAACCGCCGAAGCCCCAGCCGTGCTCACTGACGTACCTGGCGCAGGCTTTGAGCCGTAGCTCCAGTATCACCTCGGTCTGCGTCACGTGGCGGTCGTAGATGAACGCCAGGGGCGTCTGTTCGGTGGTCATGGTCGGCCCAATGAACGGCGGCCGGGATCTCCGACACCCTCACGCTCGGCCTGCTCACCGAGGCGATCGGGCTGGGTCAGCGGCGTGTTGGGCCCGGCAACACCCGCAGGGGCCGGTGCCTGCTCGGCGACGATGACACCGAGGAGCGTCAGGGCGGCGATGTTCCCGACCATCCAAAACGCTGGCAGGGCATCCTCGACGACGCATCGGACGCACCTCATGACGCCGTCTCCTCTCCGACCTGGCGAAGATCCGTGCCGCCTGCACGGGGTCCGGCCGTTCTCCACCATCTGCGACAAGTGCGGGACACCGCTGGGACGCCGACTGCCACAGCAAGGCAGCTGAGGAGCAGCCGCGGGCCGGGAGCTGTGCCGTCGCGCACCCCGACGACCGGACCTCCTGCGATGGCCCGCGAGACGCGGTGCGCGTCGTTACCCAGGACGGGGCCAAGGACTTCGGCTGCGTCCACCACGCGGCCCGACTGCTGGCCTCTCTCGCCGGCAGCCGCGTCTACCCGGGGCCTGGCGCGCCCGAGACGGCCGCGATCGAGGCATTCAACCGGGCCCAGACCATCGAGCCGTTCGCGTGGACGCGCAACCACGAGCCGACCACCGGCAAGGAGGGCTAACGGTGATCCGTCGCCTCGCCCAGAGCCGCCTGGCGGTCGCGGTCGCCGCTGCGGCCCTGACCCTCCTCCGCGTCCAGTTGTACGACGCCGCAACCCGCCCCAAGCGGGCCGCCAGCCTGCGCCCGACAGAGCAACGCCCCGACCATGGGCCAGCTGGCGGACTGCGCCCAGAAGGTCGACGCCTGGTGCGCCCGCCACCTACCCGACCGACACCGCGTGCCCCATCAAGGTGTTCGGCTACGACCCCGACCCACTCGGGCGGCTGTGAGCCTGCCTGACAGATAGTCACGGTTTGGCAACGCATCGTACGGCTGCGCACGATCCTGACACAATCCGTTCACGACTCAACCACTTTCGGGGGAACACCATGCCCGAACCGCACTCGACACCCTCCTGGGCACAACAGTCCGGCCCCAACGACACATCCCCTACGGCAACCGACACCCAGCCCAATCCGACCAAGACGAAGCACGACAAGAAGGACACCTGCCTCGGCTGCGGCTGCCTCGGGTTCCTCGCCACAGCCCTCATCTTCGGCGTCGCAGCCCTCGTCGGAGGCGGCAGCTCCCACAGCACCGTCGCCAGCACCCCGTCCCCCGCGCCCAGCCACACCACCGCGTCACCTGCCGCCACCGCGGCGAGCAGCGCACCGGCGACGCACAGCAACTCTGCCCAGACCCCCGCCGCAGCCCACTGCGACGCCACCAGCCCCGCCGCCGCACGAGCGAAGGCCGCCGGCATCCTCCACGCCAACGACGCCTACTACCAGCAGGAGTTCAACGACGGCGTCACCGTCGTCCTCGACCGCGGCAGCGACAACTCCTTCCCGGCCTTCCACGCCTGGTACGAGAAGGCCGCAACGGACGTGCAGCCCGGCATGGACGCATTCAAGCAAGCCGACGCCTGCTTCACCGCCGACGACGAACCCGCTGCGATCAGCGACTGGCGCGACGACAACGGCAACCTGTCCGCCGACATCGCCCAGCTCGCCAGCGACGGCCTCGGCGTGGGGGGCCCGGAAGACGCAACGTGGCGGCAGAAGGTCCAGGACGACGCCCGCAAATTCCCCCACGACTTCCAAGTCGCCGAGACGGACGCCGACAAGGTCGCTGGCAAGAGGAACTGATCATGCCGTCCCAGAAGCTGAAGAGCTTGCAACTCCAGGTCTACGGCACCGTCCCCGCCCAGAGAGGACCCGTCGTACTCGCCACCGACGGGGCCACCGGCCCGAAGCGGATAAGCGGCGGCTTCCTCGCAACCAGCGGCCACTATGGCGTCCGGGCGCACCCCTACCCCGCCGACCTCAGCGGCCCGTCACGCTCAACCATCGCCGAACTCCGGGCAATCCTCTGGAGACTGGAGGAGGTGACGAGACAGCACACCGGACCGATCACCATCCTGACCGACAGCACCGTCGCGATCCAGTACCTCACCAAGTGGGCCAAGGGTGGCACCGAGTTGCCCGAGGGCTACCGCACCTGGCGCTACAGCGGCAACTCCAGCGCGCTTGAGCAGCTGCAGGCCCTGGTTGCCAACACGGCCGGCCTCACCTTCGAGCACGAGAAAGGGCACGCCGGGCACACGCTGAATGAGACCGCGGACTCGCTGGCGAAATTGGGTCTGCGCTGCTCACGGGGCTTGGTTCCGAAGGAGAACGTCCCGGAGATCGCCGAGTTGTGGGCGCGCCGAGCGCTTGAGAATTTCAAGACGACCCGGCGTTGAGATGGCTGCGGCGCGGACGGAAACCCGTTCGCGCCGTCCGCCCGTCCGCCCCATCCTGGCTACTACCAACCAGTCACGGGGGCACCCATGCACGTCCTGCTCTCCGGCATCGTCGGCTCCACTGCCTACGGCCTCGCCCACGCCGGATCCGACATCGACCGGCTCGGCATGTTCGCCGCACCCACCGAGCAGCTGCACGGCCTGCACCGGTCGGCCGAGTCCCACGTCACCGAGAAGAAGGACGTATGAGCACCCGGCGCCGCGGAACGAAGACTACCTGGACATGTTCAAACCCTGACTGCGGCAAACTGTTCGAGCAGTACCCGAGTCAGGTCGCCGACCTGCAGAACCCGCACTGCTCCAACGCCTGCCGAAGCCGCCATGCATCGCTACGCAAGTTCCCCATGAGCGCCCGGTTGGAGGCCGCCGAACGCTACCGGAACGGCGAGTACACCGGAATGCTCAACCGGCTCGCGCGC
>CAYNNX010000519.1:0-4571 GCA_964398515.1 uncultured Streptantibioticus sp. | reverse complement strand
GCTCCGCGGGTGGAGCACCTCCGTGCGGTGCACGAGCCGCGGCGCCGAGACCCGGACGGCAGCCGTCCCCGGCAGCCCGTCGGCCGCCGCGAGGGAAAGCGCGCCAACCCGAGTCCGCCCGCGACCATTGCACCCAGGCTCCTGATGTCCGTTCCGTCGTATGCCATGTGCGGGAGGAAGCCGCCCGCACCGGCGGCGGCGCGCAGCTGGCCCGGGGCAACGGCGGTGTGCGGGGCGTCGATCCGGTGGGCGTCGGCGAGGTCCGTCAGGCGCAGGGACGGGCGGTGGGCCAGTGGATGGTCGGCGGGGAGCAGGACCGCGAGGGGCTCCTCGGCGAGCCCGAGAGTGATCACGGGACCGGCATCGGGCAGCGGAAGCGGGTCGCTGGGCGCCGCGACGCCGTTCACCAGGCCGACGTCCGCCGCGCCCGTCAGGACCGCCTGTACCACCTCCTCCTGGCCGAGCACCTGAACCGAGGGCGGCAGCAGCTGGGCCAGGCGCCGCCGCGAGCGGGCGGGGTCGACTATCCGGGCCTCGCGGATGGGCATCTGGCGGCCGCGGGGCAGGTGGGTGGGGATGGTGAGCCACTGGCGCTGCTGCGGGTCGTCCAGGGCTGCCAGGCGGGTGCGGTGCTGGTAGTCGCGGCGGGTGAACTGGACGTCGTCCAGGACAATCCAGTAGTCCGCCGCGAACAGCTTGGCCAGTGTCGTCAGCCGCGGAAACAGGTTGGGCTGGTGGATCGCGCACAGCCCGCCCGGAGGCGGCAGATCAGGGGGCGATGAGGCGGCTCGTGAAGCCGTCGCGGATGAGAGATTCGTACGCGGCATGCACGTCCTCCGGGACGTCCTGCTCGATGGCGAACCCGAGCTCCGGATACTCGATCACCCGCTGCAGGTCGCCGACGAGCTGGTCGGTGACGAGCTTCTCGTCGCCGATGCTCTTGAGGTAGTCGTCGAACTCCAGCGGCTCCGAGGCACAGATCACCTCGACCTCGGGCCACAGCTTGCGGGCGGTGGCGAAGGAGCGTCGCTCCATATACGGCATGGAGACCAGCAGCACCGAGGCCGGGGTGATCCCGGCGGCGGCCAGCACCTCGCGCGAGAAGGTGATGTTCTGGCCGGTGTTGCGGGCTTTGGGCTCCAGCAGGATCGCCTCGTTGGGCACCCCGAGTTCCAGTGCGTGCTCGCGGAAGTGGACAGCCTCGCCGCGGGGGAACCGTTCCGGGGCGGTGGGGTTGGGGCCGCCGGTGAAGACCAAGGCCGGAAAGAGCCCTGCGCGATACAGCCGGGCGCAGAAGGCGGGCACTCCGAGGTCGTGGCTGCCCAGGCCGATCGCGGCGTCGACCGGTCGCACGTCGTGGTGCATCTGGTGGTAGTCCCAGATCAGCTTGGCCCGCTGCCGCTGGTCATCGGTGATGACCCGCTGGTTGTCCGTCACGCTGCATCTCCCTGGTCACCGTCGCCGGGGGCCGGCTGCCCCCTCGGTCGTCATCCGGATGCTCTCGATACTGCGGAGCTGGTGGCTCAGGCCGATCTTGGCGGCCAGCTTCGCGGCGTCGTCGAGCACGCGCAGCCCATCATCCCGGGTGGCCGGGTCGGACAGCAGGATGTGACCGTGAGCGGTGTCCAACCGGACGCGCTGCATCGGCGAGTCGGTGACGCCGGTGCTGTGGGCGATGTCGATGAAGTGCAGGGCGGAGTTCAGGTCGCCGACGCCGCGGTGGGCGAGGGCAAGCTTCTGGTGGGCGACCGACCAGTCGTCGGGCTCGGACAGGTCTTCGAACTCGCGGGTCGCGGCCAGCATGACGCGGGCGGCATAGTCGTGGTTGCCGTCCTTGCTCAGCGCGGTCCCCACCCACAACCTGGCTCGGGCCCGGTCGCGGCGGGAGAGCCGGTCGTCGACAGCGAGGGTTTCGTAGTGGCGGGCGGCGATCTCCAGCTTGCCGGACATCTCGGCGACCACCGCCAGGGACAGGTCGAGCTGGGCGACGCGGCGGGGGATATCGAGCTGGGTGAAGACCGAGCGGGAACCGGCATAGGAGTGCTGGGCTGACAGCGGCCCGAGGACGGCGCCCTGGTCGCGTCGCAGGTCGCCGAGCAGGGCGGTCGAGCGGGCGAACAGATACAGGCCCCGATCGACCAACTCCTGCGGCCTGAAGCGGGCAAGCCACCGGTTCAGCAGGTTGTCGGCGAACGCGAAGTTCTGCCGCGAGAGGGCTACGACCACCCGGTCCAGGTCGTCGGTCCACGATTCGTACTCCCAGGCCCGGGGACCCGTCGCGGTGACCCGCCGCCCTGGGCCGCTGGCGGGTCGTCCGGCCTCCGACAGCAGGGTCTCGAACCGCAGATGCACCGCGGCGTCCGCACGGGCGAGTGCGGTGTCCAAGATGGCCTGGGTGTCGGGCCTGGGCTCGGTGCTGGCGAGGAGCTTCTCCCACTTGGAGATGGTGCGGACCCCGACACCGAGGTGTTCGGCGAACGCGCGGACGCTCATCCGCAGAGCGAGACGCAGAGCCCGGGCTTCCAGGCCGGTCCAGTGGTGCACGGTTGCCACGCGTCGCTCCCTTCCGACCGTCATGGAAGCACCAAGCGTGCAGTCGGGGGGACGAAAGTGCGACGGAAGTGCAACAGGGGGTCATTTCATGTCCGTTGGGACGCGACCAGGCTCGAAGGGTCACCACTTCCCGAGCCTTTGGACGGTCTGAAGCATGGAACCCCTCACGGAGCATCGCCCGGTCAACGGCCCGGTCGTCTATGGCTTCCTGCGGCTGGTGCGGGTCTCGGCCGCCCGGCAGGTGGCCCTGGCAGCGTCGCTGGCTGAGTACTGCCGGCAGCACGAACTGGTGCTGTCCGGGGTGTTCACCGAACGCTCCAGCGGCGCTGCATCCGCGGCGCTTACCGGGCTGCTGGACGTGCTCGCCCTGCCCGACACCTACGGCGTCGTGCTGCCATCCACTTCCCACCTGGGACCCAAAGCGATAGCCGCCGAGCGCGAGCGGCGGATCGAGGCGGCCGGGGCCCGGCTGCTGCTGGTCCGCGGAGCCCGCAGGCCCCGCCTTGCCGGGCCCGGCCTGTCCAGCCCACCCAGCGCGGGCCGTTCACACCGCCGCAACCCGGGACCGGCCCCCGCCCTGGACGCAGAGACGTGAGGTCGGCCATGCCCGACACGATGCAGAGATTCTTCGACCCCAAGCCCGAATCAGTCGGCCTGGCCCGCGACTTCGCCACCACGACCCTGGCCGCCTGGGGACTGGCCGGACCAGCAGAGGACGTCCGGCTATGTGTCTCCGAACTGGCCTCCAACGCGCTCGTGCGCGGGACCGAGCCCGGATGCGGCTTCCTGGTCAGACTCGACGTCGAGGACGAGTTCGTACGCCTGGAAGTGCACGACACCCGCCGCGGGCGACCGGATATCCGCCACCCAGCCGACACAGACACCCGCGGGCGGGGCCTGCTGATCGTCTCGGAACTCGCGGACGGCTGGGGGGTCGAGGACCGCGATCCCTCCGGCAAGGTCGTCTGGATACGCTTCAAGGCGGGCCCTGGAGCACGAGGGGACCACCCGTGCTGACCCGGACCCCGCAGCCCACCGCAGCCAGCGGCCCCGGCCCGGGACTACTCGCCTCGCTCGGCGCCTGGACCTGGGCCGGGGCCGCCCCGGACGGGCAGGGCATCGGCCACATCCTGCTCGCCCATCCACCCGGACGCACCAGCCACGACACCCCCGAAGCGATCGAGACCCGCATGCGTCACCTCGCCGAATCCCTGGGCGGCCTGGCCAGCGCTCATGACCGCGTCCCCGTCCTGGCCGGTCGGCTGGAGGTCGTCGGCTCCCAGGTAGTGCTGCGGTTCCCGGGCGCCCGCCACGGGCTGCGGCTGCCCACCCACCCGCGCTGGACCGACCTGGTCACCTCACGCGGCCAAGCCGTCCTCCTGGTCGGCCTGGACGCGCTGCCGCAGTCCGCGGACGCCGCCCGCGTCGACGCCTACCTGGACACCGAACTCGCCACCGACCGGATCCTGTTCGGCCTCGCCCTCACCACCTGAATCCCAGCCTTCCCATGCACGGTCCGCGCTGACGGATGAGAGGGAACTGCCATGGAATCCTGCGAACGCGCTCGGCTGGACGCCTACTTCGCCAAGATCGCCGCCCAGTTCGCCCCCGACGAGCAGGTGACATCCTTCTTGGTCACGCACCTGCTGCCGGAGCGGCCCGCCTTCGTCCGCGCGGTCGCGGCCCTCACCCGGCTGCGGGCGGTGATGCCGAAACCCAAGTCGATCAACCCCGCCGCCCGGCGCGAGGTCGAGAAGACCATCCCGGTCGACAAGCTGTCCCGCGAGCTGTTCACCGACCCCGACACTGCCTTGGACTACGTCGAATCCCGGGCCGCCGCCGAACCGGTGGTGCTGCTGGACGTCGGCGGCTACTTCGCACCGACCCTCGCTGACCTGCACGGACGCTTGTCCGGGCAGATCCTTGGGGTGATCGAGGACACCGAGAACGGCCACCGCCGTGGAGCGTGGTAGCTTGCGGGCGGTCGACAACTGAACCGAAGCTGGGCAGAGTTGGGG
>CAYNNX010000518.1:0-4578 GCA_964398515.1 uncultured Streptantibioticus sp. | reverse complement strand
GGGCGGCCCGGGGTACGAGTTCGCCGACGAGTTCCACCCCGACCTCGCCTTCGACAAGCCGTACCTGCTGGCCATGGCCAACGCGGGGCCCGGCACCAACGGCTCCCAGTTCTTCATCACCGTCGCGCCGACCGCGTGGCTGACCCGCAAGCACACCATCTTCGGCGAGGTCACCGACGAGGCCAGCCGGCGGGTCGTGGACGCGATCGCGGGCACCCAGACCAACCCGCGCACCGACCGTCCGGTCAACGACGTCGTGATCGAGTCGGTCGTCGTCAGCCGCAAGGGCTGAGGCCGACCGCCGGAAGGCGCCGTCGCGGGAACTCGCCGCCCCGCCCGTCCGTAGGTAGGAGGGCGGGCGGGGGCACGAGGCTCTTCGCGAGGTGTGGGAAGAGGGACCATGGACCAGGCGGTCTGCTGCTACCGGCACCAGGATCGCGCGACCGGTGTGCGGTGCTCCCGCTGTGACCGGCCGATATGCCCCGAGTGCATGATCAGTGCCTCGGTCGGCTTCCAGTGCCCCGAATGTCTTCACGAGAGCCGGCGGTCGGTGCCGGCGCCGCGTACGGTCGCGGGCGGCACGGTGGCGGCCAACCCGCGGCTGGTCACCATGACCCTGATCGGGCTCAACCTCGCCGTCTTCCTCGCCGTGCAGGCCTACGGCGACCGGCTCGTCCAGGACCTGGTGCTGATCGGCGCGTGGCCGCCGGGCAGCCCGACGACGGGCGTCGCCGAGGGCCAGTGGTACCGGCTGCTGAGCGCGATCTTCCTGCACCAGGCCTGGCAGCACATCGGCTTCAACATGCTGTCGCTGTGGTGGATCGGCCCCGGGCTGGAGGCGGCGCTCGGCAGAGTGCGCTTCCTGGCGCTCTACCTGATCTCGGGCCTGGGCGGCAGCGCGCTCTCCTTCCTGCTCGCCGACCCCTACTCCGGCTCTCTCGGCGCCTCGGGCGCCATCTTCGGCCTGCTCGGTGCGACGTTCGTCCTGATGCGCAGGCTGCGGTACGATTTGCGGCCGATCGTGGCGATCATCGCGCTGAACCTGGTCTTCACCTTCGCCCAGCGGTCCTCGATCGACTGGCGGGCCCACGTCGGTGGCCTGGTGACCGGGGCGATCGTCGCCTACGGCATGGTCCACGCCCCCCGTGAGCGGCGCGCGCTGGTGCAGTGGGGGACGTGCGTCGCCATGTGCCTTGTGATCGGCGCCGTGGTGTACGCGGGCGTGCTGCGGATCAACGGCTGACGGGCTGCGGAGGACCGCTCGCGTCAGCGCTCACCCACAGCCGTCAGCCGCGTCCTCCACGGTGTTCATCGCACTTATCCACAGAGGGTGTGATCCCCTGTGCACGGTGTGGACGGCGCACGCCGGTGCAGCACATCAGTGCGGTACGTCAGTGTGGTAGGGGCGAGTGCGCAGGTCCGCCGGTCACACCGGCGTCAATCCGGCAGAGGTTATCCACAGATCTTCCGACCTTTTCCCCATGTGGATCTGCCTGTGGATAACCCTGTGGACAAGCCTGGTGAAAGGTTGACGCCGGTTACTTCCACTGCGTCGAGACGACGAACCCGCCCGCGATGAAGCCGAAGCCGACGACGATGTTCCAGTTGCCCCACGCCTCGACCGGCAGGCTGCCCGTGGTCACGTAGAAGACGACGATCCAGGCCAGCCCGATGAGGAACAGCGCGAGCATCAGCGGCGCCACCCAGCGGCGGCCGGTGTGCAGCTTGAACGCGGTGGTCTTCTCCGGCGGCGGAGTGAAGTCGGCCTTCTTGCGGATCCGTGACTTCGGCACGAAGTTCTCTCCTGTCGACGCGCTGCGGGACACGCAGGCGGATAAGTCTAGTGTCTCGCCGGGCGGGGAGCGGACGTGGGCGCCCCCGGGCGTCCGTTAGCGTAGTGCTTCCGCGGGTGCGAAGGAGATAAGGATCCCATGAGCGATTCCGCCGGTGGAAGCCCTGGCCGCTCCGCCAGGGCCCGGGCGGCCAGTGCCCTCTCCGCCGCCGTCTTCGCCGCCGCCGGGCTGCTGTTCTGGACGAGCTACGACACCGCCCACGGCACCAACATCCGCAGCGACGAGTCCCTGCTGCGCACCTCCGACCTCATCCGCAGCAAGAGCCGGCAGAACGCCGAACTCGCCCAGCAGCTGACCGCCCTGCGCGCCGACGCCGACGCCCTCGCCCACCGCGAGAGCGGCCAGAGCGCCGACGAACAGCGCAGGACCGACGCCCTGGAGGCGGCCGCCGGCATGAAGCCGCTGACCGGGGACGCCCTCACCGTCACCCTCAACGACGCGCCGCCCGGGGCCACCGCCCGCGTCCCCGGCGTCCCCGATCCGCAGCCCAACGACCTCGTCATCCACCAGCAGGACCTCCAGGCCGTGGTCAACGCGCTGTGGCGGGGCGGCGCGCGCGGGATCAAGGTGATGGACCAGCGGCTGATCTCCACCAGCGCGGTCCGCTGCGTCGGCAACACCCTGATCCTCCAGGGCCGCGTCTACTCGCCGCCCTACACCATCACCGCCGTGGGCGACCGGGGTGCGCTGCGCGCCGCCCTCGACCTCGATCCGGCGATCATCAACTACAAGCAGTACGTCACGGCATACGGGCTCGGCTGGAAAGTGGACGCGCTCAACCACGTGACTCTTCCCGGGTACTCCGGCACAGTGGATCTCCATTACGCACAGCCCCTGGGGTAGCGGCGGCTGGAGGGGATCGGCGTGACGGTGCGCCTGATCGTACGGACGCTCAGCGAACTGTGCCTGACCGTCGGCGCGTTGATCGTGCTCCTGGTCGTCTACCTCCTGTACTGGACCGGCGTGCGGGCCGACGGCGCCATGGCCGACGAGGTCGCGGCGCTCCAGGACCGGTGGGCCCGCACCCCGGTCGGCACGGCCGGCTCGGCGGCCCCGGCGCCGCCCGCGTACCGCGCAGGCGTGCCCTTCGCCGTCATGTACATCCCCCGCCTGGGCGCCGACTGGCACAAGCCCGTGCTCGAGGGCACCTCGACCGGCACGCTCCAGCACGGCCTCGGCCACTACCCGGGCACCGCCCGCCTCGGCGCCGTGGGCAACTTCGCCGTCGCCGGCCACCGCCGCACCTACGGCGACCCGTTCAAGGACCTCCCCGAACTGCGCCCCGGCGACAGGGTCGTCGTCACCGACGGCGTGACCTGGTACACCTACGTGATCGACCGGCGGCCGTACACCACGCTGCCCGACGACACCGGCGTGCTCCAACCGCTGCCCGCGCCCGTGGACCGTGCCGCCACGCCCTACACCGGCCCCGGCCGCTACCTGACGCTGACCACCTGCGAACCCGAGTGGGGCCACAGCCACCGCCTGATCGCCTGGGGCCACCTGGACGCCACCCAGCCGGTCGGACAAGGCATGCCGAGAGCTTTGCCCGGCTGAACCGCAATCCACAGCGTCTCCCCTTACTCTGACCCTTACCCTGGTGCGGAACCGGGAAGGAAGGCACCGTATGTACGGCTGGATCTGGCGGCATCTGCCGGGGAACACGTGGGTGAGGGCGCTGATCAGCCTCGCGCTGGTCCTCGCCGTCGTCTTCGTCCTCTTCCAGTGGGTGTTCCCGTGGGCGGAGCCGCTGCTGCCGTTCAACGACGTCACCGTCAACGGCGGAGGCAGCGCGGGCTGATGAGCGCACGGATTCTGGTCGTCGACAACTACGACAGCTTCGTCTTCAACCTCGTCCAGTACCTCTACCAACTCGGCGCCGAGTGCGAGGTGCTGCGCAACGACGAGGTGACCACCGCCCACGCCGACGAGGGCTTCGACGGTGTGCTGCTCTCCCCCGGACCCGGCACGCCCGAGGAGGCCGGGGTCTGCGTGGACATGGTCAGGCACTGTGCCGCCGCCGGGGTGCCGGTCTTCGGGGTCTGCCTGGGCCTGCAGTCGATCGCGGTGGCCTACGGAGCCGTCGTCGACCGCGCCCCCGAGCTGCTGCACGGCAAGACCTCCCTGGTCAGCCACGAGGGCGCGGGCGTCTTCACCGGCCTGCCCTCCCCCTACACCGCCACCCGGTACCACTCGCTGGCCGTCGAACGCGGCACCGTGCCACCGGAGTTGGAGATCACCGCCTGGACCGAGTCGGGCGTGATCATGGGGCTGCGCCATCGCGAGCTGCCGGTGGAGGGCGTGCAGTTCCATCCCGAGTCGGTGCTCACCGAGTGGGGCCACCGCATGCTCGCCAACTGGCTCACGACGTGCGGCGACACCGGTGCCGTCGACCGCTCGGCGGGGCTGGCTCCGGTGGTCGGCAAGGGCGGGGCGTGACCGCGGTACGGCCTGAGAACGCGGCGGGGGGTCCGCAGGGCCGTCCCGCCTACGAGGACACCGCCGAGTTCGCCGCCGCGGTCGACCGGCTCGCGGACCCGCTGAACGACCCCCTGCCCGGCCGGACCCCGCCCGCCGCCCCCGCCCCGCCCGCGGACGGCTCGCCTTGGCCGCCGCAGCAGACGCAGCCGCCCGGGCAGTCCTCCTTCGGCCCCGGGCACGGTTACGACGTCCCGGCGGCCCCGCGCCCGCGCCCGCGGCGCCCCGAGCCCTTCCGGCAGGTGCC
>CAYNNX010000517.1:0-4579 GCA_964398515.1 uncultured Streptantibioticus sp. | reverse complement strand
GCCGCACGGACAAGCCCCACACGATAAGGAGGTCTCATGGGCACCGCCGGAACCACTGGGCCGACCGCTCGCACGGTGAACTGCCCCGACTGCGGCAGGACCAACCGGGTCCCCGGCGCCGCCGAGGGCAGCCCCCGGTGCGGGAACTGCCATGCGCCGCTGCCCTGGATCGCCGACGCCACCGACGCCGACTTCGGCGAGGTCGTCGAACAGGCGACGCTGCCGGTTCTGGTCGACATGTGGGCGACCTGGTGCGGCCCGTGCCGGATGGTCAGTCCGGCACTGGAGCGCGTCGCCACCGACCTGGCAGGCCGTATCAAGCTGGTCAAGGTCGATGTCGACAAATCCCCACGGGTGTCGCAGCGGTTCACCGTGCAGGCGGTGCCCACCCTGCTGATCCTCGACCGGGGGAAGATGATCGCCCGCCAGGCCGGCGCGGCCCCGGCGAACGCCCTGCGCGACTGGGTCGAACGCTCCCTGGCGGAGCGTACACAGCCGGCCTGACCACTCTGCCTGGGAGATTCCCGTGACCCTCATGCACGATCCCCATCTGGCGCTCGTCCGCGACGTCGCGCCGCGCACCCCGCAGGGCTGCGAGGAGTGCCTGCGCCTCGGCACGGGCTGGGTGCACCTGCGACTCTGCCTCACCTGCGGCCATGTCGGCTGCTGCGACTCCTCACCGGGCCTGCACGCCCGCAAGCACGCGGCGTACGTGGGCCACCCGGTCGTACAGTCCCTGGAGCCCGGTGAACAGTGGCGGTGGTGCTACGCGCACGAGGCCTACGTGTGAGGCGGCCGTGACCGTGTCCGGGGCGGGAGCCGCCGAGACCAGGGCCGGGGCCGCCGCGCTGGAGGAGACGCCCGATCCGGGCGGCGCCTACCCGCGGCTGACCGACGACCAGATCGCGGTTCTGGCCGAATGCGCGGAGCGCCGGCAGGTGGGCCCGGGGGATCTGCTGTACCGCGAGGGCGAGCCCAGCTCGGAGTTGTTCGTGGTGCTCAGCGGCAAGGTGGCGATCGTAGAGGGCTACCCGGACGCGGAACGCGTGCTCCAGGTCCACGGTCCCCGGCGCTTCCTCGGCGAACTGGGGCTGCTGGAGGGCCAGGCCGCCTTCGTCACCGCGGTCGTCGTCGAACCCGGCGAGGTGCTCGCGGTCGAGACGTCCGAGCTGCGCGGCCTGCTGGCCGGCGAGCCCGTTCTCGGCGACCTCATCCTGCGCGCCTACCTGCTCAGGCGCACACTCCTGGTGGGCCAGGGCGCCGGATTCCGGATCGTCGGCTCCGGCTACTCCCCGGACACCCGGCGCCTGCTGGAGTTCGCCGCGCGCAACCGGCTGCCCCACCGGTGGCTCGACCTGGAGAAGGACCCGCAGGCCGAGGCGCTGCTGCGGCAGCTGGGGATCGCACCCTCCGAGACCCCCGTGGTCATCTGGCGCGGCGACCTGGTGCTGCGCAACCCCGGCAACGCCGAGCTCGCCCGCATCGTCGGCCTGCGTGCGCCCGCCTCCGGCCCCGTCGCCTCCGACCTGCTGGTCATCGGCGCCGGGCCGGCGGGGCTGGCCGCCTCCGTCTACGGCGCCTCGGAGGGCGTTTCGGTCGTCGTGGTGGACGCGGTCGCCACCGGAGGGCAGGCGAGCACCTCCTCCCGCATCGAGAACTACCTGGGCTTCCCGGCCGGGATCTCCGGCGCCGAACTGGCGGAACGCGCCGTCGTCCAGGCCACCCGGTTCGGCGCGCGGATCTGCGTGCCCGCCGAGGCCGTGCACCTGGGGCGGCAGGACGGCGACTACGTGGTGCGGCTCGACGACGATTCGGCCACGGCCCACACCGTCGTGCTCGCGACAGGCGCCCGCTACCGGAGGCTGAACGTGCCCGGCGTCGAGGAACTCGAAGGCCTCGGCGTGCACTACGCGGCCACCGTGTGGGAGGCCCGCAGATGCCGTGCCGACCCCGTCGCGGTGGTCGGCGGCGGCAACTCGGCCGGGCAGGCCGCCCTCTTCCTGGCCGAGCAGGCCCCGCGGGTCCACCTGCTGGTGCGCGGCCAAGACCTCGGCGCCCACATGTCGCGCTACCTCGTGGACCGTATCGAGCGGCACCCGCGCATCGACGTACGCCTGCACACGGAGGTGCGGGAGGTGCGGGGGACCGATGCCGTCGACTCCCTGGTCGTGGAGGACAACCGCACCGGCGAACGGCAGACGCTGCCGGTGCGGGCCCTGTTCATCTTCATCGGGGCGGTGCCGTGCACCTCATGGCTGACCGGGGCGGTCGCCCTGGACGGGCACGGCTTCGTGCTGACCGGCGGGGACGCCGCCGCGACCGCGCAGGCGGAGGAGTGGCGGCACCTCAACCGCTCCCCGATGACGCTGGAGACCAGCATGCCGGGCGTCTTCGCGGTCGGAGACGTGCGCAGCGGCTCGGTCAAGCGGGTCGCCTCGGCCGTGGGGGAGGGCGCGATGGCCGTGCGCCTGGTCCATGAACGGCTGAGGGAGGTGGGGGCGCCTGCCGGTGGCTGACCCGTACGCCGGACCCAGGAAGAGGTCCGTCACTGTCGGAGAAGGTGATCGCATGCCAGTGATGGGTGTTGCCAAGTTCGAGCGGTTCTTCCATGCGGCCGCCGGGCTCACCGTGGACAAGAACGACCTGAAGCGCTACAGCGACTTCGTCAACCAGAAGCTGTACGACTTCTTCATCATCGGCGTGGCCCACGCCAAGGCCAACGGCCGGGACATCATCGAGCCGCAGGATCTCCCCGTCACCAAGGGGCTGCAGGAGAGCTGCCACGCCTTCCGGGAGATCGACGAGGAGATAGAACTGCGGCCGCTCCTGGACGAGTTGGCCGCCCGGCCCGCGCTGGAGCTGTCGGCGAGCGAGGAGACCCAGCGCAGGCTGCCGGAGCTCGCGGGCGGGGTGAGCGTGGCACTGGGTCGCGCGCTGCGCATCCTCGACGAGGAGCGCCGGCACCCCCTCACCCCGCAGTGGCAGCAGGCCTTCGCGCTGTTCGACCTGCTGCTGTAGTCGGGGCCCGCTGCCGCTGCCCCGAGGCGGCGGTGGTCACCGGTGGCGCCGCCGCCCGCGAGGCGCTCGCAGCAGGCGCAGTGGGAAGAGTCCGACCAGCGGCGCGCGCTGCCCGAGATCCTCGGTGTCCCGCCGGTCGAAGGCGCGGGCGTACCGCCGGGCGTCCTCCGCGGTGCCGTACCGCTTCGCGCCGACGGCCCCGCGGCCGCGGAGCCAGGGGGAGCCACCCGGGGCCCTGGGCGCTTCCGCACGGCCCTGCGCGACGCGGTCGAGGAGGACAAGGCGCGGCGGCTGTCGCGCCACACCTGCGCGCCGCCGCGCGGGGTGGGCACGTAAAGGGGAAAGGTGGTCATATGGCGAGCGTGAGCGCATCGGCCGGTGCCGGTGAACGACTGCTGGACCAGTTGGTGAGGGCCGCCCAGCAGGCGTCCCCGGCGGAACTGCCGGCGATCGTGAACCGGTACGCCGAGACCATGGGGATGGGTCGCGCGGTCGTCTACCTGGTCGACATCCAGCAACGGGAGCTTGAGCCGCTGATCAAGGGCGAGCCGCACCTGGAGGTCGACGCGTCACTGGCCGGATGGGCGTACCGGATGGACGAGCTGCGGGTGGAGGAGAACACCTGCGGTGGGCTGACCGTATGGCTGCCGCTGGTCAACGGGGCCGAACGGCTGGGGGTGCTGGAACTCGGCATGGAAACCCTGGACGGCCTCAAGCTCTGGCGCTGCCGGACGCTGGCCATGCTTCTCGCCTTGATCATCACCTCTCAGCGCACCTACAGCGACACCGTCGCGCAGCGCATGCGCACCCGTCCGATGCGACTGCCCGCGGAGATGGTGCGGGCCTTCCTTCCCCCGCGTTCCATAGGCACCGGCCGGGTGGTGTCGACCGCGGTCCTGGAACCCGCGTACGAGGTGGGCGGGGACGCCTTCGACCATTCGTTCACCGAGGAGTTCCTGCACGCCACGATCCTCGACGCCATGGGCCACGACCTGGCGTCCGGCCTTGCCACCTCCGTGGCCATGGCGGGGTGCCGCAATGCCCGTCGCACAGGCGCGGAACTGGCCGAACTCGTCGCCACCGTCGACCAGGCCATGGCGAAATGGCTTCCCGACCAGTTCTGCACCGGCATCTTCGCGCAGCTGCACATCGCCACCGGTGTGCTGCGCTGGTCCAACTGCGGCCACCCCGCGCCCCTGCTCATCCGAGGTGAGCGCCTGCTCCACAACGCCCTGGAACGGGCCGCCGAGCCTCCGCTGGGCCTGCTGTCCAGCCTCGCCGAGGGCGGCCGGACGATTCACGACACCGCCCTCGAACCCGGTGACCGGATACTGCTCTACACGGACGGCGTGGTGGAGTCGCGCGACGAGGAGGGCGAGCAGTTCGGCCTGGACCGGTTCGCCGACTACATCATCCGGTCGACCGCGGCGGGACAGAGTGCCCCGGAGGTCCTGCGCCTGCTCATCCACGCCATCCTCGACCACCGGCGCGACAGGCTCAGCGACGACGCCACGATCCTGATGATCGAGTGGAACCCGCCCGATCCGTGAGCCTCCCCGTC
>CAYNNX010000516.1:0-4585 GCA_964398515.1 uncultured Streptantibioticus sp. | reverse complement strand
CGCACTGCGCCCGCCACAGTCCTCGACCACTGCCACGAACACGGCTACGTCCGCGGCCCATTAACCGAACTAACTCGTGAGTTCTTGCAGGTCAGAAGGCCTTTCCGCTAGCTTCTCGGGATGCTTCAAGGTGATGTCCCCGAGCGGGACTTGACGGCCTTCGTCCTGCCCGAGTTAGGAAGGCTGCACGAGACCGGCAATCAGTGGGCGCCGTACCAGTTGCTCGACCAGGCTGGCGTTGTCGTCGACCCCGTCCGCGTCTTCTTCGCAGAGCTGCAGGCAGAGGACAAACCTGCCTCCACGGTCCGCTCATACGGCATGGACCTGCTGCGCTGGTGGCGGTTCCTGTGGGCTCTCGACATCGAGTGGAACCGGGCAACCCGTGCGGATGCGAGGGACTTCGTTCGGTGGATGCAGATCGCGGACAAGCCGCAGCGCCTGCACTGGAGACACCGGCAGGCGGGCCACTCCGAGGAGACGGCGCCGAAACCGCGGACGCCCCGCAAGAAGATCCCCGGTACCCCGAACGCCATCACGGGCAAGGTCTCACCCGGCCCGCAGTACGCCGCGAGGACGCGCGCGCACTGCGAAACCGTGCTCCGCACGTTCTACGACTTCCACAGGGACGAGGGCACTGGGCCGATCATCAACCCGTTTCCGCTCGACCGTTCGCGTCGAGGCGGCCGCGCGAACGCCCACCACAAGCCTGACCAGCCCTTTAACCAAGAGCGGACAGGCCGCTACCGGCCGACCATCCCGAAGCGTGCGCCCCGGCGCATCCCAGACGAGATGTTCAACGCGCTGTTCGCCGCCCTCCGGCACACTCGAGATCGCGCTCTACTGGCCTTCTGGGTTTCCAACGGTGCCCGCGCCGAAGAACTGCTCACCAGTCGGCAGCGTGATGCGCTACCCGGTCAGCAGTTGGTTGGCGTGATCCGAAAGGGAACCCGCGCCTACCAGCAGCTTCCTTGCTCAACTGACGCCTTCGTCTGGCTGCGCCTCTACCAGGAGGAGACACGGCGAGACGGCATCCCACGAGGCAAGTCCCTGCCGTTGTGGTGGACGCTGAGGCGGCCCTGGCGTCCCCTGAACTATGACGCGGCGCGGGCGATGTTCAACCGGGCCAACGATCTCCTCGGGGCGAACTGGACGCTCCACGATCTACGCCACACCGCGTCCTACCGACTCGCCCGCGACCCCAAGATGCCCCTGACCGACGTCCAATGGGTCCTCGGTCATGCACATTTGACGACCACACAGCTCTACCTCCGGGCCAGCCAGGATGAGGTAATCGAACGCGTCCGTGCTCATCACGCACGCCGGGCAGAGCAGCGTGGCCTGCCGCCCGCGCCACCGGCCCCCGGCTACAACTCCGACTCGCTGAAGACTCTCTTCGGGAACTCATGGTGACGAGCACTGAGACCTTGCACGCTCCGGCCGCCATCCGAGATGCACAGCCACTCGCCGGCGAGGCTCTCCGGGCCGCCAAGAAGCGTTTCCCGCCGCGGCCCTACGAGGACGCCTGGGCTGCCACCAGCCAGTCCTACGAGGAGGTCGTGGCCCGGCTGAACCAACCTCCGCTACGGGCCGCGAGCGAGTCGACCCACTTCTACCGGCGCCGGGGCGCAACGCTCATTCTCCGCTGGCTCCTGGATCAACCGGGCGCCACCTGGCAACAACGATGGAACGCGACTCCCGCCGCAACCTCGACCGGGGCACAGTGGAACAAGCTCAACGCCAGCTGGGTCGGCTACGACGCGGCGAATGCGAACGGCATCCTGAACACCGGCCTGTTCGCCCTGGTCTGTGCCGATGTGCTCCGGCCATCGCTCCACTGGCAGCTCACCCGGACCTCGACCAACCTGCGTGCCATTATCTGCCAGTACCGTGACCCGGAGGGCTTCGCCCGCCTCCAGGAGTTGGTGGGCCCAGACGCGTGGTCCTCTCACCTCGGCATCCTCGCCAAGAATGTGCTGGTCAAGCTGGTCATCGCCAAGGGCGGCGGCTTGGCCGACATCAATGTCGGAGACGCCATTGAGTACATGGAGGCGCATCGAGCTCAGCGGGCCACGTCGGGCGGACAAAGCCTGTTCTACTCCTGGCTGAAGGACCTGGGCCACCTGCCGCCCGACGCGCCCGTGTCACTGAGGCTCCTGCACCGAACATCCGGCCAGGTCTCGGTCGAGCAACTCGTCGACCGCTACCGGCCGCAGTCCAAGCCGATCCGGGACCTGCTGGTCGAGTATCTCAAGGAACGCCAGCCCACCATGGACTACACGTCCTTGGAGGACGCCTCCCGGACGCTCGTGAGGAACTTTTGGCTGCAGATTGAGCGCATCCAGCCCGGTATCGACACCCTCCGGCTGCCGCCCGAAGTCGTGAGCGCATGGAAGCAGGCCAGCCGGACAAAAGTCACGCGCCGCCGACTGCCCGATGGCACAGTCCACGAGGCAGTGACGGAGCGCGCCAACTACGGCAGCCTCATGATCGGGGTCCGAGCCTTATACCTCGACCTGGCCCACTGGGCCGTCGAGGAACCAGAACGCTGGGGCCCGTGGGTTGCTCCCTGCCCGGTCAGCGCCGCCGATGCCAGTACCTCCAAGCACCAGAAGCGCCGCAAGGCCAAGATGGACCAGCGCACCCGCGAACGACTGCCCGCGCTATCCACCGTCGTCCGAGCCGCCAGGGCAAACTGGACGGAGGCCCAGGAGGGGATGGAGGCTCTGCAGGCCGCCCCGCTCGGCGGTCAGTTCACGTTTAGGGGCAGAACCTACACGCGCCAGAAGAAGGACTCGTCGACTCCGTTCCGGGCCTACGACGAGTCCGGCCGACGGGTCCACCTGGGGCTGGTCGAGGAACGGGCGTTCTGGGCCTGGGCCACGATCGAATTCCTGCAGCACACCGGCGTCCGGATCGAGGAGATGCTGGAGGCCAGCCATCACGCCCTGATCCAGTACAAGCTCCCCACCAGCGGTGAAGTAGTACCGCTGCTGCAGGTCGCTCCCTCGAAAACCGACGAGGAACGCCTTCTCCTCGTCAGCCCAGAACTGGCCGACGTCCTCAGCACGATCATTGCCCGCGTCCGTGACCCTCGAACAGGCGCGATCCCGATGCTGCCCAACTACGACGTCGCGGAGAAGATCTGGAACCCGCCGATGCCGCTCCTGTTCCAGTGGACATACGGAGGCCAGCGCACACCGGTGTCCCGCCAACTGATCCGCAACGGTCTCAACGAGGTCCTGGAACGAACCGGACTCACCGATTCCGCAGGCCAGCCCCTCGACTTCGCTCCGCACGACTTCCGTAGGATCTTCATCACTGACGCGATCCGCAGCGGCCTGCCACCCCACATCGCGCAGGTCCTCGCAGGACACTCCGACATCAACACCACGATGGGCTACAACGCCATCTACCCGGCGGACGCCATCGAAGCTCACCGCGCGTTCATCGCCCGTCGTCGGTCGCTCCGGCCCAGCGAGGAATACCGGACCCCGACGAACGAGGAGTGGGAGGCCTTCCTCGCCCACTTCGAGAAGCGCAAGCTCTCTCTGGGAACCTGCGCGAGGGCGTTCGGGACCTCGTGCATCCACGAGCACGCTTGCGTCCGATGTTCGCTCCTCCGGCCCGAGCCGTCCCAGCGAGACCGTCTGACCGAGATCCGCGACAACCTGATCGACCGGATCGCCGAAGCTCAGCGCGAGGGCTGGCTCGGCGAGGTCGAGGGCCTGGAGATCAGCCTGGCCGGCGCCGAGGACAAGTTGACCCAGCTCGATGCCGCGCTCAAGCCCTCAGTCATCCACTTGGGCCTGCCCACCTTCGGCGAGATCGCCGCCCGGACCACCTGATCGGCTCCGCCCCGCGACTGGCTGAGCCGCTCAAGATTGACGACGCGCGAGGATGATCCCTCCCAGCTTGCTCTCGGCAGAGGTGAGAGTCTTGTGCGTCTCGACGGCGAAGCCAGCTTCGTTAAGCCACTGAATCGTCTGGTGGTGCTGCCGACGATGGACATGGACCTTCATCGGGTGCCCACCATAGCCCTCAGTCTTCAACCGCGACTCATCGCCGACATGGAAACTGAGCAGCAACGGCCCACCGGGCCGAAGCACTCGATGGAAATGCGCAAGAACCGAGCTGATCTCGTCGTCAGGAATGTGGATCAGTGAGTACCAGGCGACCAGGCCAGTCACCGAGGCGTCAGCCAAGGCGAGGTCCGTCATGGAACCGAGATCGAACCGCACACCGGGATGATCACGACGGGCCACATCGATCATTCCAGGTGATAGATCGATGCCAAACGCGTCCAGGCCCAGCTTCCGCAGGTGGCCTGTGATCCTGCCTGTTCCGCACCCCACGTCCGCGACCAGCCCGCCGCCTCGGGCACGCACCAGGTCAGCAAACAGGTCCAAGACCGCGCGTTCCTCGGGTGTTTCGTCCAACAGGTGACGTGTCAGCTCCGCGTAGCTTGCAGCGACGGTGTCATAAGAGGTCCGCGTATCCGCCAACCAGTCTTCTGCGTTCAGTTCCATCACCACCGACCGCAGGCTACACAAGTCATCAAGCGGCATGACGGCTTAGTTCGGAGAAG
>CAYNNX010000515.1:0-4601 GCA_964398515.1 uncultured Streptantibioticus sp. | reverse complement strand
TCACCCCCCAACCCGCTCCCGCAACTGCTCCGCGTACAGGCTCTCCGGCCGCACACGCGTCCCCGGGGACTGGAACTCGCCCGGCTGGTGGCCGCTCGCCGCAGGCGCCTTCGTGCCGGTGCAGCCGATGGACCAGTTGTGGGCGGTGGGCGGGTCCTCCACTTCGTAGGTGCCGACGGAGCAGTTCCAGGCGACGTCGTTGGCGCCTGCCCAGCCCTGGCCGCTGCCCATCCACCGGCGGTCCTTCAGGGACAGCTTGCCCGAGGCGTCCATGGTGACGTCGTCGTAGAGGGTGCCGGTGGCCCAGCGCTGGTGGGGGCCCGCGTCGAGGATGCGGGAGCCGGTGTTGACGGCGGAGCAGCGGGTGATCACGTTGGGGCCGGGGACGCGGGCCTGGGTCGCCCAGGCGTGCAGGTTGGTACCGGTGACCCGGCAGCCGTTCACCAGGTTCTGCTGGCCGCTGAGGGTGTAGGCCACCGGCTGGGCGTGGATGTCCAGGGGGACGGACTCCGCCAGCGAAGCGGTGTCGAGCATGGTGTCGTGCAACGCGCCCGTGCCGAAGGCGAATGCCGAGCCGAAGTGGTTGGCGGTCACCGACCGCACCCAGGAGTTCTCGGCGGCGTCCACGCTGACCAGGGCGGAGGCGAAGTAGCCGCCGCCGTGCCAGGAGGGATCGGACTCGAAGGCCCTGCCGTCGCCGGCGAGGTCCTCCACGCCGGCCTCGCCGATACGGCCGGGGAAGGAGTAGGGCCAGACGGTCGCGTGCGTGTACTGCTTCTCCAGGGCCTGCGGCAGCGGCACGTCGAGGGTGACGGTGTCGCCGCTGACGGCGGCGACCGTACGTTCGAACTGGTGGCCGCTGCTGGGCTTCCACTGGCTGCTGGGCGTTCCGCCCGGACGCGGCGGGATCCGGTCCATGCCGATGGCGTGGATCCAGTTCCGCTCGATCGGCCGTTGGACCACGATCCGCTCTCCGGCCCTGAAGTGGCCCGCCGCCCCGCTGACGTGCACGGTCCGCGAACCCACCGGAACGTACGCGTCGGTGACCGGATACGCGGCGCCCGACTGCGTGATGGCGCCGCCGCCGCCGACCTCGACCAGGGTGTGGGGCTTGCCGGTACCGGCAAGCAGCGTCCCGCCGGGACCCTGTCCCGAGCCGCGCAGCACGACGTTCGAGCGGTCGACGGCGATGGTCCCGCCGATCCGGTACGTGCCGGGCTTCAGCAGGACCGCACCGCCGGAGGGCCGCGTTCCGGCCTGCTCGACCGCCGCCTGGATGCGGGCGGTGTCGTCCCCCGAGGGTGCGGGGGAGACGGTGGCGACGACCGGCCGGTGCGGCAGGGGCCGGTCGCCGTCGTCGTAGCCGACCTGGGAGAAGTCCGGCACGCGGTTGCCCTGGGCGTCGGTGCGGTAGGAGAGCCTGCCGCCGCTGTAGGTCACCCAGTCGGCGGAGGCGGCCGCCTTGCCGGGCTGGTGCTGGGCGGCGCCCGCGGGCCACAGGGTCGTCCCGACTCCGCCCGCCACCGCCAGCCCGACGGCGGCGCCGATGACGGCGCGCCGTGACCGCCGCGACAGCCGTGACGGCTCTGATTGCTTGCCGTTTGCCGTGGGGGATGCCTTCATGGAGCGGCACACTGCCGAACGGATGCCACGTTAGTAAGGTTTCTTTCTGATTTTTTGCGGAGTCTTCAACTCCCGGCCACCCGAGGCCTTCCGACCACGCCGGAGGCGCCATGCGCATCGCCGTCACCATCTTCCTCACCGACGAGACCATCGGCCCGGTGCCTCTCGCGCAGGAGCTCGAACAGCGCGGTTTCGCCGGGCTCTACCTCCCCGAGCACACCCACATCCCGGTTCCGCGCCGCACCCCGGCACCCATGGGCGAGCCCCTGCCGCGCGAGTACGGCCGCACGCTCGACCCGTTCACCGCGCTCGGGGCCGCGGCCGCGGTCACCCGGCGGCTGGGGCTGGGCACCGGGATCACCCTGGTCGCCCAGCACGACCCGATCGTGCTCGCCAAGCAGATCGCCACCCTCGACCACCTCTCGGACGGGCGCTTCACGTTCGGCGTCGGCTTCGGGTGGAACGCCGAGGAGGCGGCCGACCACGGTGTGCCCTGGCGGCGGCGCCGGGACCTGGTGCGCGAGAAGGTCGCCGCCATGCGCGCGCTGTGGGCGAGTGAACCCACCGGCTACGCGGGCGAGTTCGTCACCGTGCAGGCCAGCGAGGCGTACCCCAAGCCGCGGGTTCCGGTGCGCACGCTGGTCGGCGGCTCGGCCGGGCCGCGGCTGTTCGCGCACATCGCCGAGTACGCGGACGGCTGGCTGCCGGTCGGCGGCGGCGGGCTGGGCCAGGCCGTCCCGGTCCTTCGGCGGGCGTGGGCCGAGGCCGGGCGCACCGGCGAGCCGGTCGTCGTGCCGTACGGCGTGCGGCCCAACCCGGGCAAGCTCGCCCACTTCCGCGACCTGGGCATCGAGGAGGTCGTGCTGCAACTGCCGTCCGCCGGGCCGCAGGAGGTGCTGCGCACCCTGGACGGCTACGCGCGGTATCTCTAGCCCGTGCGCCGCACGCGCGCGGCCCGACGCGCCGCGCACGCGCCGCCCGCGTCCCGTCAGCGCGGGCCGAGCCCTTGTTCCCCGTGCTTGTGCCGGCGGCCTTGTTCCCAGCCCTTATTCCGGTTCTCCTTGTGATCAAAGGCGCACAAACGCTCCCTGGCGCTGTCGTCGGCCGCTCGTATGCTCGGGTAATGACCACTAGCCTCCCGCGCCCTGAGGAGCCGGCCCCCACCGCCAACGCGATGCGCCGTGCGCTCGGTCGTGCCCGTGGCGGAGTCGCGTTGGACACGGCCGAGGCGGCCGCCCTGCTCCAAGCCCGCGGCCAGGATCTCGACGCCCTCGCCGCCATCGCCGCACGGGTGCGGGACGCGGGCCTGGAGGCCGCCGGCCGGCCCGGCGTCATCACATACGCGCGCAACGTCTTCATCCCGCTGACGCGGCTGTGCCGGGACCGGTGCCACTACTGCACGTTCGCCACCGTGCCGGGCAGGCTGCGGCGCGCGGGCGAGGGGATGTTCCTCTCCCCGGACGAGGTGCTGGCCATCGCCCGGCGCGGTGCCGAACTCGGCTGCAAAGAGGCCCTCATCACGCTCGGCGACCGCCCCGAGGACCGCTGGCCCGAGGCCCGCGAGTGGCTGGACGCGCACGGATACGACGACACCCCGGCGTACGTGCGGGCGACGGCGATCCGGATCCTGGAGGAGACCGGCCTGCTGCCGCACCTCAACCCGGGGGCGATGTCCTGGACGGATCTGCAGCGGCTCAAGCCGGTCGCGGCCTCGATGGGCATGATGCTGGAGACCACCGCGACCCGGCTGTGGTCCGAGCCGGACGGCCCGCACCACGGCTCGCCGGACAAGGAGCCCGCGGTGCGGCTGCGGGTCCTGCAGGACGCGGGCCGCTCCAACGTGCCGTTCACCACGGGCATTCTGATCGGCATCGGCGAGACGTACACCGAGCGCGCCGAGTCGCTCTTCGCGATCCGGCAGGTGGCCCGGCAGTACCACGGCGTGCAGGAGGTCATCGTCCAGAACTTCCGCGCCAAGCCGGACACCCCGATGCGGGCCATGCCCGACGCGGAGCTGGACGAGCTGGTCGCCGCCATCGCCGTGGCCCGGCTGATCCTGGGGCCCTCCGCGCGCATCCAGGCGCCGCCCAACCTGATCGCCGGCGAGTACGCGCGCGTGATCGCCGCGGGCATCGACGACTGGGGCGGCGTCTCCCCGCTCACCCCCGACCACGTCAGCCCCGAGCACCCCTGGCCGCACATCGGCGAACTCCGCTCGGTCACCGCGGGGTCGGGCTTCGAGATGCGCGAACGGCTCACCGTCTACCCCGAGTTCGTGCTGCGCGGCGAGCCCTGGCTCGACCCGCGGGTGCTGCCGCACGTGCGCGCCCTGGCCGATCCGCGGACCGGGCTGGCCCGCGAGGACGCCGTGCCGCACGGCCTGCCGTGGCAGGAGCCCGAAGAGGTCTTCACCGCCACCGGACGCACCGACCTGCACGCGAGCATCGACACGCAGGGCCGCACGGGCGACCGCCGCGACGACTTCGACGAGGTCTACGGCGACTGGGACGCCTTGCGCGAACAGGCCGCGGCCGGGCGCCGGCCCGAGCGGCTGGACGCGGACGTGCGGGCCGCGCTCGCCACCGCGGCCGGCGATCCGACCCGGCTCACCGACGCCGAGGCGCTCGCCCTCCTCCACGCCGACGGCCCGGCGCTGGACGCCCTGTGCCGGATCGCCGACGACGTACGCCGTGACGCGGTCGGCGACGAGGTGACCTACATCGTCACCCGCAACATCAACTTCACCAACGTCTGCTACACCGGCTGCCGCTTCTGCGCCTTCGCGCAGCGCCGCACCGACGCCGACGCCTACACGCTCTCGCTGGAGCAGGTCGCCGACCGGGCGAGCCAGGCGTGGGAGGTCGGTGCGACCGAGGTGTGCATGCAGGGCGGCATCCACCCCGACCTGCCCGGCACCGCGTACTTCGACATCGCCCGGGCCGTCAAGGAACGCGTTCCCGGGATGCACGTGCACGCCT
>CAYNNX010000514.1:0-4614 GCA_964398515.1 uncultured Streptantibioticus sp. | reverse complement strand
GCGCTGCCGCGCCCGGGCCCGTTCGCAACAACTCGCGCCCGCGGCCGCCTCTCCCTCCGCCGCAGTCACCTGAGCCCCCGCCAACACGCTCCTGGGCGAGGCCGGCATGCGCGCAGCGCCGCCGCGTAGGCGAGCGTCGCCAGGGCGAGGCCGGCTCCGGCGCCGAAGGTGGCGGAGGAGATGGCGGAGGACAGGTCGCGCGGGCGGTCGCGGCGGCAGCGGGCGGCGCCGCCGGTCGCGGCGGCCGTGGTCAGTGCGGTCAGGACGGCGTAGCGCACGGGGGCGGGCAGCCCGGGAGGGGCCGGCGGCAGTTGTGTGCGAGGCGGTGCCGTCCGCACGGTCCAGGCGCCCACGGCCAGCAGGCCCACCGCCGAACTGGCGTACTGCACCCACAGGTACAACGGCGCGCCGCCGAGCCTGCGTTCGAGCAGCGGGTAGCGGCGAACGCCCCAGCGCCCCTGATGGGTGAAGGCATCCCACGCGAGGTGCGTCGCCGCCCCGCAGGCGGCGGAGAGCCAGAACCGGGCGGCCCCGGCCGGGCCGGACGGCCGATCGGCGGTCACCGGCAAGCCCGCCCCGCCGCCCCGCCACCGCGGCGGCAGCAGCTCCCGCACCGGTGCGCGTACCGCCGTCCAGCCGGCCGCCAGCGCGGCGGCGAGCAGCGGATCGAGCAGGGCGACCGCGGCAGAGCGATGCGCGGTCCGCCCGAAGCGATGGGTGCCCTGCACCACGGAATCGACGAAGAACGGCACGTCAGGCGCGAGGGAACCGGTGACGAGAGCACCGGCCAGCAGCGGTCCGCGACCGCGCACGGCGCCCGTCGCGTCGCGCCGCAGCGCGGGCAGCACAGCCGCGACATGGCTGAAGGTGAACGGCATCCGGCCTCCCTGTGTACCGGTGATGAGTCCGAGACCCGACGGTAGCTAGGGTCCCCAAGTTGCCGTAGGGTCCGAGACGTTGTCGCGCAAGCGTGCGCACACGCGGCACGTCACGCGATCGCAGCGGAAGTTGCGAAGCGGACATAACGTACGCTCAGGGTGGGAGCGCGGGGAGGGATTCGGCGTATGTCAGTGCGGTTCGGGCGACGGATGCGCAGGCGGGTCGCGGGGACGGCGGTCGCGGCGGCGGCGATGGCGGCACTCACCGCCTCTCAGGCGCCGGGGCTCACGGCCGGTCCCCACCACGCGACCGAGGCGACGCCGCCCCCGGGCACGCCGATCGACGGCGGCTCGCCGTACATCACCAACCTGCCGCCGCTCAACTCGCCCAGCGGCAAGGCGACTCCGGGCGGCACAGGCACCGGCACCGGCGTCGGAGCGGGCGGCGCGGGGATCCCCGCGACCGTCCTCGCCGCCTACCGCAACGCCGAGACGATCCTGCGGCGCACCCGGCCCGGCTGCCACCTGCCCTGGCAACTGCTCGCCGCGATCGGCCAGGTCGAGTCCGACCAGGCCGAGCACGGCGCCGTCGACGCCTCCGGCACCACGTTGCGGCCGATCCTCGGCCCGGCCCTGGACGGGAGCAACGGCTACGCGAGGATCCCCGACGGCAACGGCGGGTACGACCGCGCGATCGGGCCGATGCAGTTCATCCCCTCGACGTGGGCCGTGTGGGGTGCCGACGGCAACGGCGACGGCGTCAAGGACCCCAACAACGTCTTCGACGCCGCACTCGCCGCGGGCGACTACCTGTGCGCGGTCGGTGGGGACATGTCCGTACCCGCCGACATGGACCGTGCGATCCTGGGCTACAACCACTCCCAGGACTATCTGAACACGGTCAAGGCCTGGTACCAGTACTACCTCACGGGCTACCGGACCGTGCCGGACAGCCCCGGCGCGGGCGCCCCCGGAACCGGCGGCGCCCTCCCGACGGCAGGCCCGTCCCCGTCGGCGACGACCGGAGCGGGCGGTCCGTCCGGTGCCCCCTCCGGCGGCCCTTCCGCGTCACCGTCGCGCAGTCCGCAGCCCACCGTCTCGGCCAGCGGCACGATCGGCCCCGGCCCCAGCGGCAGCCCGACCACCGGGCCCAAGCCCTCGCCGTCCGGCAGCGCCTCCGGCTGCCCGACCACCTCGCCGTCGCCGTCCGGCAGTACGAGCCCCACCCCGACCGGGTCGCCGTCCCCGTCGCCGTCCCCCTCCGCCAGCGCGAGCCCCTCGCCCAGCGGCAGCCCTTCCGCCTCCCCTTCGGGCTCTCCGTCGGGCTCCCCGTCCCCCTCGCCCTCCGGCACGTGCGGCGTTCCGTCTCCGCACCCGTCCACGAGCAAGAAGTGAACGCGCGTCAGGTGATCTGACCGGCACGGAACACCGCGGCGGGCCGCAGGAGAAGGCGCGGCCCGCCGCGGTGCGACGTGTTCTCATTTCACGCCCCGATTGCTACGGTGCCCGCGCCCGGGCCCAGCCCGGCCGCAGCAGCCGCAACCGGCAGTCGGGAGGACGGTCATGCGCGCCCTGCTCGCCGCGGCCATCGGAGCCGCCGCCGCCTTCGCGCTCGTGCTGACCATGACCGCGATCGGCGCACCATCGGGGACCACCTCGCCGAAGCCGCTGATGACCACGGTTCCCCGCCATCCCTGAGGGGGCCGTGCCATGCGCCGACGGGCCAGTCTCGTCCTGCTCGCCATCGCCGCCTTCTGCGCGGCCCTCGGCCCGCTCCTGCGGTGGTACGCCTTCCCCCGCCTCGCCAAGATCCCGCCCGGCCAGTACCAGGTCGTCGTCCTGGAGGCGAGGAACGCCACCCTCCTCGACTACACCCGCATGCAGCCGGTGACCGTGCCCGAGGTCAGCATCGTGCAGACGCTGCGCGGCGACGCCGAGGCGGCACGGCGGGTGCGCCAGGAGACCGGCCGCGACGTCGTGGTCTGGGACTGCCTGACCTTCGTCGCCGACCCCAACGGGCGGATGGTCTCCCGGATCCCCGAACGCTACGTCTTCGACGCCCACTCACAGGCCCCCGTCCACGCCGCCGGCGAGAACGTCGACGGCGACCCCGTACAGCGCCGGGGCATCGAGTACAAGTGGCCGTTCCTGACGCAGCGGCGCGACTACTACTACTTCGACGCCCAGACCCGCACCTCCGCGCCCATCCACTACCAGGGCACGCGGACCTTCCGCGGCCTGGAGGTCTACTACTTCGAGCAGACCGTCCCCTGGACCGAGGTCGCCCTGCCCAAGAAGATGCCGCTGGGGGTCACCCCGGACGTCGTCAAGGCCGCCGGGATGGAACGCTGGTACACCACCAAGCGCATGTTCTGGGTCGACCCGGCCACCGGCGCGCCGGTCGACGGCGAGGAGATCCACAAGGAGGAGATGCGCTACACCGGCCACCCGGAGAAACCGCCGCTCACCGCCTTCGCCGGCGACGTGAAGATGCGCCCCGACTACGTCGACTCCACCGTCGCCCTCGTGAAGTCCGAACGTCAGCTGGTGCTGCTGCTCACCGCCTGTCTGCCGTGGGGGCTCACCGGCGCCGCCGCCGCACTGCTCGCCCTCGCGCTGCTCCTGGAGGCGCGCGGCCGCCGCCCCGGCCCCTCCTCGGCCGCCGCCCGGGACGCGTCCCCCGAACCGGTCCCGGCCTAGCGCCGCCGGTTCACCCGCCCGGTCGCCTCCGCGCCCGCCGGGTCCTCGGGCCACGGGTGCCGGGGGTAACGCCCGCGCAACTCGGCCCGCACCGCGTGGTATCCGTCCCGCCAGAACGACTCCAGGTCGGCCGTGACGGCGGCCGGGCGGCCGGCGGGCGACAGCAGATGGACGAGCACCGGAACCCGGCCGTCCGCGACGCGCGGGGTCCGCCGCAGGCCGAACAACTCCTGCAACTTGACGGCGAGCACCGGCTGCCCGACTCCGTCCTCGTAGTCCTCGCCGTAGTCGACCCGGATCCGCGAGCCGCTCGGCACCTCGATCCGCTCCGGCGCCAGCTCACCGAAGCGCGCCGCGTCACCCGTCGCCCACGGCAGCAGCCGCGACAAGGCCGCCCCGGCGTCCGCCCGTTCCAGGTCGGCCCGGCGGCGAGCCGCGGCGAGCTCCGGGCCCAGCCACTCCTCGGCGCGCTCCAGCAGGGCCGCGTCCGACACATCCGGCCACGGCGCGCCCAGCACCCGGTGCAGGAACGCCATGCGGGCCCGCAGCCCCAGGGCCTCCCGGCTCCACCGCAGCAGCCCCGGGCCCTCGCGCCGCAGCCCGTCCAGCACGGCCGCACGCACCCGGGCCGCATCCGGCGCCCGCAGCGGCCGCGCGGCCAGCTCGACCGCCCCCAGCCGCTCCACCTCACGGGCCACCACGTCACCGCCGTCCCAGGCGACCTCCTCGCGCAGCGTGAGCAGGGGAGCCGCCGCCGCGCGTGCCGTGTCCTCATCGATCGCCGCCGCCAGCCGCACCCGCGCCGACGCCGACCCCGCCGACCGGTCGGCCACCGCCACCGCCAGCCACTGCGCCCCCGACAGTCGTGTGCCGCGGTCCGCTTCGGCCGCCGTGCCCGAGGCCATCAGATACGCCCCGCCCCGGCGCCGCGCCACCCGTTCGGGGTACGCCAGGGCCGCCACGAGCCCGGCGACCGCGTCGTCCGGCATGGGCGCGGCACCGCCCCCGGCGCCCGCCGGCTGCCCGGAGCCCGCCG
>CAYNNX010000513.1:0-4647 GCA_964398515.1 uncultured Streptantibioticus sp. | reverse complement strand
CGTCGAGGTGAACGTGGTGAGCAGCACCCGTCCACCGGCCGAGGCCAGATGCGCGGCACGGTGAATGGCGACGACCGTTTTGCCGGTGCCGGGGGCTCCCGCGACCCGGGCGCTGCCGCGGAAGGATCCGTACGCCACCCGCCGCTGCACGGGATGAAGGTAGATCCGCCACAGCGCGAACGGGTCGGCGAAGACTCGCATCAACTCGTCGGGCCCATCAACGAGGACGACGCGCTCCGGCGAGCGCGAAACCGCGGCCGCGATGTCCTCGCTGTCGTACGCCTCCGGCTCGGCGCCCGTCCCGACCTGGGCCCAGACGTCTTCGGGGCTCATGCCGAGCGCCAGGCCCATGAGCACGTCGAACTGGTGCTGGGGCAGGAAACTCTGGGATACCTCAAGCTGGATCAGGTCGGTGAGCGCCCGCGCGAACGCCAGAGTCTCGTTGTCAACGCCCAGCCTGACGAGGTCGGCATCACTGACATGCGCGAAGAGCCGCTGGTCGACACGGTCGGCCATCTTGCTCAGCTCGGGCAGAGTCGCCTGGATGGCGGCGACGTCGCGCAACTCGATCCGCCCCGTGGCCGCGTTGACCGACACCCGGCGGCGCTGGATCCAAGCGTAGGCGTCGTCGTGTGGAAGAACCTTGAGCAGGGTGTAGCCGTCTCCGCTGTCTGGGGCGAGGACGACGCCGCGCCAGAACTGGTCGATCCGGATTGTCTGCAGCCTGGGATCTCGGGCCTTGTTCACCTTCTCCAGATGCACACCGGCGTGGGTCGCCTCGGAAAACTTACGGAACACCTCCTGGACCCGTTTCTGCACCGAGGGTTCCAGCGCCGCGAAGTCCCGTAGGAAGTCCTGGTCGATGCCGAGTGTCGCCACGATTAGGTCTCCTTCATGCGGGCGATCTCGTTACGGATGTCTCGGGCGGTGGGTTGCCCGGAACCGTGGCGGCGCTCGAGATCCGCCGCTAGCTCGTCCAGGAGCTGAAGGGCTTCGGAGGTACGGCCGAGTCCGGCTAGGAGCAGCCCGATCTGCCGGCGTAGCTCCACGACCCGGCTCGCGCCCTCGCCATGGACACGCCGCTCGTCGGCGAGAAGTGACTCCATCCGCTCCAGCGCGAGATCGCCGTCACCGAGGACCGCCAGGCAGCTGGCCTCCTGGAACCGGAATCTCAGCACCAGGTCCGCGTCGGGCCCGTCCCGGCGGGCCAGGTCCCGTGCCAGGGACTGGAAGGCGACCACGGCCGCGGCGTAGTCACCGCCGGTGAACAGCACGTTCGCCAGGTCTATTCGCAGCCCGATCAGCTCGGAGTGGTCGGTGCCCAGGACGGTACCGGCCTTTTCCGCGGTACCGGTGAGCAACCGAGCCGCCTGGTCGTAGCGGGACTCTCGCAGCAGCCGGTCGGCCTGCCGCCTGGCCCGGGCGATGTCCCCGAGGCTGATCGGTCCGGAATCCGGGGCAGGGGAGGGCTTAGGGGCAGGCGGCATTTCCGCGGCAGCGGGCGCCACGTGGGAAGAGGAGGGCCCGATGAGCACACGCCCGACGACGCCCGCGTACTTACGGAAGGAGCTCAGCCCGGGGTCCACGGCCCCGGGCAGCTCTCCGAGATCGGTGGCGTACGGCATGAGCAGGTCGTACACCTCCTCGGCTGAGGCCGGCCGTTCCTCGGGTGCCTTGGCGAGCAGCCGCAGCACCAGCGCCTCCAGTCCCTGCGGCACGCTCGGGCGCAGCGAGCGTGCCGGGGCCGGGTCTTCGTAGATATGGCCGTGCATGATCGAGGCTTCTGTGGGGCCGTCGAAGGGCAGTCTCCCGGTGAGCATGAAGTGCAGCACACAGCCCAGCGCGTAAAGGTCGCTGAGGGCGGTCGGCTCACCGCGCAACTGCTCCGGTGACATGTACGCCAGTGTGCCGAGCGTCTGGTTCGTCCGGGTGATCCTCGACTGGTCGGTGGCGTCGAGCGCAACGGCGAGCCCGAAGTCGAGCACCTTGGCGGTGCCGTCGCGGGACAGCATCAGGTTGCTGGGCTTGAGGTCCCGGTGGATCACCTGGCGTCCGTGGGCGTACTGCAGGACCGCGCAGATCTGGGCGGCGATGGCGGCAGCCCAGCCGACCGGTAGCGGGTCCTGTTCGGCGATCAGGTCGTCGAGACTGATCCCATCGACGAGCTGCATGACCAGGTAGAGGCGGTCTTCGAACGGGCCGTCGGTCACCTTGGCCGCGTCGTACAGGACGGGCACGCCCGGATGCTCCAGCTGGGCGATGAGCTTGGATTCACGGACGAATCTGCGAGTCAGCTCGGGATCGGGCTGCCCGTCGGAGAAGCTGATGAATTTCACGGCGACCCGGCGGCCCAGCCGGGTGTCGCTGGCACCCCAGACCTCGCCCATTCCGCCTTTGCCGATGTGGACGGGATCCAGCCGATACCGGCCGGCGATGGTCGTGACCAATTCCCGCCCTCCCGTCAGCGCCTGACAAACCTACACACTCATTCCTTCGGGCGCAGGCTTCCACCGCCAAGCCCCGCGAAACCCAATTCGACCAGATCCTCTCCCGCCTCGTTCAGGGCACGCAGCGCTGCGGACAGCGTCTGCAGCCGCTGGAACGCCACCCCGTAGGGCCGCTGCTCCTCGATGGGCAGCCGCGGAATGGCCACGCGTCGTACGTCCGTCCGGGAAGACGTCGAGCCCGCCCGGGCGTGACCCGCGGCACGCAGGAAACAGGCCAGGAAGTACGGGTCGCAGCGCTCCGGCTCAGGCCGGAACACCTGCAGGTGCGGACCGGCCGCAATGCTTTCGGTGTCGATGACCCGGGCCTCGATCTGCTGGGCGACCTGCGGCACCACCACGTCCCCGGGCCGCAAGATGACCACTCCCGGGCCGTCGGTCGTGCGCCCGGAGGGCGGTCGGCCGAGCGCCACGTCCTTCGCTGTCAGCATCGGGATGTTTCCCGAGCCGGTCACCATCTTGATCGGAGACTGTTGTAGCGTGACCGCGCCGCTCTGCATCAGTTCGCTGACGGTGGTCATGGGCAGGTCTGCGGTCTGTTCCACGAGGGGCACCATGGCGGAGGTGGCGTCGCCCACGGCGGTGCACAGTTCCCCCAGTCCCGCCTGTGCCGCCGCGAAGTCGAGTCCTGCGGTGACCGGCCGCGGCACATACCGCGTAGCCGTCAGGTCCACCACCTCGTCGAGCAGGTCCACGAGCGGTACGGCCTGGCTTAGCCCTGACTCGTCGGCCTCCTCTGGTGAGGAGTTGAAGGCCTGCCAGCGCCCCAGGACGGTGCGGTGCACGTCGGCCGCGTCCAGTGTGGCGGTATTCATCATGAGGACATGGCTGGGCAGCGGATCATCGGGAGCGGGACGTCGCAGCAGCCACAGGTGGGGCGGCGCGGCAGACGCGGACGCATATCCGGCGGGCAGTTCGACCACCGCCCGCAGCGCCCCGGTCCGCAGGAGCTGGGAGCGGATCCGGCGGCCGGATCGCCGGTCGGCGGCGGCGGACGGCATCAGCATCGCGGCCCGGCCGCCCGGCTCGAGGTGCCACAGCGCGTGCTGTACCCAGGCCAGCTCGGGTTCGCCGCGCGGCGGCAGCCCGTAGGTCCAGCGTGGGTCGCTGGTCAGCTCGTCATAGCCCCAGGCGCGGTCACCGAAGGGCGGTTCGCACAGCACCACATCGACCCGTTCATTGGGGAACCCGTCCTCCCGCAGCGAATCCCCGCTGGTGACCTCAACGGGGGTCTCCAGCAGGGCGACCCGCGCCCCGGCGATGGTCGCCACGGCCTGATCCAGGTCCTGGGCCAGCACCCGCTCCGGCCGGTGCCGCGCCGCCGCGACCATGAGCGACCCGATGCCGCAGGCCGGATCAAGGACCGACCCGCCGTCGATGTCGGCCAACTCGGCCATGAGCGCCGCCGTTTCGCGCGGGGTGGTCGCGACCCGCCGGGCGTGCGCCTCCGTATAGCGATCTACCAAGAACTCGAAGGTGCTCGCGGGGCCGCGCTTCGCCGCCAGCAACGCGGCCGCCCGATACAACGGGTCCCGGGCGGTACGGGATTGTTTGCTGAGAAAGTTGGTTAGAAAGTCGCCCAGCTTCGCCACCAGCTCGCCGAGTTGCCGGTCGTCGGCGGAGGTACGGATCTGCTGCCAGAGGCGCTCCTCCTCTGCGACCTGGACCTGCTTGCCCTGGGCGGCCAGCCAGTCCTCCACTGCGGAGAGCGCGAAGAGCGGGCTGCTGGCGGTACCGCCCACCGGTTGCGGGAAGTCGTCGTAACGGCGGCGCCAGTTGCTGACCGCCGCACGCCCGTAACCCGTCAGCCTCGCGATGTCGGCGGCTGTGACCAGCGCGTTTTCCTTCATCACAGCCGTTCCAGCATACCGGCGGCCCGGAGCGCGGCGATGTGCTCGGCGGCGCGCTGCGGGGCCGTGCCGCCGCGGATCAGCACGCCCGCCTCGATGTTCTTGCCAACCCCCGACTGGGTGAGGTTGGCGCTCGACACCAGCAGTTCCCGGCGGTCCGCGATCGCGATCTTGGCGTGCATTTTGGCTCCGTGTTCGGTCCGCCGCCCGGCGGGCCAGTGCCAGAGCTCAACCCCCAGCCCGTGGAACGCCAGCGCGGGTTCCTCTCCGGCGATGGCGCTGCCGGCTCCCTG
>CAYNNX010000512.1:0-4655 GCA_964398515.1 uncultured Streptantibioticus sp. | reverse complement strand
CGTCGCCCCGCCGGCCGGCGCGCCCGTCCGGCCCGTGGCCCCCGTCCCGTCGCCCCCGGCGCACCCGGACACGCGCTGGCGGCCGTGGCGCTTCCGTATGTCCAACGACGTGTGGGGCACGCCGGCCGTCGCCGGGGACCGGCTGTACGTGACCTCCTTCGAGGTGCACGCCCTGGATGTGTCGACCGGGCAGCGGCAGTTCAAGACGCGGGACGTGGCATGGACGATGACCGTGGCCGACGGCCGCATCCACGCCTCCGACGGCCCGAGCCTGTACGCCCTGGACGCGGTCGACGGCGGCGAGCGGTGGCGCGTCGCGGTCGACGGCTGGGTCTTCGCGATCGAGGTGGGCGCGGACACCGTCGTCACCGGCACCCGTGGCGGAGGCGTGCAGGGCTGGGACGCCGGCCGCGGTGAACTGCGCTGGGAACGCACCGGCGCCCAGGCCGACTTCGAGACCCCCGAGTCCGGCCCGGCCCTGGTGGGGTCCACGGTGTACTACCGGGGCGGGGGCCGGCTGCACGCGCTCGACGCCCGCTCCGGCGCCCTGCGCTGGACGTTCCCGCTGGGCGACGCCGAGGTGGCGGCGGGCGTGGCGGCCGGCATGCCGGTGCGGCCGACAGCCGGCGACGACGCGGTCTACGTCACCGCGGGCGGCCGGGTGCTCGCGCTGGACCCCGCGGACGGCCGTGAACGCTGGCGCTTCGACGCCCCGGCAGTCGTCTTCGCCCCTCCGGCGCAGGCGGACGGCGGGGTGTACGTGGTCGACTACCTGGGCACGGTGTACGCCCTCGACGCCCGCACCGGCGCCGAGCGGTGGCGGGTGGCCACCGAGGCCCGGCAGTCCCTGGAGCCGGTCCTGGTCTCGGGCGGACTCGTCCACCTCGGCAGCGGCACCGCGCTCTACACGCTCGACGCGGTCGCCGGCAACCCGAAGTGGCGTTTCGCGACGCAGGGCGAGATCGTCGGCTCCCCGGTGCCCGCGCAGGGCCGCATCCACTTCGGCTCGATGGACCACTGCCTGTACACGGTGGACGCCGTCACCGGGCAGCTGCGCTGGAAGCTGGAGACCGGCGGCGAGATCACCGGCACGCCGGTCGTCCGGGACGGCGTGGTGTACGCGTGCAGCAAGGACCGATGCGTCTACGCCCTCGACGCGGCCAAGGGCACCGGAGGCGGCGCGAAGCGCACCTGACGTGGGGCACACGGCCGCCCACCGCCTCACCGCACGCGGAACCCCCGGCCGCGCCGCGCGAACCGTTCCGCCTGCCGCTGCGGCGGAATGCTGCCCAGGGTGATCAGATGGGCGGCACCGGCGACCGCGTGGGCGCGGGCGAGCTCACGGGCGGACCAGACCGCGCGGACGGTGCCCTGCACCGCCTCCGTCGGGTGCGCGGCGATGACGGCGGCGGCCCGCAGCGCGGCGGCCATCAGTTCGCCGGCCGGTACGACCTCCGACACCAGCCCGGTCTCGTACGCCCGCTGTGCCCCGATGCGTTCGGCGGTGCCCATGAGGGACATCCGCATGACCTCGCCGTAGGGCATGCGCTGCGCCATGGCGACGGATTCGTACGCGCTGACCATCCCGTAGGAGGTGTGCGGGTCGAAGAAGGCCGCGTGCTCGGCGGCGATGAGGAATTCGCACTCGCCGAGCAGGTAGAAGGCGCCCCCGCAGGCCATCCCGTTGACCGCCGCTATCACCGGTTTCCACAGGTCGCACGCCTTGGGGCCGATCGCCAGCAGGGGGTCGTCGATCGTGTACGGCGAAGGCGGCTGCGGAACCTGGGCCGAGCGGTCGAGCCCGGTGCAGAACGCGGCCTCGCCCGCACCGGTGAGCACCGCCACCCTGACCCCGGGGTCCATCCGGAACCTCCGCCACAGGGCGCTGAGTTCGCCCGCGGTCGCCAGGTCGATCGCGTTGTGCCGTTCGGGCCGGTCCAGGGTGACCACGGCGATCCCGTCGTCGCGTACGGTGTGGCGCACGGTCATGGCCGCTCCAGGAGCCAGCGCGGGAGCGTGACGCCGTCGGTCCGGTGGAAGCAGACCTTCACTGCCGCCCCGATCCGCAAACGCGCTCGGTCGAGGGAATTCAGCGGTGCGTCCGGTGCCGTCACCAGGTTCCCCACGAGCCGGATCCCCGGATCCTCGGCCAGTTCGACGACGATCACGTTGTACGGGGCCTGCTCGGCATAGCCGGGCAGCAGCGGCGGGTGCGGGACGACGTAGGACCAGACCCGGCCGCGGCCGGACATCCTGCGCCACTCGCTGTCGAAGGAGCGGCAGTGCGGGCAGCACGGCCGGGGCGGGAAGCGCAGCCGTCCGCACCGCGCGCAGGCCTGGACGCGCAGCTCGCCGCGCTCGGCGTACTCCCAGAAGGGCGCGCCGTCGTCGTCCGCCCGGGGCGGCAGCAGGTTGGTCGTCAAACCCCTCAACTCCTCAGCAGCAGCGCGGAGGTGGGCACCCCTTCGCCCGCGGTGACCAGGCAGGAGGCCGCGCCGGGCACCTGCGCGGTGGACGCGCCGCGCAACTGCCGGACACCTTCGGTGATCAGGTTGAACCCGTGGACGTAGGCCTCGGACAGGCCGCCGCCGGAGGTGTTGAGCGGCAGGCGGCCGCCGATCTCCAGCGCCCCGCCCTCGGTGAACGCCCCGCCCTCGCCGCGCCCGCAGAAGCCGTACCCCTCGAGTGAGAGCAGGATCAGCGGGGTGAACGCGTCGTAGATCTGCGCCACGTCGATGTCGTCCGGCGTGAGGTCGGAGGACTTCCACAGCTGGCGGGCCGCCGTCCAGGCCGGGCCGGTGAGCGGGTCGTCGGTCCAGTAGTTGACCATGCCGTGGTGCTGCGCGGGCAGCCCCTGCGCGGCCGCGTGGACGTAGACCGGCTTGCGGCGGCAGTCGCGGGCGCGTCCCGCACTCACCACCACGCACGCCAGGGCGCCGTCGGTCTCCAGGCAGTTGTCGAAGAGGCAGAGCGGTTCGCTGATCCAGCGGGACGTCATGTACATCTCGCGGGTCAGCGGCCGCTCGTACATGATCGCGGCCGGGTTCTGGTTGGCGCGGTTGCGGCAGGCGAGGGCGACGTTGAACAGGTGGTCGCGGGTCGCGCCGTACTCGTGCAGATAGCGCCGGGTGAGCATGGCGATCTCGTCGGCCGGGCGCAGAAGTCCGAACGGGCGGGTCCACTGGTCCGGGGTCGGCAGCCCGGCGGTGGTGTCGGTCCACGGCCGCGGGCCGCTGCCGCGTTTGCGCGACCGCCAGGCGACGCCTACGGAGGCCTGCCCGGTGGCGACGGCGGCCGCCAGGTGCGCCACGGTCGCGCACGAGCCCCCGCCGCCGTACCCGACGCGGGAGAAGAACGTCACGTCGCCGGCCCCGATCGCCTTGGCCACCTCGACCTCGTCGGTGGCCTCCATGGTGTACGAGGCGAAGGCGTCGACCTCGCCGGGGTCGATCCCGGCGTCGTCCAGCGCCGCCAGGATCGCCCGGCAGGCGAGGTGCTTCTCGGAGGCGTCCAGCCGTTTGGCGAACGCGGTCCGGCCTATGCCGACGATCGCGGCCGCGTCCTTGAGGCCCTTGCCGCTCTTGGGGGCTGTCACGGGCGCCACCTCCTCCTACCCTGGGCTGACAGTGCGTCAGGCTATCGCTAATCTGACGCTTCGTCAGCAAACCGGTCGGCTCAACCTGCCAGCCGGATGTCGCGGAGCATGTGCGGAGGGACCGATGCGCGCAGACCTGGAGTTCGGCAGCATCCCGGGCCTGGTGGCCGAGGCGGCCCGGCGGCACGGGCCGCGCGAGGCGCTGGTCGACGGCCGCCTGCGGATGACCTACGCGGAACTGGGCGAGCGCGTCGAGCGCTGCGCCGCCGCATGCATCGCCTCCGGCGTCGAACCCGGGGACAGGGTCGCCGTCTGGGCGCCCAACACCGCCCAGTGGGTCGTCGCCGCGCTCGGCGCGGTCAGCGCGGGCGGGGTCCTCGTTCCGCTCAACACCCGCTTCAAGGGCGCGGAAGCCGTCCACCTGCTGCGCCGCACCCGCGCCCGGCTCCTGTTCGTCACCGGCGCCTTCCTCGGCACGTCGTACGTCGCCGCGCTGCGCAGCGCCGCGGGTGCGGGTTCGGCGAGGCGCGGCGGAACGGGCCTGGGCCCGCTGCCCGAACTGCCCTACCTGCGCGACGTGGTGGTCCTCGCCGACGACGCACCCGCCGACTTCCGCTCCTGGCGCGGCTTCCTGGCGGCGGGGGAGTGCGTGGACGCCACGGTGGTACGCAAACGGGCCGCCGCCGTCCGCCCGCGCGACCCCTCAGACGTCATCTTCACCTCCGGCACCACCGGTCACCCCAAGGGCGCGGTCACCACCCACGCGCAGACGCTTCGCGTGTACGGCGTCTGGAGCGACCTGGCCGGACTGGCGGAAGGCGACCGCTACCTGATCGTCAACCCCTTCTTCCACACCTTCGGTTACAAGGCGGGCATCATCGCCTGCCTGCTGCGCGGCGCGACGATGATCCCGCAGCCGGTCTTCGACGCCGAGGCGGTCCTCGCCGGCATCGCCACCGAACGCGTCTCCGTCCTGGCCCCCCCCCCCCCCCCCCCCCCCCCCGCCACCGCACCCCCCCCCCCCCCCCCCCCCCCCCCGGGCGCGCGGGGGGGGGGGGGG
>CAYNNX010000511.1:0-4663 GCA_964398515.1 uncultured Streptantibioticus sp. | reverse complement strand
GAGCTCACCGGCCGCGCCTGAGGCCGCGAGGGCCATCGGCGAGCACGACGGGCCCGGAACCGCTGCGCCGCGGTCCCCGGGCCCGTGCCACGCCCGGACCCCGGCGGCGCGCCCGGCGGCGGGACTCAGCGGCCGAGCAGCTCGCCGCCGTTGCACTGCAGGATCTCGCCCGTCACGAAGCCCGCCTCCGGAGAGGCGAGGAAGACCACGGCCGCCGCCACGTCCGCCGGGCGGCCCACCCGGCCCACCAGCGTGCGCCCGGCCCGCCGGGTGAGCTCGGCCTCGTTGAGCCGGGCGCCGAAGAACTCGGTACCGGCGACCGTGCCCGGCGCGACCACGTTGCACGTCACGCCCTGCGGGCCGAGCTGGGCCGCCAGCGAGTGGTTCCAGGCGTGCAGCGCCGCCTTGGAGGCGCCGTAGGAGCCGCCGCCGCGCAGCGCCGCCAGGGAGGTGACCGTGATCACCCGGCCGCGGTCCGGGGTGAGGCGGTCCTTCACCGCCTCCGTGAGGAGCACGGCGGTCAGCACGTTGCGCTCGAAGTCGCCGCGCCAGCGGGCCAGCGTGCCGTGCGGGCCGCTGCCGACGGCGGCCTCCCTGCTGCCCGCGCTGTTGACCAGCACGTCGATGCGGTCCGGCAGCCGCGACAGCGCCGCCTCCACGTCATCGGGGTCGGCCAGGTCGCAGACGATCGGGGTGACGTCGAGGCCGCGTGCGGCGCCGAGTTCGTCGGCGGTCGCCCGGATCACCTCGCGACGCCGGCCCACGATCACCACATGGTCCCCGGACTCCGCGAACCGTGCGGCGACCGCCCGCCCGATACCGGTACCGCCACCGGTCACCACCACGGTGCGCCGCTCCCCACCCGCCGTGCTGCCCGTCTCCTTGTGCGTCATGCGCGCCTTCCGCCCCCAACACCCGCTCCCGACTGGGGGTTTAACGCTACGCGATGCGGTAACCCGGCTACGGCGCAGGGGGCGGTCTCCATGCGCCTCGTACATCTGGCGTAGTGCGGACGGATTTGCCCCGACAGCGGCGCCGATCAAGGGAGACCCAGATCACACTCTGTGGAACGTAACCATGGAGGGGGGTCGTTGGTCTAACCGGTCGATCACCGGGATCCCGGCGGACCCGGTGGTGACGATGGGCACTCCGTCTTGGGGGACGGCATGCCCGCGTGGCCGGGGCGAAGTGCCCGGAGAGCTTGAGCGGCCCTCCCGGACGGTTTCGTCCCGGCAAAGGCGCCCGCCGGGTCGGCACCCCGGCCCGGACGATGCCGGCCGCGCGAGAAGGGCGCCCACCATGACGCCCGGTACGGACCCGTGGGGGGATCCGCATCCGGGACACAGGCGCCCCGCGCCGGACCCGTGGGGGGATCCGGCCCGGGGCGCCCCTTATACGTCTCAGCTATACGTCTCAGCGAGCCTCTACGGGCACGTACTCGCGCAGGTCGACGCCGGTGTAGATCTGGCGCGGACGGCCGATGCGGGAGCCCGGCTCCTTGATCATCTCGTGCCACTGGGCGATCCAGCCGGGGAGCCGGCCGAGCGCGAAGAGCACGGTGAACATCTCGGTGGGGAAGCCCATGGCCCGGTAGATCAGGCCGGTGTAGAAGTCCACGTTCGGGTAGAGCTTGCGGCTGACGAAGTAGTCGTCGCTGAGCGCGTGCTCCTCCAGCTTGAGCGCGATGTCGAGCAGCTCGTCGGACTTGCCGAGCGCGGAGAGGACGTCGTGCGCCGCCGCCTTGATGATCTTCGCCCTGGGGTCGAAGTTCTTGTAGACGCGGTGGCCGAAGCCCATGAGCTTCACGCCGTCTTCCTTGTTCTTCACCTTGCGGATGAAGCCGTCGACGTCGCCGCCGGTGGCCTGGATGCTCTCCAGCATCTCCAGCACCGACTGGTTGGCACCGCCGTGCAGCGGGCCCCACAGCGCGCTGATCCCGGCCGAGATGGAGGCGAACAGGTTGGCCTGCGAGGAGCCGACCAGCCGGACCGTGGAGGTCGAGCAGTTCTGCTCGTGGTCGGCGTGGAGGATCAGCAGCTTGTCCAGCGCGCTGACCACGACCGGGTCGAGCTCGTACTCCTCGGCCGGGACGGCGAAGGTCATCCGCAGGAAGTTCTCGACATAGCCGAGGTCGTTGCGCGGATAGACGAAGGGGTGGCCCACCGACTTCTTGTACGCGTACGCCGCGATCGTCGGCAGCTTGGCGATCAGCCGGATCGTCGAGAGGTTGCGCTGCTTCTCGTCGAACGGGTTGTGGCTGTCCTGGTAGAACGTCGACAAGGCGCTGACCACGGACGACAGCATCGCCATCGGGTGGGCGTCGCGCGGGAAGCCGTCGTAGAACCGTTTGACGTCCTCGTGCAGCAGGGTGTGCTTGGTGATCTCGCTCTTGAAGGAGCTGAGCTCGTCGACGGTCGGCAGCTCGCCGTTGATCAGCAGGTAGGCCGTCTCGAGGAACGTCCCGCGCTCGGCGATCTGCTCGATGGGGTAGCCGCGGTAGCGCAGAATCCCCTGCTCGCCGTCGAGGAACGTAATCGCGGACTTGTAAGCCGCGGTGTTCCCGTAACCGCTGTCCAGGGTGACCAGCCCGGTCTGGGCGCGCAGCTTGCCGATGTCGAAGCCCTTGTCCCCAACAGTGCTCTCGACGACCGGGTAGCTGTACTCGCCATCCCCGTACCGCAGTACTACAGAGTTGTCGCTCACGTCATCCCTCACCGACGTTGTGCCTCTTCTTCGAGGTGCCCTGACTGGTACTACCTTCCCCCATTTGCCGCACAAACGTGCACCCGGGGTCAGCCAGACGGTGGAAGGGTGGCACGCAGTGCCTATCTTCCCCCTCCCAGAGGCCGCTCAACACCACCCGCCCGCCGGATACTCGCGGGCCCGCGCGGATACGGGGCTCAGCCCTCCCCGACGGCCCCGCGCAGCCGATGATCGAGCGCCGTGAAGCGACGGCCTGCGGAAACGGTGCGCACCGCCTGCCCGAGTGCCTTTCGCGACCCCACGAGCACGACCAACCGCTTTGCCCTGGTAACCGCCGTATAGAGCAGATTGCGCTGGAGCATCATCCACGCTCCCGTGGTGACGGGGATCACCACCGCCGGATACTCGCTCCCCTGCGACCGGTGGATCGTCACCGCGTAGGCGTGCGCCAGCTCGTCCAGTTCGTCGAAGTCGTAGTCGACCTCCTCGTCCTCGTCGGTGCGGACCGTGAGCCGCTGCTCCTCGGCGCTGAGCGCGGTCACCACGCCGACCGTGCCGTTGAAGACGCCGTTCGCGCCCTTTTCGTAGTTGTTACGGATCTGGGTGACCTTGTCGCCCACCCGGAAGACCCGTCCGCCAAGGCGCCGCTCCGGCAGATCGGGGCGGGCCGGGGTGATGGCCTGCTGGAGCAGCCCGTTGAGCACACCGGCGCCGGCCGGTCCGCGGTGCATCGGGGCGAGCACCTGGATGTCACGGCGCGGATCGAGACCGAACCTCGCCGGAATCCGACGTGCCGCCACATCCACCGTAAGCCGACCGGCCTCCTCCGTGTCCTCCTCCGCGAAGAGGAAGAAGTCCGGCAGCCCCTGGGTGATCGGGGGCACCCCGGAGTTGATGCGGTGTGCGTTGGTCACCACACCCGACTCCTGGGCCTGGCGGAAGATCCGGGTCAGCCGCACCGCGGGGACCGGGCTGCCCTCGGCGAGCAGGTCCCGCAGTACCTCCCCGGCGCCGACGCTGGGCAGCTGGTCCACATCCCCGACGAAGAGCAGATGGGCACCGGGCGGGACCGCCTTGACCAGCTTGTTGGCCAGGATCAGGTCGAGCATGGAGGCCTCGTCGACCACCACCAGGTCGGCGTCGAGCGGACGCTCCCGGTCGTAGGCCGCGTCGCCGCCCGGCTTGAGCTCCAGCAGCCGGTGCACCGTGGAGGCCTCGGCGCCGGTGAGCTCCGCCAGCCGTTTCGCCGCCCGCCCGGTCGGCGCGGCCAGTACGACCTTGGCCTTCTTCGCCCTGGCCAGCGTCACGATCGACGTCACCGTGAAGGACTTGCCGCACCCGGGGCCGCCGGTGAGCACCGCGACCTTCTCGGTGAGCGCCAGCCGTACCGCCTGCTCCTGCTCGGGGGCGAGATCGGCTCCCGTGCGGTCCTTGAGCCAGGCGAGCGCCTTGTCCCAGGCGACGTCGCGGAAGGCGGGCATCCGGTCCTCCGGGCCGCGCAGCAGCCGCAGCAGCTGGCCGGTGAGCGATATCTCGGCGCGGTGGAACGGCACGAGGTAGATCGCCGGAACCGGGTCACCGCCGTCGGGGTCCGGCACCCGTTCGCGGACCACGCCCTCCTCCTCGACCAGCTCCGCCAGGCAGTCGATGACCAGGCCGATGTCGACCTGGAGCAGCTTGACGGCGTCGGCGATCAGGCGCTCCTCGGGCAGGAAGCAGTTCCCGGCGTCCGTCGCCTGCGACAGGGCGTACTGCAGCCCGGCCTTGACGCGGTCGGGGCTGTCGTGGGGTATGCCGACGGCCTGGGCGATCCGGTCCGCGGTGAGGAAGCCGATGCCCCAGACGTCGGCGGCGAGCCGGTACGGCTGGTTCTTGACCACCGAGATGGAGGCGTCGCCGTACTCCTTGTAGATGCGCACGGCGATCGAGGTGGAGACGCCGACGCCCTGGAGGAAGACCA
>CAYNNX010000510.1:3211-4685 GCA_964398515.1 uncultured Streptantibioticus sp. | reverse complement strand
CCAGGAGGCACGCGGTCCCCCGACTGGGCGGCCAGCGCAGGGATCTCGGTGTACGGCACCGGGTCGCCCGGAGCGGCGGCGACCCGCTTGATGATCCACTCGCGATTGGACACAGCCTCAGCGGGGGCGTCGCGCGCCAGCGGCGGACCGGACCACCGTGCCCCGAGCATTGGCCGCTCGACAACGACCACCTGCCCGACGACGGGTACTCGGTGACGGTGGACCAGTACGCGATCCCCGTGGCGATAGGTCGGCGCCATGCTCATTCCACGCACGGTGACCGCCACCAGCCGCCGGGCGAGCACGCCCGTGATGGCGGCACCGAGGCCGAGGGCCACAGCGGGCATCGGCGGGGGCACCCGCAGCGGCGAGGCGACGCTACCCGGACCGGCGCACGACCACTGCGCGCGGTGCACCCCCGTCGGCATGGGCTCCCCCCTTCTTCCGCTCGCTCGGGGTTGAACGGCACGGTTTGCACTGGGCCTGGCCCGAGATCGACCCCGCCTGTCTTCTGGACGGCGGCACGGCCGCGGTGCTGGAGCGCCCCGGTCGCAGGCACCACCGCGGGATTCGGAGCGGTGGGGTCCGTTTGGCAGCGGTTGTTGGGGCCACTGACGGCCTCTTTCGACGCGTCGACCGACGAAAGTGCTCGCGCCGGTCGTGTACCGGCCAGCCCATCCGGTGGCGTTCGCCCGCGCGCGAACGCAGCCGGCGGACCCCGTCCGGCCTCAGAGGCCGAGCAGGGTGGCGTCCGCCGCCAGGGCGCGGAAGTGTTCGCGGGGGTGAGGGACGAGGCGGCGCTCGGCCAGATCCATCAGGCCGCCGACGCTGGTGATCTCGGCCGCCTGGGTGCCGTCCGCCTTGGTGATGGTCTGTGCGACCCGCAGGGACTTGCCCTCGCCCCAGATGAACGTGCAGGTGACATCGACCTCGTCACCGGCGACGAGCTCCTGCTGGAAGCGCACCGTGGTTTCGAGGTTGACCGGGCCGACGCCCTTGTCGAGCAAGTCCCGCTGCCGGATCCCGGCCGCCTGGAGCAGGGACCACCGGGCGTGTTCGGCGTACTGCAGGTAGACGTTGGTGCTGAGGTGCCCCTGCGAATCGGTCTCGTAGCCGCGGACGGTGATCCGCACGGCGAACGGCGTTGCCACGGTGGTCCTTTCGGTGCGCGAACGATCAACGACGATGGACCGCCATTGTCCACCGAACGGCCGAACGGACAACCGCCCACCTCCCTCCACCGGCCAAGGTCCGGGGGCGCGGTGCGGCGTCGCTGTCGGCGAGTGGCAGACGGTGGTGTCCCTCACGCGGGCGGCGAGGAAGGCCCTGAGGGCGTCTTGTCGACGAGCCGTCCCGGGGCAATCTGCGCATGGCCCTGGCCGTGCTCGCCGGGTTCGATGCGCTCGCGCAGCGCGCCCTCGACGCGGTGCGGGAGGCGTTCGTCGAGCCGCTCGGCGCGCAGATGCGCGAGGCC
>CAYNNX010000510.1:0-3111 GCA_964398515.1 uncultured Streptantibioticus sp. | reverse complement strand
GGACCGCCATGCAGCAGCACGGGCTCCCCCGGCCAAGAATCGTGCTCCTCGAAGTACACGGACACTCCGTTCACGTCTGCGCCCTCATCGCCTCACCCTTCACTCGTTGCCGAGTCGGTAGACCGAGGCGATCCGCCCAACTCATGGGTCATCCCATACGAGATCGCGGGGACGAGGACCTGGTGATCACGCGGTGTCCGGCAGGATGATGTGGCGGGCCGCGTCGCGGGCACGGTGATGGACAGTTGCTTCAGCGGTGGGGGTGGGGAAAAGGAGAAGAAGACCGTCCTGGCCTCCCTCGGAGGACCGACAGGGGAGCCGGAACAGAGCCCGCGGCCGGGACTCTTGCGTGGACATCCCGACCGCCGTCTGCCGAACCGTCGAGTTCACCGGAGAGCCGCGCGAGCCGGAACGCACCCTTGGAGCACCGCATGAAGATCTTCATATCCTCCGACATGGAGGGCACCGCGGGCGTCGTCGACTGGTCACAGTGCAGGCCCTCCGAAGCCCCGGCCGAGTACGCGTACTACCGGGGCCTCCTGCAGGAGGAAGTCAACGCCGCGATCACCGGGGCAATGGCGGCCGGCGCGACCGAGTTCCTGGTCAACGACTCGCACTCGAAGATGGCCAACCTGCGCCCCGACGCCCTCGCGGGCCGGGCCCGCTACCTGTCCGGGCGGCACAAGCCCCTCTACATGATGCAAGGGCTGGACGACTCCTTCGACGCCGTCTTCTTCGTCTCGTACCACGGATCGATGGGCGGCACCCCGGCCACGCTCTCGCACACCTACAACCCCCTGGCGATCAGCGAGGTGCGCCTCAACGGCGTGATCGCAGGAGAAAGCGCCATCAACGCCCTGGTGGCACTCGGCCACGGCGTACCCGTGGTGCTGATCACCGGCGACGACACGACGGCTGCCGAGATCGAGCCGTTCTGCCCGGACATCCACCGTGCCGTGGTCAAGGCCTCGGTGTCCCGGTTCGCCGCGGACAGCCTCCACCCCGCCGAAGCCCGCCAGTTGATCCACGAGACCGCACGCGAGGCGGTCCAACGCATACCGCAGTCCGGCCTGCCGCGCATCGCCCTGCCGGCCACACTGACCGTGCGATTCCGCAACCCGGACCTCGCCGAGATGGCCACATGGATCACGAACGTCGCGCGCATCGACACCGTGACGGTCCGGCTGGCGGACGAGGACCCGATCCGGCTCTACCGCCGGTTCGTCACCCTCATCCTGCTCACCCGGAGCATCGCCGAGTGACACCGACCACAGACGGCTGAGGCTGACACGGAAGCCCCGTACGCGAGCAGGAGATGCAAGAGCAGCTGTGCGGGAAGAGCCGGCGGCACTGTGGGTGACGCCAGGGGCCCTGCACCGTCATGCGGCTGGCAGGCCCTCGAAGAGCCCCGGGCTGGGTCGCGTATCGGGGGTGCCCTGGCCGGCCCAGCCCGGGGGGTCGGTCAGACGTAGGTGAAGGTGCCTGCGGAGGCTGAGCCACCGGTGGTGGTGACGATCACAGGTACTGTGGCACCGGCAGTACCCGCCGGGGTGGTGCCGGTGATCGTCGTACCGGTGTTGGAGGTGATCGTCGCCGAAACCCCGCCGAAGGTCACCGTCGCGCCGGTCAGGTTGGTGCCGACGATGGTGAAGGTGGTCCCGCCTGCCGCGGCGCCGGTGGTCGGGGACACGGTGGCGGTGACGGTGGGCGGTGCGACGTAGGTGAAGCCGCCGGGGACGGTCGCGGTGCCGCCGGCCGTGGTCACGATCACCGGGACGGTGCCGGCGGCGCCGGGCGGGGTGAGGCCGACGATCAGCGTGTCGAGGGTGGCCACCACGGTCGCGGGGACGCCTCCGAAGGTCACGGTGCCGCCGGTGAGGTGGGTGCCGAAGATCACGAACGCGGTGCCGCCGGTCGTCGGGCCGGAGGCCGGGACGATGCCGGTGGCGGTGGGAGCCGGCGGCGGGGGCGGCGGGGCGATGTAGGTGTAGGGCAACGGGTTGCTGGTGCCGTTCGGAGTGGTCACGGTGACCGGGACCGTGCCGGTGCCGGGGGGCGCGATGACGGCGAGGAAGCAGAAGGGGTCGCCGCCGATGATGGTGGCCGGGGTGGTGCCGAAGAGCACCTGGGTGGCATTGCCCAGGCCCCGGCCGATCAGGTTCACCTGGTTGCCGCCGGACGCCGGGCCGGAGTCCGGGTGGATGGAGAACAGCACCGGCCCGGACGGCCACGGCCCCGGCCGGTGGTGTGGGTCGCCGGCTGCCACGGGAAGCGCGGGGGCGGGCATGTTGACGTGTGCAGTGGGGGTTGTTGACATCGCTGGTTCCTTAAGAGGAGACCGATGGTTGCCGACCCGGCACCCCTGCGAGCGCCCGCCCTCCCCGCCTGCCAGATGAGGACGGCGGTATGCGACGGGAGCTGCGCGGCATACCGCCGCCGGTCCGAACTGGGGCGCGCAGGCGCTATGTCGTGGCTGAGGTGCCGAGGTACTGCCGGGAGACCGACGGGCCATCGGCTCCCGCACCGACCGGTGGCCGCGCCCTCATCCTCTGCCGGAAGCGGCCCAGCGGCCGACCCTGATGTCCCCGCCCTGTAAATGGACAGCAACAGGCGGACCGCCCGCATCGCTTCCGGAAGAGGCGATGGGCGGCCCGCCGGTTCCAACACCCCTATCACCCCATAGAGCGAAGACCAACTCAAGCGACTGACACGACGATCACCCATTCGGTCCAAGCGCCTGACGGGCCGGCCGGCTCCGGTGGCCGGGAGGGAACAGGGGCGCGCGCGGCCGCGACGTGGTCTGGTGAAGCAGCCCACGCATCTGGCGCGTTCCGCCCCAGTTCGTCGCCTGTTCCGGTGGCCCTGCCACCGGTACAGGGCGGTTTCCCGTATGCCGAGGGTGTGTAGAGGAGGCAGGCGAAGGTGGGGGCGCCGGTCTGGTCGTAGTCGGCGGCGAGGTCGGCGAGGCGGTCGCTGCCGCCGCTACGGCCACGATCGTGATGCGTTTCAAGCGCTGCGTCCCGTTACCGGATGCCGTGGACGGCCTGGGGGTCGGTGGCCGGCAGGGCGGGCTCGGCCTTCATGGCCGCGGGGGGCGGGGTCACATAGACC
>CAYNNX010000509.1:0-4703 GCA_964398515.1 uncultured Streptantibioticus sp. | reverse complement strand
CTCGTCGAGCAGCAGCAGCCGGGGTGCGGTGACCAGGGCGCCGGCGAGCGCGAGGCGTTGCTGCTCGCCGCCGGAGAGCGCGCCGGTTGGCCGGTCGGTGCCGTACGGGAAGCCGACGCGGCGCAGGGCGGCTTCGACGAGGACGGGTATCCGCTCCGGTGGCGTGCCGCGGTTCTCCAGGCCGAAGGCGACGTCGTCCCCGGCGCGTTCCATGACCAGTTGGGCCTGCGGGTCCTGGAAGACCATGCCGATGCGGTCGCGGGCGTCGCGGGGGGCGCGGCCGTCGATCTCGATGGTGCCTTCGCGTTCCCCGGAGTCGGGCGGCAGCAGTCCGGCGAGGGCGGCGAGGAGGGTGGACTTGCCGGCGCCGGACGGGCCGAGGAGGGCGACGCGTTCGCCGTGCCCGATCTCCAGGTCGACGCCGCGCACCGCCCAGCGCCGCCGTCCGGCGTGCCGGTGGCCGAAGCCGCGCAGCCGTATCGTGCTCATGGCCGCAGGAAGCCTCAGACGGCGGCGCGTTCGCGGCCGGAGGGGAACGGGTCGAGGACCCCGGTCTGGGCGAGCGACTTGGTCAGGGCGAGGCTGCCGAGCCCGGCGATGACGGCGGAGCTGAGCGTGACGAGGGCGGCGTAGCCGATTTGCCAGCCGGTGGAGTTCGAGGCGTAGTACAGCGCGTTGTCGAGCAGCGATGCCGCGACTCCGGCGAGGGCGCCGCCGGTGAGGGCGCTCGGGGCGCGCCAGCTGCGGTAGCCGGTCAGCGCGAAGCCGAACTCCCCGGCCATGCCCTGCAGCACCCCGTACAACACGGTGACCAGGCCCCAGGGGGAGCCGAAGAAGGTGGCGACGGTGGCGGCGACCAGTTCGCAGAAGACGCCCGCGCCGGGCTTGCGGATCACCAGCGGGCCGAGGACGGCCGGCACGAGCCACACCCCGTAGATGAGGCCGCGGGCGGGCAGCGGGATGGCGCTGGCGGCCCCGTCCCACAGGGTGTTCCACCCCCAGAAGATGACGCCGAAGGCGGCGCCGAGGACGGCGGTGACGACGATGTCGACGGTCCGCCAGCGGCGGCTCGCCTCAGGCGTGCTGGTGGTGCTCATGCGAGGTGACTCCCTACGCCGGTATGACCCGGATCAGGTTCGAGGGTCTGCGGCCGTGCCGCACTCTCAGCGCTGTGCGCTCCCCTGTCGGATGTTCACTTGTACGAAGGTACGAGGGTCGAGGATAGCAGTGCAGGTTGGCAGTGCGGGTCAGCGCTCGGAAGCGGCCAGTTGCCCGCAGGCCCCGTCGATCTCCTGCCCTCGGGTGTCCCGCACGGTCACCGGCACGCCGTGGTTCTCCAGGGCGCGGACGAACGCCTTCTCGTCCTCGGGCCGGGAGGCGGTCCACTTGGAGCCGGGGGTCGGGTTGAGCGGGATCAGGTTGACGTGGACGCGGTGCCCCTTGAGGAGGCGGCCGAGGAGGTCGGCCCGCCAGGCCTGGTCGTTGATGTCCTTGATCAGCGCGTACTCGATCGACACCCGGCGGCCGGAGACCTCCGCGTAGTGCCAGGCGGCGTCGAGGACCTCGCGGACCTTCCAGCGGGTGTTGACCGGCACGAGGGTGTCGCGCAGCTCGTCGTCGGGGGCGTGCAGGGACACCGCGAGGCGGCACTTGAGCCCCTCGTCGGCGAACCGCAGCATCGCCGGGACCAGGCCGACGGTGGAGACGGTGATGCCGCGCTGGGACAGCCCGAGGCCGTCGGGCTCGGGATCGGTCAGGCGGCGGATGGCGCCGATGACGCGCTTGTAGTTGGCCAGGGGTTCGCCCATGCCCATGAAGACGATGTTGCTCAGCCGCGCGGGCCCGCCGGGCACCTCACCGTCGCGCAGCGAGCGCATCCCGGCGACGATCTGGTGCACGATCTCGGCGGTCGACAGGTTGCGGGTCAGCCCCGCCTGCCCGGTCGCGCAGAACGGGCAGTTCATGCCGCAGCCCGCCTGGGAGCTGATGCACATGGTGACGCGGTCGGGGTAGCGCATGAGCACGGACTCGACGAGCGTGCCGTCGAAGAGCCGCCACAGCGTCTTGCGGGTGGTGTCGTCGTCGCAGGAGACGTGGCGCACCACGGACATCAGCTCCGGCAGCAGGCCCTCGGCGAGCCTGCCGCGTGCCCCCGCCGGGATGTCGGTCCAGCTCGCCGGGTCGTCCGCGTAGCGCGCGAAGTAGTGCTGCGAGAGCTGCTTGGCGCGGAACGGCTTCTCGCCGAGTTCGGCGACGGCCGCACGGCGCTCGGCGGGATCGAGGTCGGCGAGGTGCCGCGGCGGCTTGCCGGCTCCGCGCGGCGCGACGAAGGTGAGTTCTCCGGGTGCAGGCATGGTCCGTCCAGTGTCGCAGATCAACTGGCCCGGCCCGGGTGGGGCGGTGAGGGAACGGTCACCCTGGGGTGTCCTCGGCCATCGCCGGCCGACCTCGCACGGCCCGGGGACGGCCCAGGGAGCGGCCCGGGACAACGCCTTGACCCCGGCCTCGGCGGTCGGCTGTGATCGCTCCATGGGACCTGGGGGCGGTGACAGGGCTGTTCGGGACTGCCCGTCCGGACCCCGGCGCGGTGTGCGGGGCGAGCGGCAGGCCTTCGACCGAAACGGCGGCGGTGCGCCGGTTTCGTCCCGGCAGGCCGAGCAGGGCCGCACCATCTCGACCTGCCGGGCCCTGACAGCCGAGCGACGGCGACGGCGACCATCGGAGGAAACGGAAACGCGATCCACCGGAGGAGCGCAGAGGGAGGATCGACGATGCCCGAAACCACAACGCTCGACCGCGGTCAATGGCAGTCCGCGCTCGACGAGGTCGCCAACGACCACAGCGGGGAACTCGTCATCATCGAAGTGTTGGACCCGTCGGTCGGGCCCCAGCACGAGGCCGAGCGGCTGCCCTTCTCCTACATCGCCTACGACCCGAAGGACGACACGGTGATCGTCGCCGTCGGCGGGAGATCACCGCGCTACCCGGTCGTGCTGCGCCACATGGTGGCGCACCCCAAGGAGGTCGACGTCGCCACGATGGACATACCGGAGGCAGCCGTCCGGGTCGTCGGCGCGGACGGCACCGCCACCTTGGTCACCTTCTACCCGGCGGAATCCGGATCGGCGTCCTGACCCCCCACCCCGAGCGACCTCCGCCCGGTCCGGAAGCCGAGGAAGCACCGGCAGAATGCGGAGGTGATGCTCACTCGCCGTCAGGCGAAAGGGCTTCATGACCTCCCCGAAAACCGCGGCGGTGCCGCCTCAGCCGGAGCCGACGAAGATCACCAGTAGTAGCCACACCACGGGAGCCGTCGGCAGCAGGGAGTCGAGGCGGTCCATGATGCCGCCGTGGCCGGGGAGCATCGTGCCCATGTCCTTGATGCCCAGGTCGCGCTTGATCATCGATTCGCCGAGGTCGCCGAGGGTCGCGCTGGCGGCTACGGCGAGGCCGAGCAGCAGCCCCTGCCACCACAGGCCGCCGTGGATGAGGTACGTCATGGACAGGGCGCCCGCGGCCATGGCGAAGGCGACGGCGCCGATGAGGCCCTCGCGGGTCTTGCCGGGGCTGATCCGGGGGGCCAGCTTGTGCTTGCCGAAGCGCCAGCCCACCGCGTACGCCCCGGTGTCGCTGACCACGGTGAGCAGCAGGAAGACGAAGACCCGCCACGGGCCGTCGTGCGCGGCGAGCATCATCACGACGAACGTGGCGAGGAACGGCACGTAGAACGCCGCGAACAGCCCGGCGGTGACGTCCCGCAGGTAGTTCTCCGGCGGCTGCGTCATGCGCCACACCAGCACCGCGAGCGCGGTGAGCGCCATCGCCAGCCAGGCGCCTTCGGAGTCCCGGAGGTAGCCGGCGACAACCATGGCGGCGCCGCCGACGGTGAGGGGGATCAGGGGCGCACGGATGCCCTTGCGCTCGGCGAGCCGGCTGGTGAGCTCCCACAGGCCGACGACGACGGCGACGACGACCACGCCGACGAAGACGGCCTTCTCCACGAAGAGCGAGGCGAGGATGACCGCGCCGAGGCCGACGCCGACGCCTATGGCCGCGCGCAGGTTGCGGCCCGCCTTCTTCTTCGCGCGGGTGCCCCTGGAGCCCCTGCCACGCGGCCGCGACGCCTCGGACCGCTCCGGCCGTTGGGCAGGGTGCGACGGCTGCGCCTGCGGATGCGGCGCTCGGCCGGCGGGCTCGCCGGGCTCCCGCCGCCTCGGCCGGGCCCCCTCGGCGGGGTCCTCGCGGAACAGCGGTTCCCCGCCATGGGCGTCCGTTACTCGTGGCATGGGTCGAGTGTGCGCCGCCTCCCCGCCCCCGTACGCGGAACCCTCCCCCAGCCCCGCGGGGGGACTCCCTGAGGCATGCGGCTGCTCGGGGGCTCCCCAGTAGCCGGCGCCCGGCGGAGCCCCCCGTGAAGAGTCGTTCATCAGACCTCGAGGAGCTCGGCTTCCTTGTGCTTGAGCAGGTCGTCGACCTGGGCCACGTACTTGGCGGTGGTGTCGTCGAGCTCCTTCTCGGCCCGGCGCCCCTCGTCCTCGCCGACCTCGCCGTCCTTGATCAGCTTGTCGATCGTCTCCTTGGCCTTGCGGCGCACGCTGCGGATCGACACCCGCCCGTCCTCCGCCTTGCCCTTGGCGACCTTGATGAACTCCCGGCGCCGGGCCTCGGTCGGTGGGCGCAGCGCCTGGGGCTGGGCACGTCGC
>CAYNNX010000508.1:0-4713 GCA_964398515.1 uncultured Streptantibioticus sp. | reverse complement strand
CGGGGCGGCATCACCGCCCTCCTGGCGCCCGACGAGGCCCGCGCCTACGCCCGCTCCCGGCTGGCGCCGCTCGACGGCTCCCCGGCGCTGACCGAGACGCTGCGCACCTGGATCTCCCTGCACGGCAGTTGGGACCGTACCGCCGTCGCCCTGCGGGTCCACCGCAACACCGTCCGCCAGCGCGTCGCCCGGGCCGCCGCGCTCCTCGGCGCCGACCTCGACGACCCCGACGTCCGGGCCGACCTGTGGATCACGCTGCGCTCCTTGTGACCGACCTTTGTGAGCGACCGGCAGCCAAACCTGCGGGCGGTCACACGTTCGTCTCGATCGCGGGCTTGCCGCACGTGCGTCCACGGGACCGGGACAATGGAGTCATGGCCATAGATCGCACGCCCTCCCGCCGGACCCTGATCGACCACCTGCTGCGCACCCGTATCGCCGGAGCCGTCGCCACCAGCCGGGAGAACAACCTCGACCACTACCGCGAGCTGGCCGCGGGGAACCGCTACTACTGGCTGGGGCTGGAGCTGTCGGACCGCTGGTCGGACGAGGACGCGGTGCTGAAGGTGATGGCCGAGCGGTGCGGGGTCGTCGCCGACCGCGACCACCGCAGCGGGCAGGACACCATCGACCCGGAGCTGACGGTCGACGCGCTCGACCGGATGGCCGTCGTGCTGCGCAAGGCGGCGGCGGGCCGGCAGCGGGTGCTGCTCGCCACCGGTCACCCGGGCGGACTGCTCGGCGTGCACCAGGCCACGGCCGCCGCGCTGCGGCAGGCGGGCTGCGAGATCGTCGAGATCCCCGAGGGGCTCCTCGCGGACGACGGGCGCGTCCTGCAGATCGGCGGGGTCGCCATGGTGCTGCGCAACGCCGCCCTGGTGCACACCCACTCCCCCGAACCGATGGCGGCGATCCTCGACGCCCTGGAACGCGGCGGCCGCCCGCTGCCGGACCTGGTCGTCGCCGACCACGGCTGGGCGGGCCGGGCCGCGCAGCGCGGGATCGACACCGTCGGCTACGCGGACTGCAACGACCCGGCGCTGTTCGTCGGCGAGGCCGAGGGCACGATGGCGGTCACCGTGCCGCTCGACGACCACGTCGCCCCGCACTTCTACGAGCCGATGACCGCCTACCTGCTCGACGCGGCGGGGCTGGCCTCGTAGGCCCGCGCGCCCTAGCGCGAGCGGGGGACGCGGACGACGCCCTCCTGGATCACCGAGACCGCCAGCCGGCCGTCCTGGGTGTAGATCCGGGCGGTGCCCAGGCCCCGGCCGCCGGACGCGGAGGGGCTCTGCTGGTCGTACAGCAGCCATTCGTCGGCGCGGAACGGGCGGTGGAACCACATGGCGTGGTCCAGGCTCGCGCCCACCACGTCACCGACCGCCCAGCCGCCGCGGCCGTGCGCAAGAAGCACGGAGTCGAGCAGCGTCATGTCCGACACGTACGTGGCGAGGCAGACGTGCAGCAGGGGGTCGTCGTCGAGCTTGCCGCGGGTGCGGAACCACACCTGCGAGCGCGGCTCGCGTGGCTCCCCGGCGGTGAGGAACGGCGGGGCCTCGGCGTAGCGCAGGTCCACCGCGGCCCGGGCCTCGAGCAGGCGCTCGACCACGCAAGGGTCCGGGAAGCGGTCGGCGTGCGCGGGCAGCAGTTCCTCGGCGGTCGGCAGCGACTCGGGATCCGGCGCCGGCGGCATCGGCTCCTGGTGCTCCATGCCCTCCTCGTGCACCTGGAAGGAGGCGGACAGGTGGAAGATCGGCTGCCCGTGCTGGATCGCCACGACCCGCCGGGTGGTGAAGGAGCGGCCGTCGCGGATCCGGTCCACCTCGTACACGATGGGCGCCCCCGGATCGCCGGGGCGCAGGAAGTACGCGTGCAGGGAGTGCGCGGGCCGGTCGGCGGGGGCGGTGCGGCCCGCGGCGACGAGCGCCTGGGCGGCCACCTGGCCACCGAAGACCCGCGGTATGAGCGCGGGCCGGCTGACGCCGCGGAAGATGTCCCGCTCGATCCGCTCCAGGTCCAGCAGATCGAGCAGGGACGCCAGACTTGCGTTCACGCGGTGCTCACAGCCCCATCGACTTGGCGATGATGGACCGCATGACCTCGCTGGTGCCGCCGTAGATGCGGCTGACGCGGGTGTCCGCGTACAGGCGCGCGATCGGGTACTCCATCATGTAGCCGTAACCGCCGTGCAGCTGAAGGCACTTGTCGATGACGCGGGCGGCGACGTCGGTGCAGAACAGCTTGGCCGAGGCGGCGTCAGCGGCGGTGAGCTCACCCGCGTCGTGCGCCTCCAGGGCCCGGTCGACCACGGCCTGCGCGGCGTCCACCTCGGCCTTGCAGTCGGCGAGCACGAACTTGGTGTTCTGGAACTCGGCGACCGCCTTGCCGAAGACCGTGCGCTCCTTGACGTACGCGGTGGCGAACCCGATCGCGGCCGCCGCCTGCGCGTAGGCGCCCAGGGCGATGCCGAGCCGCTCCTGCGGCAGGTTGTGGGTGAGGTAGGTGAACGCCTTGCCCTCCTCGCCGAGCCGGTCCTCGACGGGGACCTTGACGTCGGTGAAGGACAGTTCGGCGGTGTCGGAGGAGCGCAGGCCCAGCTTCTCCAGCTTGCGGCCGACGGCGTAGCCCTCGCTCCTGGTGTCGACGACCAGGATCGATATCCCTCCGCGGCGGTCCTCGGGGGTGGCCGGGGAGGTCCGTGCGCAGACCAGGACGCGGTCGGCGAGCACGCCGCCGGTGATGAACGTCTTGGCGCCGTTGAGGACGTAGTGGGTGCCGTCCTCGGAGAGCTTCGCGGTGGTCTTCATCCCGGCGAGGTCGGAGCCGGTGCCGGGCTCGGTCATGGCGATGGCGGTCATGATCTCGCCCGAGACGAAGCCGGGCAGCCAGCGCTTCTTCTGCTCCTCGTCGGCGTACCTGAGGATGTAGGGCAGGCACAGGGCCGTGTGCACGCTGCTGCCGCCGAAGCTGACGCCCGCACGGGCGCACTCCTCGGTGATGACCGCGTTGAACTTGAAGCTGGTCTCGCCCGCGCCGCCGTACTCCTCGGGCACCTCGATGCCGAAGACGCCCAGCTCACCGAGCTTGTAGTAGAAGTCGCGCGGGGCGTGCCCGGCCGCTTCCCACTCGTGGTAGACGGGGGCGACCTCGGTGGCGATGAAGTCGCGGATCGTGGCCCGGAACGCCTCGTGGTCCTCGTTGAACACCGTGCGACGCACTGCGCGCCTCCTCGTTTGCGGCCGTGGCCGGACACAGCCGACCCTACTAAGCAAGCGCTCAGCAAGTTACTTCCGGGTCACCGGGTCTGTCCAGAGCGGACGAACGCCCGCGGCCGCCGCCACGCGCCCTTGTGCGCCGTTACGCACCGCCTGGAGCCGCTACGCGCCGCCCGAGCCGTCGAGTGCGGCGAACGCGCCCAGCGCCAGCCTGTGCAGCAGCGCGCCGGTGGCCGTGCGGCCGGGCAGTCCACCGTGCGGCCCAAGGTGCGGGGTGGAGTTGAGCAGCCCGAAGACGGCGTGCACGGCGGCCCGCACCTCGGTCTCGGAGGTCGCCGGGTACTGCCGGCGGACGACCTCGACCCACAGCTCCACGTACTGCCGCTGGAGCTGGCGGACCAGTTTGCGGTCGGACTCGCGCAGGCGGTCCAGCTCGCGGTCGTGCAAAGTGATGAGCGGGCGGTCGTCGAGGGCGAAGTCCGTATGGCCGCGCACCAGCGAGTCCAGCGCGTCGGCGGGACCGGCGGCCTCGGCCACGCGGCGCCTGCCCTCGGCGAGGAGCCGGCCGCTGATGCCGACGAGCAGCTCGGCGAGCATCGCATCCTTGCCCGCGAAGTGGCGGTACAGACCGGGGCCGCTGATGCCGACGGCGGCGCCGATCTCGTCCACCCCCACGCCGTGGAAGCCGCGCTCGGCGAAGAGCTGGGCGGCCTCTTTGAGGATCTGCTCGCGCCGGGTGACCCCGGCCCTGGTCGGCTGCATGAAAGAGATTCTAGACAGGTCGGGTTAGCGAGCGTTAACCTGGGCAGGACGTTAACGGTCACTAACACGACCGGCCGCGAACCAGCGCGGTCGCCGAGGTCTGCGAGCAAGGGAGCTCAAGGGCAGATGCGGAACACCACTGGGAGCCCGGCAACGGCTCCGCGGGCGAGTACGGCACCGGTGCTGGGCAGCGCCGTCGATCCGGCGAGCGACGCCTACGCAGCCAACGAGGCGGCCCATCGCGAGCTGTCCGCACGGCTGCGGGAGAAGCTCGCGGTCGCCCGGCTCGGCGGAGGCGACAAGGCCCGGGCCCGGCACACCGCGCGCGGCAAGCTGCTCCCCCGGGACCGGGTCGACGGCCTGCTGGATCCCGGCTCGCCCTTCCTGGAGCTCGCCCCGCTGGCCGCCGACGGGATGTACGACGGTCAGGCCCCGGCGGCCGGGGTGATCGCCGGGATCGGCCGCGTCGCGGGCCGCGAGGCGGTGATCGTCGCCAACGACGCCACGGTCAAGGGCGGCACCTACTACCCGATGACGGTCAAGAAGCACCTGCGCGCCCAGGAGATCGCCGAACAGAACCACCTTCCCTGTATCTACCTGGTCGACTCAGGCGGAGCCTTTCTGCCGCTCCAGGCCGACGTTTTCCCTGACCGCGAGCACTTCGGGCGCATCTTCTATAATCAGGCGCGCATGTCCAGCCAGCGCATTCCGCAGATCGCGGCGGTGATGGGCTCCT
>CAYNNX010000507.1:0-4713 GCA_964398515.1 uncultured Streptantibioticus sp. | reverse complement strand
TGATCCAGTTGGTGAAACCGGCGAACAGCGGCGTCGCGAACATCAGCAGCATGATCGTGCCGTGCATCGTGAACGCCTGGTTGAACTGCTCGTTCGTCATGAACTGCAGGCCCGGGCGGGCGAGCTCGGCGCGCATGAGCAGCGCCATGATGCCGCCGATGCAGAAGAAGGCGAACGACGTCGTCAGGTAGAGCGTGCCGATCGTCTTGTGGTCGGTTGTCGTCAGCCACTTCACGGCCGCGATGCCCGGCTGCTTTCGCCGGACCGGCGGGAGTGCCGCGGCGGTTCCGCCCGCCGCGGCAGCACCCTGGGGTTCATTGAGGATGCTCACTTGTCACTCTCCGACTAGCGGGTGCTGGCCACGGCCTGGCTGCCCGGCTGCTTGTTCGTCTTGGCGTCACGGGTGTTGCCCGTCGTCGGAATGCCCGCCGGGACGTAGCCGGTCTGGCCCGCCGCCGCCAGGGCCTTCAGGTGCGCCTCGTACTGGGCGGGGGTGACGACCTTGACGTTGAACAGCATCCGGGAGTGGTCCACACCGCACAGCTCCGCGCACTTGCCCATGAAGGTGCCCAGCTTGTTCGGGGTGACCTGGAAGACGTTGGTGTGTCCCGGGATGACGTCCATCTTCATCAGGAACGGCACGACCCAGAACGAGTGGATGACGTCACGCGAGGTGAGGACGAACTTCACCGTCTGGCCCTCGGGCAGCCACAGCGTCGGGCCCGGGCTCGGGTTGCCCGGAGTCCACTCGCCCGGCGTGCCCGTCTCGTAGACACCGCCCGCGCCGGCCGGAGCGCCCTCCAGCGCGGTCTTGGGGATGCTGGACAGTTCGGCCGGGGTCGTCGAGGTCGACGGCACGCCCGGCACGTTCTCGATGTAGTTGAAGGCCCAGCTCCACTGGAAGCCGACGACGTTGACGACGTGGTCGGGCTTCTTGGAGGTCTGCAGGAGCTTGGACTCGTCGCGTGCGGTGAAGTAGAAGAGCACCGCGACGATGACGAGCGGGACCACGGTGTACAGCGCCTCGAGGGGCATGTTGTACCGGGTCTGCACCGGAATCTCGACCTTGGTCCGGCTGCGCCGGTGGAAGATCACGCTCCAGAGGATGAGGCCCCAGACCAGCACCCCGACCGCGAGCGCCGCGGCCCAGGAGCCTTGCCAGAGCGAAAGGATCCGCGGTGCCTCTTCCGTGGCTGGGCTGGGCATGCCGAGGCGGGGGAAGTCCTTGTAGGAGCAACCGGTGGCGGTCACCAGGACCAGGCCCGCGGCCAACGCCTGCGGCAACCGCCGCCGCATCGGGCGCCGCGACTTGCGGTCGGAGCCGTTGGGACTCACGTAGCGCCTTCCCGAGAGTCTCGCCCGCGCGTCCGGGTACCCGGCCGTATGCGTTCGGTCGGCGCCCTGGCGCGGGCAGGGTGTGGATGTTTATGCGGACCAAACCCTACTGGACGCTTTTTGGGGCCGCGCGGCCAGGGGTGCCAACGCGCCGTTCGAGGGCGGCGATGGCCCCCGAAGGGGTGGAATCCCCCGGTCCGGGGCCAACTGACACGTCGGGAGAGGGCGCCCCTGCGCGGACGGGCGGCGCGGAGTTAGCGTTCTGACGTGCCTTACTTCGACGCGGCCTCCACCGCTCCCCTGCATCCCGTCGCCCGCCAGGCGCTGCTCGCCGCGCTGGACGAGGGGTGGGCCGACCCCGCCCGGCTGTACCGGGAGGGGCGGCGGGCGCGGATGCTGCTGGACGCGGCGCGCGAGACGGTCGCGGAGGCGGCCGGCTGCCGGGCGGACGAGGTGGTGTTCACCTCCTCCGGGACCCGCGCGGTGCACACCGCGATCGCCGGGGCCCTGGCCGGCCGCCGCCGGACGGGACGTCACCTCGTCGTGTCGGCCGTCGAACACTCCTCGGTGCTGCACGCGGCCGAGGCCCACGAGGCGGACGGCGGCACGGTCGCCCAGGTCGCCGTGGACCGCGCGGGCCGGGTGGACCCCGCGGCCTTCGGCCGGGCGCTGCGGCGGGACACCGCGCTGGCCTGCCTGCAGTCGGCCAACCACGAGGTGGGCACCGTCCAGCCGGTGGCCGAGGTGTCCCAGGCGTGCCGGGAGGCCGGGGTGCCGCTGCTGGTGGACGCGGCGCAGTCGCTGGGATGGGGCCCGGTCGAGGGCGATTGGTCGCTGTTGGCGGCCAGTGCCCATAAATGGGGTGGTCCGGGCGGTGTGGGGATCCTCGCGGTCCGCAAGGGGGTGCGTTTCGCCGCCCCCGCTCCGGCCGACGAGCGGGAGCGCGGCCGGGCCCCGGGGTTCGAGAACATCCCGGCGATCGTGGCGGCCGCTGCCTCGCTGCGGGCGGTCCGGGCGGAGGCGGCCGCCGAGGCGGAGCGGCTGTCGGCCCTGGTGGACCGGATCCGGGCCCGGGTGCCGCAGCTCGTGCCGGACGTGGAGGTGGCCGGCGACCCGGTGCGCCGGCTGCCGCACCTGGTCACGTTCTCCTGCCTTTACGTCGACGGCGAGGCGCTGCTGGGCGAGTTGGACCGCTCGGGGTTCGCGGTCTCCTCCGGCTCCTCGTGCACCTCCAGCACGCTGACGCCGAGCCACGTGCTGCGGGCGATGGGTGTGCTGTCGGAGGGCAACGTGCGGGTGTCGCTGCCGCACGGCGCGGCGGAGGCGGACGTCGACCGCTTCCTGGACGTGCTGCCGGTGGCCGTGCGCACCGTCCGGGACCATCTCGGCGCCCCGGCGCAGGACGTCCGCCCGGAAGGCGCCGACCTCGTGCTCGACACCCTGGGCAGGCGCTGCCCGGTCCCGGTGATCGAACTCGCCAAGGTGATCGGCGACGTCCCCGTCGGCGCCACGGTCACCGTGCTCTCCGACGACGAGGCGGCCCGGCTGGACATCCCCGCCTGGTGCGGGATGCGCGGCCAGGAGTACGTGGGCGAGCGGGCGGCCGGCCGGGGCACGGCCTACGTGGTCCGCCGCCGGGCCTGACCTCCTCCTGCCGCCGCCGGGCCGGCCGCCGTCGGCTCAGTTCAGGTGGGCCCGGATCTCCGCGGCCGCGTCGGGACCGTAGGCCTTGGTGAAGCGGTCCATGAAGTGGCCGCGGCTCAGCTCGTACTCCTGGGTGCCGACGGTCTCGATGACCAACGTGGCGAGCATGCAGCCGAGTTGGGCCGAGCGCTCCAGGCTGAGCCCCCAGGCGAGGCCGGACAGGAAACCGGCGCGGAAGGCGTCGCCCACGCCGGTCGGGTCGGCCTTGCGCTCCTCCTCGGGCGTGTCGACCTCGATCGGGGGTTCGCCCGCGCGCTCGATGCGCACGCCGTTGGCGCCGAGCGTGGTGACCCGGGTGCCGACGATCTCCAGCACCTGCTCTGGGGACCAGCCGGTCTTGCTCTCGATCAGGGTCTTCTCGTACTCGTTGTTGAACAGGTAGGTCGCGCCCTCCATCAGCAGGCGGATCTCCTCGCCGTTCATCCGGGCGAGCTGCTGGGAGAAGTCGGCGGCGAAGGGGATGCCGCGGGTGCGGCACTCCTCGGTGTGGCGCAGCATCGCCTCGGGGTCGTCGGCGCCGATGTGGACGAGGTCGAGGCCGCCGACCCGCTCGGCGACGGCCTGGACCTCGATCAGCCGGGCCTCGCTCATCGCGCCGGTGTAGAAGGAGCCGATCTGGTTGTGGTCGGCGTCGGTGGTGCACACGAAGCGGGCGGTGTGCAGCACCTCGGAGATGCGGACGTGGCCGGTGTCCACGCCGTGCCGGTCGAGCCAGGCGCGGTACTCCGCGAAGTCGGCACCGGCGGCGCCGACCAGGATCGGCCGTACCCCGAGCTGGCCCATGCCGAAGCAGATGTTCGCCGCCACACCGCCCCGGCGGATGTCGAGGGTGTCGACCAGGAAGGAGAGGGAGACCGTGTGCAGCTGATCGGCGACCAGCTGGTCGGCGAAGCGGCCGGGGAAGGTCATCAGATGGTCGGTGGCGATGGAGCCGGTGACAGCGATACGCACGGCTAATCTGCTCCTGCGGGGCGGGCCTGCGGCGGGATTGCGGACCAGCCAACGCTACCCGCTCGCCGCCGCGCACAGGCGCCACTCGCCGCCAACCGCCGACATCCCGCCGGTGCCGCATCGCGGACACGCCGTGCGGCATCACTTTATTACCGGAAGGTACGGGTTTCGCCACCACCGCCAGGTGCCTAAAGTCACGCGGAAGAGGGCTTTCCGCAAAAGCCCGGAGTCCGGGAGGCACGATGTCCGCCACGCACCCGCAGGCCCCCGCCGGTCCGCAGCCCGCCGAACTCCCCGGCTTCCCCGGCGCGCCGGAGTGCTCGGCCGCCGAGCTGCTGAGCGACTGCCGCCGGATGGCTCCGGGCTGGACGTCGGCACCTCACGCGGCCCCGGAGGCTCCCGTGCCGCCGTCGAGCATCCACGGCACAAGGGTCTCCGAGGCGTCCGCGCACGCCGTGGACGCGATGCCCGACTACGGCTGCTGAGCGGCTCCCCCGGGTGGAACCGCCGCGGCGCGCGGCCCGTCCAAGCCGCGTCACGACGGGACGGAGCCGAGGGGGCAGACCGTGGGCAGCGGGCGGATCCATGACGAAGGCCGAGCCGGGTACCGGGACGAGGACGGCCGTGACGAGGACGCGGGCGACCGCGGCAGGCGCCGGCCGGGCGTGAGCGCGGCGCTGGTGGCCGGCGCGGTGCTGCTGGCCGGAGGCGGCGGCGCGTACT
>CAYNNX010000506.1:0-4730 GCA_964398515.1 uncultured Streptantibioticus sp. | reverse complement strand
AGGTCGGCCGAGAGCTCCTCCGGGGTCGTGCGGACGGCCGGTACGCCGAAGGACTCGGCGAGCGCGACGAAGTCCGGCCGGGACAGCTCGGTGGCGGTCGCCGCGCCGAACGCGTCCGTCATGTACTCGCGCAGGATCCCGTAACCGCCGTCGTCCACGATGAGCCAGGTGACCGGCAGGTCGTACTGGCGGGCGGTGGCCAGTTCGGCGATCGAGTACATCGCGCCGCCGTCGCCGGAGACCGCCAGCACCGGTGTGTCCGGGTCGGCCGCGGCGGCCCCCAGGGCGGCCGGGAAGCCGTAGCCGAGGCCGCCGGCGCCCTGGGCCGAGTGCATCTGCGAAGGCCAGGCGCTCCAGGCCCAGTAGGCCAGGATCGTCATGTCCCAGAAGCTCGGCGAGCCCTCCGGCAGGGCCTCGCGCACCGATCGCAGCACCCGCTGTTCCAGGTCGAGGCCCTGGGAGCCGATGCGCTGGCGCACCCGGGACAGCAGTGCGGCCGCGGCCTCGGCGGCGGCGCCGTCGCCGGGGCGCGGGGCCACGGCGGCGGTCAGCTCGCGCAGGGCGAGGGCCGCGTCGGCGTGGATGCCCAGAGCCGGGTGGTTGGACTCCAGCTTGCCGAGGTCCGCCTCGATCTGGATCACCCGGCCCCGGGGGCGGAACGTGTGGTAGTTCGAGGAGAGTTCACCGAGCCCGGAGCCGACGACCAGCAGGACGTCGGCGTCCTCCAGGAAGTCGGTGGTGTACCGGTCCTCCAGCCACGACTGGAGCGAGAGCGGATGCTCCCAGGGGAACGCCCCCTTGCCGCCGAAGGTGGTCGCCACCGGCGCGCCCAGCTTCTCGGCGAGCGCCAGCAGCTGCTCCTGCGCCCCGGCGCGTACGACCCCGCCGCCCGCGAGGATCACCGGGCGCCGGGCCGCCGACAGCCGGGCCGCGGCCTGCGCGATCAGCTCCGGGCGGGGGCGCAGCGGGCGCGGCTCGGCGTGCAGCGCCCCGACCGGCGGCACGTCGACGGGGGCGAGCAGCACGTCCTGGGGGATCTCCACCCACACCGGGCCGTACGGCACGCTCAGCGCCGACTCCCAGGCGGCTGCGATCGCCGACGGGATCTGCGAGGCGGTCCGCACCGGGTGCACGGACTTGACCACGTCGCGGAAGGACGCCTGCTGGTCGACGAGTTCGTGCAGGTAGCCGTGGCGGCCGCCGCCGAGCCCGGCGACCGGGACCTGGCTGCCGACGGCCACCACGGGCGCGCTGGCGGCCGCCGACTCCTGGAGCGCCGCCAGCGTCATCAGCGCGCCGGGCCCGGTGGAGACCAGCAGCGGCGCCGCGGTCCCGGTGACCCGGGCGAAACCGTCGGCGGCGAACCCCGCGTTGTTCTCCACCCGCAGACCCACGTAGCGCAGCGGCGAGCGGCGCAGGGCGTCGAAGGCGCCCAGGGCGTGCTGGCCTGGGAGGCCGAAGACGGTCCTGGCGCCGAGCGCGGTCAGCGACTCGACGACCAGGTCCCCGCCGGTGCGCACGTCGGTCACTTGGCGCCCTCGGTACGGGCCGCCGCGATCTGCCGGGACATGATCGTGGTGAGCTCGTAGGCGGTGTGCGAGGCGGCGACGCAGGTGATCTCGGCGTGGTCGTAGGCCGGGGCCACCTCGACGACGTCGGCGGAGACCAGGTTGCAGCCGGCGAGGCCGCGCAGGATCTCCAGCAGCTCGCGGGAGGTGATGCCGCCGGCCTCCGGGGTGCCGGTGCCGGGGGCGTGCGCCGGGTCGAGGACGTCGATGTCGATGGAGATGTACAGCGGGCGGTCGCCGATGCGCTCGCGCAGCTGCTGGGCGACCTCGTCCACGCCGCGCCGCATGACGTCGGCGGAGGTGACGATGCCGAAGCCCATCTTCGCGTCGTCGTCCAGGTCCTGCTTGCCGTACAGCGGGCCGCGGGTGCCCACGTGGGAGAGGGCGGAGGTGTCGAGGATGCCCTCCTCGACGGCCCGGCGGAACGGGGTGCCGTGGGTGTACTCGGCGCCGAAGTAGGTGTCCCAGGTGTCCAGGTGGGCGTCGAAGTGCAGCAGGGCGACGGGACCGTGCTTGCGGGCGACGGAGCGCAGCAGCGGCAGCGCGATGGTGTGGTCGCCGCCGAGCGTCATCAGCCGGGCACCGCTGTCGAGCAGGTCGTCGGCGGCGGCCTGGATCGTCTCGACGGCCTCGTTGATGTTGAACGGGTTGGCCGCGATGTCACCGGCGTCGGCGACCTGCGCGAGGGCGAACGGCGAGGCGTCCTGCGCGGGGTTGTACGGGCGCAGCAGGCGCGACGCCTCGCGGATCGCGTTGCCGCCGAAGCGGGCGCCGGGCCGGTAGGACACCCCGGTGTCGAACGGGACGCCCACAACGGCCACATCGGCGGTGCCGACCTCGTCCAGCCGGGGCAGCCGGGCGAAGGTCGCCGGACCCGCGTAGCGCGGCACGCGGGAGGAGTCGATGGGGCCGCGCGGCTCGGTGGTGGTCATCTTGCAGTGCCTTCTTTCAGGGGTTTCTCAGAGGTTTTCCCTCGTTGGAGGGGTTTGAGGGGGAAGACCCCCTCAAACGATTGTCATCCAGCGTTCGCCGGAACCGGTTCCGCGGTGTCCGGGCCCCCGCCCGCCAGCCGGTGCCGCCAGGCGGCCAGCACCGCCTCGTCGGTCGGCCTGGTGGCCAGGCTCACGATCACGTAGGAGGCGAGGGAGGCCAGCAGGCCGTAGTAGACGGGCTCGTTGGCGAGGATCCCCTTCCAGGCCATCAGTGCGATGACCGCGACGCCGCCGACGGTGACGGAGGCGAGAGCGCCCGCGGCCGTGCCCCGCTTCCACAGCAGCCCGCCGAGGATCGGCACCAGGAGCCCGCCGACCAGCATGTTGTAGGCGACGGTCAGCGCCTCGACCACGTTGTCCAGGGCGGTCGCAGTGACGATCACCGCCGCTCCCATGATGAGGATGAACAGCCGGTTCCCGCGCACCTCGTCGTGGGCCCCGTCCCGGTCCCGCCCGCCGGACCTGCCGCGCAGCCGTGCCCAGATGTCGTTGTCGGCCACGGTGGCGCAGGCGATCAGGGCGCCGGAGGAGGTGGACATCACGGCGGAGAGCGCCGCCGCGAGCACCAGGCCGCGCACGCCGATCGGCAGGGTGTTCTTCACCACGGTGGCGAACGCGTCGTCGGCGGCGCCCAGATGCGGGTAGAGCACCTTCGCGGCGGTCCCGACGACGGCGCCGGCGAGCGCGTAGAGCAGGCAGTAGACGCCGGCCACGGTGCCGCCGGCCCGGGCGACCTTGTCGCTGCGCGCGGTGAACACCCGCTGCCAGATGTCCTGCCCGATGAGCATGCCGAAGGTGTAGATCAGCACGTAGGTGAAGACCGTCTGGCCGCCGATGCCCAGCGGGGCGAAGTACTCGTGCGGCAGCCTGGCCTCCATCCGCCCGAAGCCGCCCGCCCTGACCACCGCGATCGGCGCCAGGAGCAGCAGCACGCCGACGGTCTTGACCACGAACTGCACCATGTCGGTGAGCGTGATCGACCACATGCCGCCGAGCGTGGAGTAGGCGACCACGATGGCGCCGCCGAGGACGATCGCCCAGGTGCGGTCGATCCCGAAGAGCACGTCGAAGATGGTCGCGTAGGCGATCGTCGAGGTGACGGCGAGCATCAGGGTGTAGGCCCACATCACCACGCCGGAGATCATCCCGGCCGAACCGCCGTACCGCAGGTCGAGCATCTGCGAGACGGTGTAGACGCGCAGCCTCGCGATGCGCGCGGAGAAGAAGACGCTCAGGGCGAGCAGTCCCAGGCCGATGGTGAAGACCATCCAGGCGCCCGACAGCCCGTACTGGTAGCCGAGGCGGACGCCGCCGATGGTGGAGGCGCCGCCGAGGACGATCGCCGCCATGGTGCCGGAGTACATGGTCGGGCCGAGCCGCCGGCCTGCCACCAGGAAGTCGCTCTTGGACCTGGCACGGCGCATGCCCCACCAGCCCATCGCGAGCATGCCCGCGAGGTAGACGACGATCACCGCGTAGTCAAGGGCCATGCGCCATCCTCCAAAGGAGAGCGGGGTGGGAGAGGGGGAACGCCCGGTGCGCATCGGGGTGGATTTCCGTGGGTTGACCCTAGGTGGCGGGCAGGAGACGGTGAAGTGTACGTTCTTTCCATTCTTTCGCTCGTGAATGGATGAATCATCCATGCCGGATCTCACCCCGCCCACCCCCGCGATCCCGTTGGCGTCGCTGCTCGCCCGCGACGACCTCGGGCTGCGGCAGGTCGCCGGTCCGCCCGCCGACGACGTCGTGCTGCACCAGGTGCACACCAGCGAGATGGCCGACCCCGTGCCCTACCTGCTGGGCGGCGAGCTCCTGCTCACCGCCGGGGTGCACTTCCCGGCGGCGGAGGACCCGGAGGCCTACCTGGACCGCTACGTGGCGCGGACCGTCCAGGCGGGCGCCGCGGCGCTCGGCTTCGGGCTGGCGCCGCTGTACGAGCAGACACCGCAGGCCCTGGTGACCGCCTGCGACCGCCACGGCCTGCCACTGGTCGAGGTGGCGCGGCGGACCCCGTTCACCGCCATCGCGCGTGCGGTGTGGCAGGCGATGGCGGAGGCGCGCCACCGTGAGCTGCGCAGGGTCGCCGAGGCCCAGCAGGGGCTGGCGGCGGCGGCCGGGCGCCCCGATCCGGTCCCGGCGGTGCTGCGCCAGCTCGCCCACCACCTCGGCG
>CAYNNX010000505.1:0-4756 GCA_964398515.1 uncultured Streptantibioticus sp. | reverse complement strand
CAACCCGGTGAGCGGAGCTGAGTTGAGCCAGCCGTTCACCGGCAGGATCGGCCTCAACCAGGACCGTGCGAGCGCTCCCGGTCTGCCGAACAGCCCCCGCACGCGGCTGGCGGCCGGCAAGCCGGTCACGGTGAAGGTGGACTACGCCAACAACACCGCCGCCGCGCAGCAGGTTCAGGCGGAGGGGCGCCTCGACTCCCGCGTCGACCTGCCCTTGGTGCCGCAGGGCACCTCGGCCACGGTCGCCCTGCCCCTGAAGCCCACCTCAGCGACACCCTCCTTCCTGGTGCCGCCGGGAACCGACCGGTTGACCGCCGTGGCGGCGTCCTCGGTCCCCGCTCAGCTGGAGATCATCGGTACGACCGGTTCGCCCGACCTGTTCGGCGACCTGAAGGCGGCCCGGAAGGGTTCGACGGTCTCGGCCGCCACGGACGCGGGCGCCGTTACACGACCGGTCGTCCCGGGCTACTGGGGTACGTTCGTCCAGCAGATCGGCCCGTTCCCGGCCACGGGTGCTCCCTCCGGCACCTCGACGATCACGGCGAGCGCGCACACCCGGGCGTTCGACCCGGCGCTCACCTCCAGCACCGGTGACCCGTTCGCCGCCGCTTTCAACGCCTCGGCCGCAGCCCCCTCGCCGGTGCTCGTCCAGCCGGGCGCGACGGGCAGCCTCCAGGTCACCATCACGCCGACCGGCCCGAAGGGCAGCACCGTGCACGGCGTGCTGTACCTGGTGACCGGCCCGGGCGGAGTGGCCACGGCGAACAACCAGATCGGAATGACGGGTGCCGTCCTCGCGGCCCTGCCGTACAGCTACACCATCAACTGATGTAGCGTCAGTTCGGCAAAGGCGGGCGGCCCGCACCCCGGGTGGGGTGCGGGCCGCCGTCAATTGTGCCGGGTCAGCGGGTGTGCCGACCGGGAGCGGTGATGCGGACCTTGGCGGTGGCGGCGGTGATCGCCGTGCACTTGTGCCGGGTGTCGTTGTAGAAGCCGGCGCCGAGGGCCATGCTCTGGCCGACGGGCGCACCCTTCTTGACGCTGACACGCATCGGAATGCTGATGTGGCCCTTGCCGGACACCCAGCCCCATCCGAAGTAGCCCACCGAGTGACCGGCGGTGTCGGTGACGTTCTCCCACCGCTTGGTCTTCGGGAAGTAGGCCTGCAACTGGACCTGGCTGGTCGGGAGCGCCTTGAAACCGGTCACACTCGAGCTGACGCCGGCGAACAGGTGGATGCCGGAGATCCTGGCCTGCGACGGGTTGGCGATGGTCAGCGTGAACGTGTGCCAGCCGCTGCCTTCCGCGATGCTGCCGGGCAGGCCGGTGATCGTGGTGTGCAGGACGGGCCGGTAGCCGGGGTTCCCGGTCATGCACAGACCGGACGCCGCCGCCGGATGCACGGCGGCCGGCGACGAGGCGGCGACACGGGCGTTGGAGGAGGGTGTGGCGTCCGCGGCGAGAGCCGACGGAGCGGTCATCAGCGCCACAGGAGCCATGGCGGCGGTCGTCGCGACCGCCGCCAAGGCACGGCGGAACTTCATAAGACCTCTTTCAGCTGGAACAGCGTGAAACGGGATGGATGTGAGGCCGTCGCGGAGGTGGGGGGAGGCTCGTGGCGCGGCAGGCGTTGATCGTAAAGCCGCGTGAAGCTTTTGTGCCGAGGTTTTCTCAGTGACGTGGCACACACGCGTCACCGGGGGGCGAGCCGTCAAGTGTGCGGGAAAACCGACGCCTTGCGCGACGCGGGGTCACATGGTCGAAGGCCGGCGCCCCCAGGCCGCGATGGTGACCTGGGGGATGTCGATGAAGGCCGGGTCCGTCAACAGCTCGCGGAACTCCGCCAGATCCTCCTCGGTGACGAGACCGTCCGCGACGAGTGCGGGAGCCGCCTGCTTGATGAGGGGGTACCAGCGGTCCTTGCCGGCGCCTCCCATCAGGCCGAGGTTTCCGGAGAACGACACCTCGTCCAGACCGCACCGGGCGAGCAGTGCCGGAATGCCGCGTGCCCATGCCATATCGGCCCCCTGCTCGGCGAACTTGCGCTGGTACGCGGCGAGGAGGCGCTGGACCAGAGGGAACGGAGAGGTGCTCGCCGGCAGGTGGTAGGGCTCCTCGACCACCAGCCAGCCGCCGGGGGCGAGCCAGCGGACGGCTCGTTCGATGACCTCGTCGCGTGTGGGCAGGTGGCAGAGGAGATAGCGGGCGTGGATGAGGTCGAAGCGGCCCGGTGCGTAGTCCTCACGCGTGACGTCGCACTCCTGGATCTCGAGGTTCGCGGCTCGGCCCGCGTCCAGGTACCGGGCGTCGATGTCGGCGGCGACCACACGTCCGTCCGGGCAGCGCTCCGCGAGCCAGTAGGCGATGGAGCCGAGACCCGCACCCAGCTCCAGGCAGTTCCAGGACGCCGCGACGGGGAGGTCCTCGATCACCCCGATCGTGAACGCGTCGACGCTGCGCTGAATGGACGCCAGGCGCTCTCGCTCGGAAGGCGAATCCTTGCTCAACATGCCCGTGCTGTAGCGGTCCTTGTCGGCACGGCCCCCGAAACCCATGTCGCTTCCCATCTCTTCGCCGGGCCGACAGTCTCGCGCAACCGCCCGTCCCGCCGCCAGGCCGACGTGCCGTTCACCACCCTGCCCGAACCGCACCCCCTCTCGACCCCTGACGACGAGTCAGCTAGCCTACCTAACGATTGTTAGGGAGGAGCCCTCCGATGGCCCAGGGGACACCCCAGGACGAATCGGTCCGCTACGAGCGGCGCGCCGCGGTCGCGGTGGTCACGATGAACCGTCCCGAGTACCGCAACGCCCAGAACTCCGCCATGACGTACGCCCTGGACGAGGCCTTCTACCGCGCCGCCGCCGACGACGAGGTCAAGGTGGTGGTCCTCGCCGGGGCCGGCGAGCACTTCAGCGCCGGGCACGACATCGGCACCCCGGGACGGGACGCACACCTGCCCTTCGCGCGCCGGGCCGGCCTGTGGTGGGACCACTCCGACAAGGCGGGCGCCGAGCAGCGGTTCGCCCGCGAGTCCGAGGTCTACCTCGGCATGTGCCGGCGCTGGCGGGAGCTGCCCAAGCCGACCATCGCCTCGGTACAGGGAGCCTGCGTCGCGGGCGGGTTGATGCTGGCGTGGGTCTGCGACCTGACCGTCGCCTCCGACGACGCCTTCTTCGCCGACCCGGTGGTCCGGATGGGGGTCCCCGGCGTCGAGTACTTCGCCCACCCGTGGGTGATGCCGCCGCGCGTCGCCAAGGAGTTCCTCTTCACCGGCGAGCGGATGCCCGCGCGGCGCGCCTACGAGCTGGGTGTGGTCAACCGCGTCGTGCCGCGCGCCGAACTCGCCGCCGCCACGCTCGCGTTGGCGGAGCGGATCGCCGCGATGCCGCGCATGGGCCTGGCCCTGGCCAAGCGCGCCGTGAACCAGGCGGAGGACCTGCAGGGCCTGCACACCGGACTCGACTCCGTCTTCGGCCTGCACCACCTCGCACACGCCCACAACGCGGAGACCGGCGCCGACCCCCTCGGCGGGATGGACGTCCGGGCCATGAAGGACGCCGCCGGACCGCAGCCGAGCCGGTGATGGACCTCGACTTCACCGAGCGGCAGGCGGCCTTCCGGCGCGAGGCGCGGGACTGGCTGGCCGCCAACGTCCCCGCGCGCCCGCTGCCGTCCCTCGAGACCGCGGAGGGCTTCGCGGCCCATCGCTCCTGGGAGCGCCGACTCGCCGCCGACCACTGGTCGGTTGTCTCCTGGCCGCCCGAGTTCGGGGGGCGGGGCGCCTCGCTCGTCGAGTGGCTGATCTTCGAGGAGGAGTACTACGCGGCGGGCGCCCCCGGCCGGGTCAGCCAGAACGGCATCAACCTGCTCGCGCCCACGCTCTTCGACCACGGCACCGCCGAGCAGCGGGCCAGGGTCCTGCCGCCGACGGCGACGGGTGAGGTGATCTGGGCGCAGGCCTGGTCCGAACCCGAGGCGGGATCCGACCTGGCCGCGCTGCGCTCCATCGCGACACGGGTGGACGGCGGCTGGTCGCTGTCCGGCCAGAAGACCTGGTCCTCCCGGGCCGCTTTCGCCGACCGCGCCTTCGGCCTGTTCCGCAGCCACCCGCGCACGGACCGGCCGCATCAGGGCCTGACCTACCTGATGTTCCCGCTGGACGCGGACGGCGTCACCGTACGGCCCGTCGGGCGCCTGGACGGCAAACCCGCCTTGGCCGAACTCTTCCTCGACGAGGTCTTCGTGCCCGATCGGGACGTGATCGGCGAACCGGGGCAGGGGTGGCGGGTCGCGATGAGCACGGCGGGCGACGAGCGCGGCCTGACCCTGCGCAGCCCGGGCCGTTTCACCGCTGCCGCCGACCGGCTGGCGGCCCTGTGGCGGGAGCGGGCCGACCCCGCCGACTCCGCGCTGCGCGACCGGGTCGCCGACGCCGTCATCGGCGCCCGCGCCTACCGGCTGGCCGCCTACGCCAAGGCCTCGCGCCTCGCCGCCGGGGGCTCCATCGGCGCCGACTCCAGCCTGAACAAGGTCTTCTGGTCCGAGCTCGACATCCGCCTGCACGAGACCGCGCTGGACCTGCTCGGCCCGCTCGGCGAGCTCTCCGGCACCGCGACGGACGCCCCCGGGCACGGCATGTGGGCGGAGGGCTGGACGTTCGCCCTGGCCGGTCCGATCTACGCCGGAACCAACGAGATCCAGCGCGACATCATCGCCGAGCGGCTGCTCGGCCTGCCGAAAGGCCGCCGCTGAT
>CAYNNX010000504.1:0-4761 GCA_964398515.1 uncultured Streptantibioticus sp. | reverse complement strand
CAAGCTCACCGCCTGCTGTACTTTCGCCGCGGCTTGCGCGATGATGTGCGCGAGCTCGATGGCCGAGCCCGTCGGCTCGGTTACTCCCGTCACGACGAAGTCGTCGGCGCTTGCCTTCTCCAGGTCCAGGATGTAGCAGGCGTCGCGCAGCATGTCGTTCAGGTGCGGGAACTGCTGCTCGCTGACGCGCACCGAGTCCGACAGGAACAGCAGCCGCAGCGACCGCTCCGGAAGCAGCCCGCTGAGCGTCTTGAACACGGTGTCGAACCCGGTCAGCTTGCGCAGGGCGACCAGCGCCGAGCGGTCGGCCGGGTGCTCGTAGGCGCGCGAGGAGATTCCCGGGAACCGGGTGCGGTTGCGGCCGGGCACCCGGTCGCTGGATTCGTTCGGCACGGTCATTGGGCATCGGTCCCTTGATAGCCGGTACGTGCTCGTCCCCTCAGCCCCCACCATAGAGCGCGGCACCGACAGAGCTACGCTGTCTGGTATGTACACCCCTGTGACGCACGGTCCCGCGACGCTGCTCGCCGAAACGGCACCCGTCTCGCCCTACCTGCTGCCGATCGTGATCGTCGTCTCGGTACTGGGCGCGGCCTTTCTCGCGTGGTTCCTGTTGCGGGGCTACGGGAACAAGGACTGACGGACGGTTACGTACGTACGCGGACACACGCACGCACACAGACAGGACGCGTGGGCCCTGCCTAGGGTTCCGTACGCCCCGCACGTACCATGTGGCACGGGTTCCGAACCCCGAGGACTCGACCGACCCGACCGCACTCCGACCGACCGCAAGGGGTCCTGCCGACCATGACCGCACACATCCCCGCCACCCTGACCCCGCTGGCCGAGGGGGGCGCCCACGAGAGCCTGAGCCCCTACCTGACGGGTGGCGGTGCGCTCTTCGCCCTGCTGCTCCTGCTGTGGATCACCACGCGCTTCAACCGGGACCGCTGATCCGGGTCGGCCCCGCCCGGGACGCCAAGTAGGGTGTGCTCGCATGGGAGAGCAGGCAGCGTCCGTGCGCCCCTCCGGGATCATTGCCGACGGAGGGGCTGGGCCGGTGAAGAAACGACTCGGTGTGATGGGCGGGACGTTCGACCCCATCCACCACGGCCACCTGGTGGCGGCCAGCGAGGTGGCGAGCCTCTTCCACCTCGACGAGGTGGTCTTCGTGCCGACGGGGGAGCCGTGGCAGAAGGAGCACCGGCAGGTCTCGCCGGCGGAGGACCGCTATCTGATGACGGTCATCGCCACCGCGTCCAACCCCCAGTTCTCGGTCAGCCGCATCGACATCGACCGCGGCGGCCCCACCTACACCCTCGACACCCTGCGGGATCTGCGCGCCCAACACGGCGACGTGGACCTGTTCTTCATCACCGGCGCCGACGCACTGGCGCAGATCTTCTCCTGGCGCGACGCGCAGGAACTCTTCGACTACGCCCACTTCATCGGCGTCACCCGGCCCGGTCACACCCTCTCCGACCCCGGTGTGCCCGAAGGCGGTGTCTCCCTGGTGGAGGTCCCGGCCCTGGCCATCTCCTCCACCGACTGCCGCCAGCGGGTGGCGCAGGGGGAGCCGGTCTGGTACCTGGTGCCCGACGGAGTGGTGCGCTACATCAACAAGCGGGCGCTGTACAGGGACGCCGGATAGCCCGCGCGGCAGCCCGCGGCACCGAGAAGGAACTGAACGAGGGGCAGGCATGAGCGACGCACACCCCCGACGGCACTACGCCGAGGGCGAGCAGGAGCAGTACGGCCGGCCCCCCCATGGCGAGCAGTACCCCGGGGCCCCTCAGCAGGGCTATGACCCATATGCCCCGTACGACCCGTACGGCGGCGCCCCCGCCCAGAACCCCGTGCACGATCCCGCGCAGGGCTACGACCAGGGGCCGTACTACCAGGCGCCGCAGGGCTACGTCCCCCAGCAGCAGCCCCAGCCCTACTACGGCCAGGACCCGTACGGCCGGCAGCCCTACGGCGGTGAGCCGTACCAGCAGCCGCAGCCGCACGTGGAGACCGAGCCGGGATACGGCACGGGCCACCAGGCGCCCGTCCCGCCGCCTCGGCAGCAGAACCCGTCCGGCGCAGCGCCGTCCGGCGGGGAGCAGTCCGGTGGAGCGCCGTCCGGCGACGCGTTCCACACCGAGCAGTTCGCCTTCATCGAAGAGGAGGACGAGCAGGCCGAGGACGTCATCGACTGGCTGAAGTTCACCGAGTCGCGCACCGAGCGGCGTGACGAGCGCAAGCGGACCGCCCGCAAGCGCACGATCGCCCTGGTGGTGCTGCTGGTCCTCGCGCTCGCCGGTGGCGTGGGCTACCTGTGGCAGGCGGGGAAGATCCCGGGACTCGGCCGGGCGGCACGCGGGGCGGCCACGCAGGCGGGCGGCGCGCAGAAGCGCGACGTGATCGTGGTCCACCTGCGCCAGGTCGACAGCAACGACAGCTCCACCGCCCTGCTGGTCGGCAACGAGACCACCGGCAAGGGCACCACCGTCCTGCTGCCCAACTCACTGGCGGTCGCCACCGACTCCGGTTCCACCACCTTGGGCAAGTCCGTAGTGGACCAGGGCGCCGCCCCCACCCGCGACGCGCTCAACACCCTGCTGGGTGCGAACATCCAGGGGACCTGGCGGCTGGACACCCCGTACCTGGAGATCCTCGTCGACTCGGTCGGCGACATCGCGGTGGACACCGACGCCACCGTCAAGGGCGGCGGCAAGACGCTGGTGACCCCGGGCAAGGCCCAGAACCTCAACGGCCAGGCCGCCGTCGCCTACGCCACCTACCGCGGGCCCGGTGAGCCGCAGGTCAAGCAGCTCGCCCGGTTCGGGCAGGTCATGCAGGCGGTGCTGGCGAAGATGCCCAGCGACTCGGCCACCGCGACCCAGGTGGTGAAGAACCTCGGCGCCATCCCCGACCCCTCCCTGTCCGACAGCCAGCTCGGCGCCACCCTCGCCCACCTGGCCGACCAGGCCAAGGGCGGCGACTACAGCACCACGCTGCTCCCGGTGCAGCCCGACGGCACGCTCGGCAGCCAGGCCACGAACGGCGTGGTCAAGGACGTCCTCGGCGGCACGGTGAAGAACACCGCCCCCGGCGGCGCCCCGCGCGTGGCGGTGCAGAACGCCAGCGGCGACAAGGCGGCGGGCAGCGCGGCCCAGGTGGCGGTGGTGAACTCGGGGTTCACCTACGTCGACGCCGGCACGGCCTCGGTCCAGGCCGCCTCCCAGGTGCGCTACACCGGGGACGCCCAGGCGGCGGCCGCGAAGGAGATCGCCAAGACGCTGGGGCTGCCGGCCTCGGCGGTCGCCAAGGGCAAGGGCGCGGCCAACGCCGACATCACCGTCGTCCTCGGGCGCGACTACAAGCCGAGCTGACCGGCCTGACCTGTCAGGCCGCGGAAAACCGGAGGCGGGCACCCCGCCGGGGCATGAGACCCTGGAGGGGTACCCGTCCCCGACCGAAAGCATGGCTTGTGACCGCCACGGACCGCTCGATCGAGCTCATCACGACCGCTGCCCAGGCGGCCGCCGACAAGCTCGCCCACGACATCATCGCGTACGACGTCAGCGACGTGCTGTCGATCACGGACGCCTTCCTGCTCGCCTCCGCGCCCAACGACCGCCAGGTCAAGGCGATCGTGGACGAGGTCGAGGAGCGCCTGCTGAAGGAGCTCGGCGCCAAGCCTGTGCGCCGGGAGGGCGAGCGCGACGGGCGGTGGGTGCTGCTCGATTACATCGACATCGTGGTCCACGTCCAGCACTCGGAGGAGCGGGTCTTCTACGCGCTGGAGCGGCTGTGGAAGGACTGCCCGGAGATCGGGCTGCCCGAGGACGCCCTGGCCACCCGCGGCAAGGGCGCCGAGTACGCCCGCCGCCAGGCCGCCGAGACGGACGGAGACCTCAGCTGAGCGCGCCGAACCCCGCCGCCCCGTACGGGCGGGAGTACGGCCGTGGCCGCCGCATCGTGCTGTGGCGGCACGGCCAGACCTCCTGGAACCTGGAGCGGCGTTTCCAGGGCAACACCGACATTGCGCTGACCGACACCGGCATAGCGCAGGCACGCCGGTCGGCCCGGCTGCTCGCCGCCCTCAAACCGGACGCGATCATCGCCTCCGACCTGCAGCGCGCCAGGCGTACCGCCGCCGAGCTGACCGCGGTCACCGGGCTCGAGGCCACCCACTACGAGGCGCTGCGGGAGACCTACGCGGGCCGCTGGCAGGGGCTGACCAGCTCCGAGATCATCAGGCGCTACGGGGCTGAGTACGCGGCCTGGAAGCGCGGCGAGCCGGTGCGCCGCGGCGGCGGCGAGCTGGAGACGGAGGTCGCCGACCGGGCGGCGCCCGTGGTGCTGGACGCGGCCGACAAGCTGCCGGACGGCGGCACGCTGGTCGTCGTCAGCCACGGCGGCGCCATCCGCACCACCATCGGCCGACTGCTGGGGCTGGAGGCGGCGCTCTGGGAGGCGCTGGGCGGCCTGTCGAACTGCTGCTGGTCGGTCCTGGGCGAGGGAGCCCGCGGCTGGCGGCTGCTCGAGCACAACGCCGGCACGCTCCCCGAGCCCGTCCTGGGCGACGACGACTGAGCCGGGCCCGCGGCCGTGTGCCCTGCTGGGGCGGATTTCGTGTTCTGGCAGGTCACACGCTAAGCTTCTACTCGTTCCCGGCAAGGACGGCAGAAAGTCCGCCGAGAGCGCGGGGCTATAGCTCAGTTGGTAGAGCGCCTGCATGGCATGCAGGAGGTCAGGAGTTCAATTCTCCTT
>CAYNNX010000503.1:0-4778 GCA_964398515.1 uncultured Streptantibioticus sp. | reverse complement strand
CTGCCGGCCGAGCTGCCCGGTCGTGCCGCCCAAGGCGGAGAACATGACGTTCCACCCCAGCGCGGCCGCGGCCCAGCAGGCGGGCTTCCGGGCCTGCAAGCGCTGCCGCCCCGACGCCTCACCGGGGTCGCCGCGCTGGAACGAGCGGGCCGATCTGGTCGCCCGGGCCATGCGGCTCATCGCCGACGGCGTCATCGACCGGGAAGGGGTGCCGGGCCTGGCCTCGCGCCTGGGCTACAGCACCCGGCAGGTCGAGCGGCAGCTGCGGGCCGAACTGGGCGCCGGGCCGCTGGCGATCGCCCGGGCCCAGCGGGCGCAGACCGCGCGGCTGCTGATCGAGACGACCACGCTGCCGATCAGCGAGGCGGCCTTCGCGGCCGGCTTCGCGAGCATCCGCGCGTTCAACGACACCGTGCGCGCGGTCTTCGGGCTGACCCCGACCGAGCTGCGCAGCCGGGCCGCCGGGCGCAGCGCCGCCGCTGCCCCGGGCCCGCTCTCGCTGCGCCTGCCGTTCCGGGCGCCGCTGTGCCCGGACAACCTCTTCGGCCACCTGGTGGCGACCGCGGTTCCCGGGGTCGAGGAGTGGCGCGACGGCGCCTACCGGCGCACCCTGCGGCTGCCGCACGGCCCCGGCGTCGTCGCCCTGCGGCCCGGACCAGCCCATGTGGACTGCCAGTTGACCCTCACCGATCTGCGGGACCTGTCGATCGCGATCAGCCGCTGCCGCCGGCTGCTCGACCTGGACGCGGATCCGGTGGCCGTGGACGAGCTGCTCTCCCAGGACCCGCTGCTCGCGCCGCTCGTCCGCAAGGAGCCGGGACGGCGGGTGCCGCGCACGGTGGACGGCGCGGAGTTCGCGGTGCGGGCCGTGCTGGGCCAGCAGATCTCGACGGCGGCGGCCCGAACGCTGGCCGCACGGCTGGTCGCCGCGCACGGCGATCCGGTGGCCGACGCGGCGGGCGGGCTGACGCATCTGTTCCCGACCGCCGAGGCGCTGGCCGCGGTGGACCCGGGGACCCTGGCGATGCCCCGCACCCGGCGGGCCACCCTGACCGGGCTCGTCGAGGCGCTGGCGGCCGGGGAGCTCGACCTGGACGTGGGCAGCGACTGGCAGCGGGCCCGTGCGGCTCTGGCGGCGCTGCCCGGCTTCGGGCCGTGGACGGTGGAGTCGATCGCCATGCGGGCCCTCGGCGACCCGGACGCGTTCCTCCCCACCGACCTGGGGATCCGGCTGGCGGCAGGTGAGCTCGGCCTGCCCGCGACCCCCGCCGCCCTGACCCGCCGCGCCGAGGCCTGGCGGCCCTGGCGTGCCTACGCTGTGCAGTATCTGTGGGCCACCGGCGACCACCCCATCAACCGCATGCCGAAGGACCAGTGATGCAGTCCCCCACCCGTCCCCTCACCCGTCACGACGCGGGCACCGAGGCGCGCACCCATCTGGTGACCGCCAGCCCGGTCGGTCCGCTGACCCTCGTGGCCGGCGGCGGCGCCCTCGTCGGCCTCTACATGGAGGACCAGCGCCACCGCCCGCCGCAGGAGTGGTTCGGCGCGCCGGCCGACGGTGCGGACCGCGCGGTCCTCGCCGCGGCGGTCGAGCAGCTCGGCGCCTACTTCGCCGGTGAGCTGACCTGCTTCGACCTGCCCCTCGCCGCCGCCGGCACCGACTTCCAGCTGCGGGTCTGGTCGGCGCTGCGCGAGATCCCGTACGGCGAGACGGTCACGTACGGCGAACTCGCCGCGGAGATCGGCCGGCCCGCCGCCGTACGGGCGGTGGGGCTGGCCAACGGCAAGAACCCGCACGGGATCGTGGTGCCCTGCCACCGGGTGGTCGGCGCGAACGGCAGCCTGACCGGCTACGGCGGCGGCCTGCCCCGCAAGCGCTACCTGCTCGACCTGGAAGGGGGCCGCACGACGCCGACGCTGCCGCCGGCCTGACCGGCCGTACGCGGCGCCGTCAGCCCGCGGTGCCGTAGGGGTGCCGGGCCCGTGCGGCCTTCAACGCCCGGGCCCACCAGGAGAGTTGGCCGAGCATCGTCACGGCGGCCGTCTGGGGGCCGGTGCGGTCCACCGGTTCGCCGGAATCGGTGAAGGTGGCGGCCGCGCCGTGGAAGCTGACGGTGTCGCGGACGGTGACGGCGTGCAGTTCGGCGTAGACCTGGCGCAGGTGCTCCACCGCACGCAGGCCGCCGGCGAGGCCCCCGTACGACACGAAGCCGACCGGCTTGGCCTGCCACTGGGTGTAGTGCCAGTCGATGGCGTTCTTCAGCGCGGCCGGGTAACTGTGGTTGTACTCGGGCGTCACGACGACGAAGGCGTCGGCCGCCTCCAGCCGCGGGGACAGCACGGCGAGCGAGCGCGCGGTGTCGGGGTCCGGGTCGGAGCTCGGCGCGCCGGCCAGCGGGGTGTCGGCGAGGTCGATGAGATCGGCCTCGAAGTGGCCGGCGCCCCACGTCACCTCGGCGAACCACCGGGCGACGGTCGGGCCGAAGCGCCCCGGCCGCACACTCGCGACGACGATCGCGAGCCGCAGCCGCTCACCCGGCCGGGGCTCGTCTGTCACGGCGGAGGCATTGTCAACGACATCAACTGGCATTGCGGACACGGCGGTCCCCTTCGTCAGGCGTTCACGGCTGGTGACGCGCCCAACGTAGAACCTCGACAAATGTTGAGGTCAAGGTCCGAGACCAATGACCGAGATCAATGGCGTCGATGACCGAGGGGCCTTCAGGCCACCTCCGTATGCCCGTCCCGGTCCTCACCGTGCGCGGCCGCCGCCATGAGTTCGAGGGCGACGTCGAGGAACGCCTGCCGCTGCTCCGCCGGGGCAGCGCTCACGTCGGCCATCGGGAAGGCGCCGAAGTGCACGGTGAACAGCGCGCTCATGCTGCGGGCCCGGTCCTTCAGGGACGCCTGCGGGTCGGTGACCAGTTCGGTCAGCACGTCGATGCGCTCCTTGAAGCTCTGACCGATGCTCAACTCCCGCAGCGTGGGCTGGTTCTCGTGCGCGAACCGGAAGAGCGGCGCCGCCGCCTCCAGTGCCGCGCTGTAGCGGCGCAGGATCTCGCACCGGGTCCGCAGTGTCGGCGGCTGCGTCCGCCCCCAGGCGATCAGCTCGTCCAGGGGACGGCCGAACTCCTGGAAGAGCCCGATGACGATGTCCTCCTTGGTCTTGAAGTGGTAGTACAGGGCGGCCTTGGTCACATCCAGCTGCTCGGCGATCTCGCGCAGCGAGGTCTTCTCGTAGCCGCGTTCGAGGAAGAGCTCCAGGGCCGCGTCCTGAATGCGCCGGCGGGTGTCCCCCCTGCGCGCTCGCTGTGTGGCCATGGCTGCTCTCCCGCACTCGTCCCCGGGACCGAGCACCCAATGTCCGGCCCACCGCCTGACGCCCGACTGATCAGCGTCTACGCCGTTACCCCGAGGTCAGTCTTCCGTCGTCCTGTCTCCTGGTTGTCACTGTACTGAGCTGGTCGGGCGGCAGGTAGGCGCGCGGACCACACCACCCGACACCTGTCTCACCCAGCGATACAGACAGACAGACCTGCCGGTTAAGGCCACCCCGCGGACATGTCGGGCCGACGGGACGGCACACCCGGACGACCCCGCCTGATCCTCTCGACTCCCGTGGCCAGAGCCGAAGTAGGCGACGACCTTGCCTCCGCCCGGCTCGGGCCCGCGTCCCGTTCACGCCGCGGCAACTGATCTGAGATTGAATCAACCCGACAACCTTGTTTGTTTTTTCGCCCGGGAGTGCAATGATGGCGTCCGTGCCCGGCCCGCGAGTGATGCCGGGAACCCCCGTTCGCTAGTGCTTGCGCCCGTACTGACGGAAAGGACAGGTGCCGGCCGATGCAGGTGCGCGCCGCGCAGACCCGCCGGGCCCTCATGCTCGCCGCCGCGAGACTCATCGACGACCGTGGCATGAACGGCACCGGGCTGCTGGACATCAGCCGGGCCGCCGGAGTGAGCAAGGGAGCCCTGTACTTCCACTTCGCCTCCAAGGACGACCTGGTCACGGCGCTGCGGGCCGAGGCGCGCGACGCGGTGGTCGCCCTCGCCGAGGAGTACCTCGGGGGGTCGGTCTCGACCCTGGCCGGAGCCGCGAGGTTCACCGAGGCGATGTCCGCCCGGATGCGCGAAGACCCCGTTCTGCGGGCCGGGTTGCGCCTGGAGTGGGAGGTCAACGCCTCCGGCCGGGCCTGCTCCGGCGACGGCTCGCCCGCTGCGGGCGACCCGGCCTGCGGTGACCCGGACAGCGCCGCGCCCGGCAGGACCGCCGCTCCGCAGTCGCTGCGGGCGGGCTGGCTGTCGGTGCTGCGGCCGCGGCTGGAGAAGGACGCCGCCTGCGGCCGGCTGCGGCCGGGGGCCGGCGCCCGGGACACCGCCAACCTCGTGGCCGCCGTCACCGTCGGCCTGGAGGCGCTCGGCCGCGAGGACCAGAGCTGGTGGGACCCCGACGTCACCGACGGCATCTGGCGGCTCCTGCTGATGCTCGCCGGGCCGCGCGACGAGCGGGGAACGACCGCGATCCCCGACGCCCCGCCGGTCGCCGGTGTCGCCGCGGTCGCCGCCTCCCCCCTGGACGCCGAGGTGACACCGGAGCGGGCGCTGCACGAAGATGCCGTGTTCGAGGGGGCCTTGCGGGCGGGGGCGCTGCGCGAGGGCGCGGTGCGCAGGGGATGAGGCCGATGGTTTCCGGCGCCGGATGACGGCCGGCGCCGGACTCGGCCTGGCCCGAGGGGGGCCGGGGGGAAGCCGGGGCGGCCCGAGGGGGGCCGGGG
>CAYNNX010000502.1:0-4781 GCA_964398515.1 uncultured Streptantibioticus sp. | reverse complement strand
GGACCAGCGCAATGCGTTCATCGCCGCCTACCTGGGCTGGACGATGGACGCCTTCGACTACTTCCTCGTGGTCCTCGTCTACAGCGAGATCGCCGACGAGTTCAAGGTCTCGCTGACCGACATGGCCTTCCTGACCACCGTCACGCTGATCATGCGCCCGGTCGGCGCCTTCGTCTTCGGCCTCTGGGCGGACAAGCGCGGCCGCCGCACCCCGCTCATCGTCGACGTGCTGTTCTACTCCGTCGTCGGCTTCGCCTGCGCGTTCGCCCCCGACTACACCGTGCTGCTGGTGCTGCGGCTGCTGTACGGGATCGGCATGGGCGGCGAATGGGGTCTGGGCGCGGCCCTGGCGATGGAGAAGATCCCCCCGGCCAAACGCGGCTTCTGGTCGGGCGTGCTGCAGGGCGGCTACTCCTTCGGCTATCTGCTCGCCGCCGTGGCGTTCCTGGTGATCCGGCCGGCCTTCGGCTGGCGCGGGCTGTTCGCGTTCAGCCTGCTTCCGGCGCTGGTGGCGCTGTGGGTGCGCAGCCGGGTCGGGGAGTCGGAGGTGTGGGAGCGCACGGTGCGCCTGAACGCCACCCCGGCGCGCGAGGTCTTCCGCAACCCCGCCGTGCTGCGGCGCTTCGTCTACCTCGTGGCTCTGATGACCGCCTTCAACTGGATGTCCCACGGCACCCAGGACGTGTACCCGACCTTCCTCAAGAAGGGCCTGCACATGTCCCCGGACACCGCCATCACCATCGCCATCGTCTACAACATCGGCGCGATGATCGGCGGCATGCTGCTCGGCGCGTACTCCGAGCGGCTCGGCCGCCGCCGGATCATCATGATCGCCGCGGGCGCCGGGATCCTCGTCGTGCCGCTCTTCGCCCTGTCGACCACGGCGGGCCTGCTGGCGCTGAGCTCGTTCCTGATGCAGGTCTGCGTCCAGGGCGCCTGGGGCGTGATCCCGGCGCACCTGAACGAACTCAGCCCGGACGCGATCCGCGGCTTCTACCCCGGCGTCACCTACCAGCTCGGCAACCTCATCGCCGCCCTCAACCTGCCGATCCAGGAGGCTCTGGCCAAGCACCACGGCTACCCCACGGCGCTGATGACGACCGTCTGGCCGACGCTGGTCGTGGTGATCCTGCTCAGCGCGGTGGGGAAGGAGGCCAGGGGCGTGCGGTTCGGGCGGGACGCCGAGCGGGCCGCGGACCTGCCGGCGTGAGGCCTACTGCCAGCTCATGCCGGTCAGCCGCTCGTACGCCTCGACGTACTTGGCCCGGGTCTGCTCCACGATCTGCGGCGGAAGCGCGGGAGGCGGCTGGTCGGCGGCGCGGTCCCAGCCCGACTCCGGCGAGGTGAGCCAGTCCCGGACGAACTGCTTGTCGTAGGAGGGCTGGGGTCGGCCCGGCTCCCAGGTGCGGGCGGGCCAGAAGCGGGAGGAGTCGGGGGTGAGCACCTCGTCGGCGAGGATCAGCTCCGCACCGTCGAAACCGAACTCGAACTTGGTGTCCGCCAGGATGATCCCCCGCTCCCGGGCGGTGTTCCGCGCCCGGCTGTAGACCGCCAGCGTCAGCTGCCGCAGCTGGGCGGCGGTGTCGGCGCCGACCCTGCGGGCCACCTCCTCGTACGGGACGTTCTCGTCGTGCTCGCCGACGTCGGCCTTGGTCGCCGGGGTGAAGATCGGCGCGGGCAGCTCGGAGCCGTCGGCCAGTCCCTCGGGCAGGGCGAGCCCGCAGACCGTGCGGTACTCCTGGTACTCCTTGAGGCCGGAGCCGGCCAGATAGCCGCGGGCGACGCACTCGACCGGGACCATCCGCAGCGACCGGCACACCATCGTGCGGCCCGCCCAGTCGGCGGGGGCGCCCTCGGGCAGCTCCGTGCCGATCACGTGGTTCTCGGCGAGGTCGCGGAGCTGGTCGAACCACCACAGGGAGAGCTGGGTGAGGATCCGGCCCTTGTCCGGGATGGGGGTGGGCAGCACCCAGTCGTAGGCGGACATCCGGTCGCTGGCGACCATCACCAGGCGTCCGTCCGCGTCCTGGTACAGGTCGCGCACCTTGCCGGTGTGCAGATGCACCAGCCCCGGAACCTGTACCGGTTCGGGCTTTTCGACGAATCCGGACACGCTTCCTCCATGTTGGTCGGTACAGCACCCCCGATTCTCCCCGATGGCTCGGCGTGCGGCGTGCGCCGGGTCAGTCGCGCTTGCAGATGCGGTCGAGCAGGTTGGCCGTGGCCCGCTGGATCCGGGGGTCCACGTGACCGGGCCGGTCCAGCGCGGGCGACCAGGCGAAGGTGCCGGAGGCGAAGACGTACGCGCCGCTCGGCGCCCGGTACAGCGAGGTCTCCTGATGGCGGCGGGCGCCCAGGGTGTCGACATAAGGGGAGTGCGCGAGGAGCTTGCGCGAGGTGTGGCTGGGCAGCGGGGTGCGCGGGAAGTAGCGGTCGGCCTCGCCCGCTACCAGGCCCGGCAGTTCGTCGCCCTCGCCCGCGCCGGTGGCCTGCCACAGCCAGTGCTCCGCCTTGCGCACGATCAGCGGCGAGGGTTCGGGGACCCGACCTGCGTACTGCACGCCCAGCAGCTGCTGCTCGGGCTCGCCCAGGTCGCGCCAGAGCGCGGTGCGGCCGCGGCCGTCGCCGCGCCGCTTGCGGCAGGTGAGCAGCCGGTCGGGGGCGCCCGCCGGGGAGGCGGCCAACTCGACTTGCCAGTACATGGTGTTGGCGGAGAGGAAGACCAGCGAGGTGCCCAGGTCGCGGGCGCGCTCGACGGCCCGCCGCATCGGCACCGACCAGTACTCGTCGTGCCCGGCGAAGACCAGCCCCCGGTAGCGCGCGGGGTCGACGCGGCCGGCGTGCAGATCCCGGGTGTCGGCGTACGCGAGGTCGTAGCCGTACCGTTCCGCCCAGCGGACGAAGTCGTAGGCGTGCCCCACGTGCAGCGGCAGCCCGGCGCCCGCGTACGGCCGGTCGAAGGAGACGGTGACCGCCGCCGCCTCCTCGCCCAGCAGCCGGCCCTGCTCGTCCCACGCGTGGTACAGGCTGGCGCCCGTGCGGCCGTCCTCGGGGTAGAGGTTGTACGCCTGCCAGGTGACGTCGGGCAGGACCAGCAGCAGATCCGCCTCGTAGTCCCGGGGCCGCCCCGCCTCGGCCGGGCCGGCGGGCGGCAGGTCGCGCACGGTGAACGGCACGTGGCTGCGGTAGCCGTCGGCCGTGGTGAGCACGGCGACGTACGCGCCGCTGTTCCAGTACGAGGGAACCTGGAGCCGCCAGGAGAGCCACCAGTGGTGGCAGGAGACCGTCCGCCCGGCGGTCAGGGGCGGGGGCTGGACGATGCCCGACAGGCGGGGGCTGCTGGTGATGTGGGCGGCGCCGTCGCCGCCGTAGTGGCCGATCCGGTAGACGTCGACGCCGAACTGCTGCGGCGGGTCGACCGTCACGTGGAAGTCGACCGAGCCGCCGGGGACCACCGAGCCGCAGGAGGCGAACCCCTTGATCTGCAGGCCGACGTCGTCGGCGTTGCGCAGGCCGCTGCCGCGGCGGCGCCCGGCGCGCTGCCCGGGCAGCCGGTCGTGCGCGTCGTCCAGGGCCGCCAGGTCCACGTACCAGGGCAGCAGGTGGCCGGAGTCGTCGAGGTAGTGCTCCCGGCCGCGCAGCCAGGGCAGCGGGCCCTGCCCGAAGGGGTCGGTCACGGCGTGTGCGAGCGCGCCGGAGTCCCAGCGGCGGATCTGGTCCGTTCCCACGATGTCCCTCCCCCTGTCGCGGCTGGCTCGGCGTGCGATCGCCTCGCGGCCCTCCGGACGGATGCCGGTGCACGCCCCCAGCACATCACACATAGCACCCGCTCCGTCACCCTTAGTGGCTAATTTTCGGAACAGATTGGCGACGGAGAGGCTGTTTCCGGACATCTGTTCCCTGAGTGGAAGTCGTCGCTATGCCAGGCGCACCGGCTTCTCCAGCCGTACCCCGACCGCGGCGAGCCAGGAGCGCAGCGGTGCCGGGTCGCCGTTCTCCACCAGGCACAGCACCGGCCAGGTCAGATCGGTTCTGCGCACCCCGCCGACCAGGAGCGTCGGGCCGTCCAGCCAGTCCAGGCCGGGGCGTGCGCCGGCGGTGTCCACGGCGGCGCAGCACACCATGGCCGTCACGTGGTCGGTGAGCAGCTCCCGGCCGGTGCGCGGCGGAAGCAGCTGGTAGACGGGGATCGGCGGATCGCCTTCCGGGCCGACGGCGGTGACCGCGGGTATCGCGGGGTGGCCCGGCACCGGACCGTCCCGCCCGAGGCGCCCCTCGTGCGCCAGCCGCTCCTCCCGTGCCTGGCAGGCGCTGATCCGGACCGCCAGCTCGTCGCTGCCGCCCTGGGCGAGCCGGTCGAGCACGCGGGCGAGGGTGGCTCTGGCGGGGCCCTGGCCCTGGTCGGCGCAGGAACCGGGGGAGCCGGGGCGAGGGGGCGGCTCGGCGCCGGCGGCGGGCACCGGTTCGTCCAGCACCCGGTGGAGACGGGCCGCTTCGCTGCGCCAGATGCGGTCCACGACCTCCTCGGGGTAGGACTCCCAGGCCACCGGCGACCAGTCGCGCCCGGACCCGGCCGGGCCGCCGTGGAAGAGGCGGGCGGCCAGCAGCGAGGCGGCCTCGTCGATCACGCCCGGCTCCTCCAGCAGGTCGCAGGCGGGACGCTCGCCCAGCCGGGACTCGAACCCCTCGGCCAGCCGATCGCGCCGCGACAGCTCGGTGAGGTCCGCGACCTCGCCCGCGTCCAGCCGGGACGGCCAGCGGCCCTTCCGCCACGCGGGCAG
>CAYNNX010000501.1:0-4809 GCA_964398515.1 uncultured Streptantibioticus sp. | reverse complement strand
GGCGGTGAGGGTGCCGTGGTCGGCGACGAGTGCGCCGTCGGGGCCGAGGGTGACGACGGCCTGGCCGTAGGCGGCGCTGAGGTCCTCGGCGGCGCGGGCGCTGTCGTCCCGGCCGCTGAGCAGCCGTGCCTCGTCGGCGTTGGGCAGCAGCAGGCCGGTGCCGTCGATGGCGTCCCGGAAGGCGGGTACGCCGAGCGAGGCGATGAAGCCGGTGGAGGCCGGGTCGACGCTGACCGCGAGTGCACGGGAACGTGCCGCGGCGATGGCGTGGGCGGCGAGACGGCGGCCGGGTTCGGTGAACAGGACGTAGCCGGACAGGTGGACGTGGGCGACTCCGTCGAGCAGCCGGTCGTCCCAGTCGTCGGGGCCGAGCCGCGCGGCGGCGCCGCCGTCGGTGACCAGCGTCCGCTCGGCGCCCGTGTCGACCAGGCTGATCACCACGGCCGTGGGCCACGCGGGGTCGGTGCGCAGGTGGGGGCGTACCCCTTCGGCGAGCAGGGCGTCGCGGTGCCAGGCGGCCCGGTCCTGGCCGACGCGGGCGAGCAGCGTCACCGCGGCACCGCAACGGGCGGCCCAGGCGGCGGCGTTGGCGGCGGCACCGCCGGGCCGGATGGCGATCCGCGCGGAGTTGTCGGTGTCGGGGCGCAGCGGGGTGCCGTGCAGGGCGACGATGTCGGTGACGACGTGCCCGATGACGAGCAGTCCGTCCGTCATGCGCCACGCGTCCAGTGCCGGGCGACGGCGGCGGCGAGCGTCACGTTGCCGCGGACCGCGGCCAGGTTGGCCTCCAGTGAGGCGCCGCCGGTGTGGCGCACCAGCTGGTCCAGGAGGTACGGGGTGACGGCCTGGCCGGTGACGCCGTCGCGGGCGGCGGCCTGGAGGGCGGCGGCGAGCACGCGGTCGTGGAGGTCGGGGTCGAGCTGCCGGTCGGCGGGCACGGGGTTGGCGACGATCAGGGCGGCGGGCGGGCCGTCGAGGGAGTCCTGGGCGCGCATCACGGCGGCGACGGCGGCGGGGTCCTCGGCGGTCCAGTCCACCGGGTGGCCGGAGGAGCGCAGGTAGAAGCCGGGGAAGGTGGCCGTTCGGTAGCCGAGGACGGTGACGCCGAGGGTCTCCAGGCGTTGCAGGGTGGCGGGGACGTCGAGGATGGACTTCACGCCCGCGCAGACCACCGTGATCCGGGTGCGCGCGAGCAGGCGCAGGTCGGCCGACTCGTCCTGGGTGGTGGTCCAGTCGCGGTGGACCCCGCCGAGCCCGCCGGTGGCGAAGACCCGGATGCCGGCGCGGGCGGCGAGGAACGCGGTGGCGGAGACGGTGGTGGCACCGCCCGCCCCGGTGGCGAGGGCGGGTGCCAGGTCGCGGTGGCCCAGTTTGCGCAAGGTGGTGTCGCTCGCGATGCGCTCCAACTGCTTGGCGTCCAGGCCGACATGGGGGGTGCCGTCGAGGACGGCTACGGTCGCGGGTACGGCGCCGCCGTCCCGCACGAGTGTCTCCAGTTCGATCGCGATGTCGAGGTTGCGCGGGCGCGGCAGGCCGTGGGCGATGATGGTCGATTCGAGGGCGACGACCGGGACGCCGTGGGCGAGGGCGTCCCGGACCTCGTCGGAGAGTGTGATGGCGGGCGCGGCTGGCATGGGGTGGCCTCCTGCTGTCGACTTCCCCATGTCTGGCACACGATCGCCCGCCGCAAACCCGGCCGTCGGTCACACGATCACATCGGGTCCACCGCCTCCGGCTCTTCGTCGAGGTGGAGCCGGCGGGTGATGCCGATCTGCCGCAGGAACGGCAGGTCATGGCTGGCGACGACCAGGGCGCCCTGGTAGGAGGCGAGCGCGGTGACCAGTTGCCGGACCGCGGCCATGTCGAGGTTGTTCGTCGGCTCGTCCAGCAGGAGCAGTTGCGGTGCGGGTTCGGCGAGCATGAGGGCGGCCAGGGCCGCCCGGAACCGCTCGCCGCCGGAGAGTGTGCCGGCGAGCTGGTCGGCGCGCGCCCCGCGGAACAGGAAGCGGGCCAGCCTGGCGCGGATCGCGTTGTCGCCGGCCGCGGGGGCGAAGCGGGCGACGTTCTCGGCGACGCTCAGGGTGTCGTCCAGGATGTCGAGCCGCTGCGGAAGGTACCGCAGGGGTACGTGTGCGTGTACCTCGCCCGCCTCGGGTGCGAAGTCCCCTGCGATGGTCCGCAGCAGGGTTGTCTTGCCGGATCCGTTGCGGCCGACGAGGGCGACGCGTTCCGGGCCGCGGATGTCCAGGTCGGTCTCGCGGGTGCCGTAACGGGTGCGCACCGCCGCCAGCGTGAGGACGGTGCGGCCGGCCGGAACGGCGGTGTGCGGCAGGTCGACGCGGATCTCGTCGTCGTCGCGGACGGCTTCGACGGCCTCGTCGAGTCGTTCCTTGGCCTCCTTGACCTTCTCGGTGTGCATGATGCGGTACTTGCCCGCCGAGACCTGCGCCTCGCGTTTGCGTTCGTTCATCACGATGCGCGGCTCCCGTTTGGTGTCGTACTTCTTCTGGCCGAAGCGGGCCCGCCGGGCCAACTTGACGTGGGCCTCGGCGAGTTCGCGCCGCTGGCGGCGCAGGTCGGTCCCGGCGGCGCGGACCATGCGCTGGGCGGCCTCCTGTTCCACGGCGAGGACCTCCTCGTAGGCGGTGAAGTTGCCGCCGTAGGTGCGGACCTCGCCGCCGCGTACCTCGGCGATCTGGTCGACGAGGTCGAGCAGATCGCGGTCGTGGCTGACGACGACCAGCACGCCGCGCCAGGTGGCGACGGCGTCGTAGAGGCGCCGGCGGGCGTGGAGGTCGAGGTTGTTGGTGGGTTCGTCGAGCAGGAGGATGTCCGGGCGGCGCAGCAGGAGCGCGGCGAGCCGCAGCAGCACCGATTCGCCGCCGGACACCTCGCCCACCGTGCGGTCCAACGTGAGGTGTCCCAGGCCGAGTTGGCCGAGGGTGGCCGCGGCGCGCTCCTCGACGTCCCAGTCGTCGCCGACGGCGGCGAAGTGGTGTTCGTCGGTCTCGCCGCGTTCGATGGCGTGCAGGGCGGCCCGCACGCCGTCGATGCCGAGGGCCTGGTCGACGCGGAGCGCGGTGTCCAGGGTGACGTTCTGCGGCAGGTAGCCGGTCTCCCCGGCGACCTTGACGCTGCCCCGCGACGGCCGCAGCTCCCCCGCGATCAGTCGCAGCAGGGTGGACTTGCCCGATCCGTTGCGGCCGATCAGCCCGGTACGGCCGGGGGCCACCGCGAGCTGGAAGTCGTCGAAGACCGACGTGCCGTCGGGCCAGGCGAAGCCCAGACGGGTGGCGGTGATGAAGGTGGTGGGGTGGGACATGGGCAGGCTCCGGGTCTCTCGGACGGGGTGTGGGGATGGACACCGGGGAGACACCGCAGCCGGACGTCGACCGCGATCGGGCCTTGCGGGAAAGCCGTGTGGGAGAGCCCGTGGCTTGGGAGAAGGCCGAGCGCGTGGGAAAGGCGGCTCGCTTTCCGAGGTCGGACGCGGCGGCACGCACGGGTGGCGTGGACGCGGTGTCTTGGGACCTCAGAGGAGCAACGGCCTTCTCCGATCGACGACGACAGGGCCGGGAACGACGGTAGGCGGCCCGTCGCGCGGCCGCAAACGTTTTATCCGCGTCCCCGGGCTTCTCCCTGTCCCCGGAGCTTCCCCATGCCCCCGGCCCGGCGCGTGCCCCGGCGGCCGGGCGGGGCCCGGCAGGGCTTTCACATGACTGCTGAGACAGCAATACTGTTCCACCGGACGACAGGAAGCGAGGGCCGGCCGATGACCGGGCAGTCGGGGCTCACCGTGGACGAGCTGGCGGCCCGTGCCGGGGTGACCGTGCGCACGGTGCGTTTCTACAGCACCAAGGGGCTGCTGCCGCCTCCCGTGCTGGGCCCGCGCCGGGTCGGCCACTACGGGCCGGAGCACCTGGCCCGGCTCGCGCTGATCGAGGAGCTCCAGCACCAGGGGCTGACGCTGGCCGCGATCGAACGCTATCTGGAGCAGCTCCCGGACGGGATCACCGCCCACGACCTGGCGATCCACCGGGCGCTCGTGGCGTCGTGGGTGCCGGAGGACGCCCAGGAGGTGACCCTTGAACAGCTGGAGCGGCGGGCCGGGCGGGCGCTGGCGGAGGAGGACCTCGACCGGCTCGCCGCGATGAACGTGCTGGAGCGCACCGGCGATCCGCGGCTGTTCCGCGTCGACCCGGGCATCCTGCATCTGGGGGTGCGGCTGCTGGACGTGCCGATCACGCTGGAGGCGATCCGCGCCTCCCGCGAGGTGGTGCAGGAGCACTCCCGGGCCGCCGCCCGCGAGCTCAGCCGGCTGTTCACGGCGGAGGTTTCGGACCCGGAGCGCCCGCAGGACCTCGCGGCGGTCAAGTCGCTGTCCGCGTACATGCAGCCGCTGGTGGTGCAGGCGCTGGTGACCGCGTTCCAGCGGTCGCTGAAGGAGGAGCTGCGCGCCTGGTTCGCCAAGGAGCCGGGCGCGCAGCCCCGCGAGTGATCAGGCGTCGGTGAAGACCTCGCCCCGCTCGGCCTTGTCCACCAGCAGCTTCGGCGGCGCGAACCGGTCGCCGTAGGCGGCCTGGAGCTCCCGGGCGCGGGCTGCGAAGCCGGGCAGGCCGCCTTCGTAGCCGTTGATGTACTGCAGCACGCCGCCGGTCCAGGCGGGGAAGCCGATGCCGAGGATCGAGCCGATGTTGGCGTCGGCGACCGAGGTCAGGACGTTCTCCTCCAGGCAGCGCACGGAGTCCAGCGCCTCGGAGAAGAGCATGCGCTCCTTGAGGTCCTCGAAGGGGATCGAGACGTCGGAGC
>CAYNNX010000500.1:0-4815 GCA_964398515.1 uncultured Streptantibioticus sp. | reverse complement strand
ACCTCGACCCCATAGGTTGGTCCCTACGGGATGGGCCTCCGGCCCACCCTTGCCCCGGCCCGCGACAACCGGAAGGAGGCGGCTATGGGGAAGGTCAACAAGTGGGTCCGCTGCCCCAACCTGCTGTCAGCGTGCGCGTCGGCTTATCCGCCGAGGGCGTGCACCATGTTGAGGACCGTGCGCATCTGCGGGCCGTCCTTGGCCGCGTAGTCGACGTCGTTCGGGCCGAGGTAGCCCCACCAGTCCCAGCACCCCTTGGGGTTGACTATCACGCTGGTGTCCGGCCGGGCCTGGGGGTAGAGGACCAGGAAGTGGTTGGTGTCGGCGTAGGCGTTGAGGTCGGAGTCCTGCACGAAGGTGGTGCCGATCTGCTCGGCGGTCTGAAGACAGCCGTGCAGGGCGACGACGAGCCGGCAGGCCGCGCCGCCGGCGCAGGACTTCGGCGTGTACAAGTAGCCGGTCTGTCCCATGCCGATCGCGACCGCTCCGCTGCGGGTGACATCTCCGTTGCCCGGCGCCGGCGGGACGGCGTAGCGGTCCTGGTAGAACGCGGTGACCGTCCCGGTGGTCTGGGTGGCCGGCGGCCGGACCGAGCCGAACATGGTGCCCAGGAGGTCAGCCTCGGCGTCGTAGCCGGGACAGTTGTTGACGTACGGCGAGGCCGTGTCGCCGCAGGCGACCGGGCCCAGCGGACTGATCCAGCCGTGGCCGGCCGGCAGCGTGTTCCGGTAGGTCAGCGGCACCCTGTAGTGGCGGTAGAACTCGGCGAGGGCGTCTGCCACCGGAGTGATCACCGTGGAGTCGTTCGTCCCGTGGAAGAAGTAGGTGGGGACGCGCGCCAGGTTCGCCGTCGGGTCGATCTTCCCCTGCCGAGCGAAGGCGTCGGTCTCGGCGTAGATGACCGGCAGCGGCGGGGGCGGCGCAGCGTTGGTGCAGTTCGCCAGTGCGACGGCCAGGCTGTCCTGGGCGCACCAATAGGGGCCAGCGCTGAAGACGGCCGCGCCGCGGAAGGTCTGCGAGTAGGCCACCTGCAACTGGGTGGCCATGTAGCCGCCGGAGGAGATGCCGGCGACGTAGTCCCCGGTGACGTGCAGCCTCGGCAAACTGCCGGCTGCGAACGGCGGCGCGGCCTGGGCGCTCTGCCCGCTCCCAGCGGTAACAACAACGAGGAGCGCCGCAACGACCGGAATGCAGCGACGCAGCGCGATGCGCAAACGGTGCATGGCTCCTCCTGCACTGTCCGGGACACACGTCGTTCGGCACATGCGTGCTCCTGGAGAGTCAACGACTGACCAGCACCCCCGGTAACGGCTGACCGGCCGCCCCGCACGCCGGCCCGGGCCGCGCGGTCCGGACGCGACTCCCCACCTCCAGGACTCATAGCCCATCAGGCCGGGCCGCCGATGATGGCACGGACAAGAGTCGCGGCCTCGAATCCATCGACTGCCTCATGCCACGGCAGCCAACCGTCGACTATGTCGATCATCGACCACGCTCAGCCCATCGAGGACAGGCGGCCAACGCCGTCTTGTTAGCCTTGGGCCCGTGCCCCAGCCAGCACTCTCCAGCAGCTCCTTAAGGCGTAGCTGAAGCCGCACCTGATCGCCACCTCGACAACGGAGATCCGGACGGACGAGGCTTTCTTGTCACAGCGCAGCCGCACACCCGGCATCAGCAGACGCGTTGGACTCGGCATTGCCCGGTGGGGCACCGGAATGGCCGGGCCTGGAGCCCACCCTTCTATGGCTTCTGCGAGCGGACCTTCGTGGGGGCGGCGTACGTGAGCGGACGCGACGGAGGCCGAGTAGGACGCGCGGCGGCCACGCTGCTCGCTATCGATCGCCGCCCGAAGGTCGTCGCGGCGGCCCGGCGACTTCGCCGGGCACTCCCGGGAGACCCCGGTTTCGGCGATCCACTATCTGTGGCTGGTCCGGAGGCCGCCAGCGCCGTCGCCAGGCTCGCCGGCCGACTGCTGGACGAGCAACCCAGTGCTACCCGTGAACTCGGTTTCGGTGTACTGCAACTCTGGCAGTCGTTGCTGGAGCGCGCGGGCCGCGGCGAGGGGCACCGAGAGACAACGCTTGTCTTCACCGATCTGGCCGGCTTTTCCCAGTGGGCCGTCCGGGCCGGCGACGAGCACGCCTTGCAGTTGCTGCGTGCGGTCGCGAGCGCAGTCGAACCGCCGGTGGTGGCTCACGGCGGAAAAATCGTCAAACGCCTCGGCGATGGCCTCATGGCAAGCTTTCGATCATCACAATCGGCATTCGACGCAGTTGTCGAGGTCCGCGCTCGACTCGCCTTGGTGGATATCGAGGGTTATCGCCCACGGCTGCGGGTCGGAATTCATACCGGTCGCCCACGGGCGCTCGGCGGCGATTACCTCGGGGTCGATGTAAACATCGCCGCCCGGTTGGTCGAACTTGCCGCCCCTGAGGAGATCCTGGTATCCACGCAAGCCTTGGCCGGTCTGGACCCAGAGACGGTGACGACGCGCCGCAAGAAGACGTTCTTGTTCAAGAAGGCAAAAGGCGTCCCGAAGGACATTTCCGTGTACGTGGCCGTTCCTCGCTAAAGACATCCCCCGGCTGCCGCCGCTATCTAGCCCGTCGTGGGACCACCGGCCGCAAGTTGGTCGACGATGTGTTCCGCGTGATGGACGCCCTGGGCTTCGACACCTGGGTTCTCGGCGGCGAGTCGATGGGCTCCGTCGTGGCGATGCTCGCCGCACAGGCGCACCCGGGGGACCTCTGCCGGGGGCGGTCCGTCGCAGACGTCGGCTGCGGGTCCGGTCGAATCACCGCGCATCTTCACGATTGCGGCGTGGACGCGTTCGGCCTCAATGCGTCGGCCTGAGCGTGGAAGACGGCAACCCAGCCCGGGTCCTCTATGAGCGAGCCGAGTTCGCGGTCGCCGGACACAACGGCGACTCAGACACCGTGCTGCTGGGGCTGTGACCGCAGGACCGTTTGCGACCTGGGAAAGCCCCGGCCCTGGCAGCCGGCCGGTCAGATCGACTTGCCGCGCCAGATGTCCCAGGCCGCGTCCTGCGATTTGGGCAGCATCCCCAGCCCGGACAGCGCGTTCACTTCCCGCCTAGTCTCCTGGCGCCGCTCCCACCGTGCCCGGCCCATGGCCCGGCCACTGAGCGGTGTGGCGCCTCGCTTGCGTGCGTCGCGGCCCCGAGCAACCACTTTGCCCGCCGCGCCGGATCCCCGGGACGACGAGCGGCGGGGAGGGGCCTTGCACGCCCGACGCCCCCAGAGTGAGCGAGCCGGTTCTTCTGCCGGCTGGTGTCCTGGACGTATCCAGGTGTCACGTTGCTCACCGTCGCCCCCGGCTCAGTGTCGATCCAGCTGTCCGCTCCGCGTTCGACTCCGAGCCGCCCATAATGCCGGGCCGATCAGGTCTCGGCGCTCCTTCGGTGGGGAGATGCTCGTAGCGTGGCGTCGGCGGGGCCGGCCGGGTCCGTTGTGCCTCTGCCCGGCTGAGGTGGCGAATGCCGAGCACGGTGCTCACGAGCCCGACCAGACACAGGACCACCCGCCACGGGGTCAGCACCAGCGGCTCGCCGAGGAGGGTGACGCCCAGCGTGACCGCTACCAAAGGATCGGCCAGGATCAGGGTGGCCAATGGGCCACCGAGGCCACCGTCGCGATAGGCCAGCTGGGCGATCGCGAACCCGCTCGCCGCGCAGGCAATCGTCACGCCCCCGACGAGCGGCCGGGACGCCGCCCCGGTGACCGCTATCCGGGCCATCGCCGAGGCGGTACCGAAGCAGGTGGCGGCCGCCGCGGCGCGGAGCATCGCTCGGCTGGGGTCGGAGCACCGCACCGCCACGGCCAGCGCGGTGAGAACGAGCACGGCAACGGCCGCGGCGGCCACCCCGATCGCGGCGGCCGGCAGGTATCGGGGATGGAGGTGATGTGTCGCGGTCGCGAGTACGGCGGCCAGCCCACCCATCACGGCGGTCGCGGCGAGCCACTCGCTGCGGGTGACGCGCCGGTCGGCCAGGGCCGCGCCCAAAGGCAGGGCCAGCACCAACGTCAGTATCCCGAGGGGCTGCACCACGCTGAGTGGACCCAGACGAAGCGCGAGCACGTGCAGCGCCGCTCCGGTCACGGTGGCGGTGATCGCCAACCACCACACGGGCTGACGGACCAGCGCCCGCAGCAGGGCCGCCGTAGAGGTGCCGCGCTGCCCGGAGGCCTGCCGTTGCTGCAGCACCGCCGAGGTGGCGTAGCAGACTGCCGAGAGCACGGCCACCGCCATCGCGGCCCCGAGGTGCTGCGGATGTGCGGACGCAAGGGCGACCGGCCGCAGAGCGACGCCGGCACCGGCGAGGCTCACCGGGGGTTACCTTCGGCAGAGGCATGACCGCCGCGTCGCATGCCGTGCAGGTCCACTTCTCGACCCCGCCCTCTCAGCAGCTGTACCCACCGGGTGTCGTCGAGGCACCGCGCTGCCACGGCCGTCGTCTACCCGAACCGTCCCATCTGCAAGCACCCGCGGGCGAGCCACCCCGCCAGGCAACTGGTGAACAGCAACGTGGTCTGGTTCTGAGTTGGGCGGGCGATGATTTGCCGGCGGTCGATCATCCGGTCGCTGAGCCGGCCGGTGATGCGGACGCCGACGATCGCGCCGAGGCCGAGCACGACCAACAGGCTGCTCGCCGTGGACTGGCCGAGCCCGTACCGGCCGCGGAGGTAGATGACGGCGAAGGTCTGCAGTCCTTGCAGGAAGAACTAGCCCAGCCCGGAGGCAACGACGAGGAGGAGGTCGGGCGAGGACTCGATCCGCAGCGGCTGGACGGTCATG
>CAYNNX010000499.1:0-4865 GCA_964398515.1 uncultured Streptantibioticus sp. | reverse complement strand
CGGGTCCCGCACCAGCGGGCCGGTCAGCCGGGAGCCCGGGGCCAGCAGGGCGGGCGCTGTGCGGCCCTTGCCGCACAGCGCGCCCTCGTTGACCGGGAACCGGGTGCGCGGGGCCACCTCGACGCCGCCGTCGCCCGTGGGATTCAGCCTCATCCCGCACTGCAGCGCGCAGTAGGGGCAGTGCGTGTCGATCGGCCCTGTCATGTTCAGGGACTGTAGCGAGGGGGTGTTTCGGCCCGCCCCCGTCGGCGTTACACGGCCGGTTCACACCGCTCAGCGGACCGCCGTGGGCGCTGTGAGGCCGGGGTCACGACCGCCCGGCCGCAGCGCGCAGCGCCGTCGCGACGCCGTTCTCCCGGGGGCCCAGCAGGGACGGATCGGGCGTGAACACCGCGTTCCAGGCCGCCTTCGAGGCCGCCGCGACCTCCCGTACACCGCCGAAGTACCAGGTGGCGTCGTGCCGTTCGGGGACGCCGATGCCGTAGGAGCGCACGCCCGCCGCCCGGCACAGCGCCAGGGCGCGGCGGATGTGGAAGTCCTGGGAGACCAGCACGGCCCGGTCGACGCCGAAGATGCGCCTGGCCCGCGCGCACGAGTCCCAGGTGTCGAAGCCCGCGTAGTCCAGCACGACGCGGGCCGCCGGCACGCCCTCGCCGCCGAGGTAGGCGCGCATGGCGGCGGGCTCGTTGTAGCCGGTGCGGCCGTTGTCGCCGGTGACCAGGAGCGCGGTCACCTTGTGCGCCCGGTACAGCGCGGCGGCCGCGTCGAGCCGGTGCGCCAGGTACGGCGACGGCCTGCCGTGGTCCAGCCCCGCCCCGAAGACCACCGCGACCGGGGCCGACGGCACGTCGGCCACCGTCCGCACCCGCGGCGACGCCGTCGTGTACAGCCAGGTGGCGGGCAGCAGCGCCAGCGTGCATACCGCCGCCGCCGTCTGCACCGCACGCCGCCGTCCGCGTCTGCCGCGCGGCAGCACCCGGATCCGTCGCATCGTCATCCACCCCCGTTCACTGCGTTCACGCAACGGATCGACGCCACGGCGGCCGCTCCCGGTTGCGGTCCGGTTCCGGGAAGATCCTTCCATGGACGCGCCACGGCTCCCCTTCTTCGTCTACGGCACGCTGCGCCTCGGCGAGCCCAACCACGTCCTGCTGCTGCGCGGCCGTATCGCCCGCGCCGCCCCCGCCGTGCTCGAAGGCGCCCTGCTCTACGAGGGCCCCGGGTACCCGTTCGCCGTCGAGGCCCCGGAAGGGCACGGCAGGGTCCACGGCGAGCTGCTCCAGCCGCTGCCCGAGGCCTACGCGGGCGTCCTCGCCGACCTCGACCGGCTGGAGGAGTACGCGCCCGGCGCCGCAGGCAACCTCTACGAACGCCTCGCGCGCACCGTGCACGGCGCCGCGGGCCCCTGCCGGGCGTGGGTCTACCTGGCGGGCGAGCGGGTGGCGCGGGACCTGCGCACCCGCGGGCGCCCGATCGCCGGCGGGGACTGGAAGCACCGCCGCTGACTCACCGCCGCACCGCACGTCGGGGGATCGTACGGAAACCGTTCGATACCGCCGTGCAACGCGCCCGCAACGCCCGCTCGCCACACTTTCGGCATGACGGATGCGAGCGCCTCGTCCTCTTCGTCCACCCCGTCCTTCGCGTACCCGCCGCCCTTCGACAGCACGGCGCAGCTGATGGACCGCGTCACCGCCCAGCTGAACGCGCAGCTCGCCCGGGTCGCCCCGCCGCGGCACCGGGCCGCGCCTCCCACGCTCGTGGCCGTCGCCCACGGCAGCCGCGACCCCGCGGCCACCCGGACGGTACGCGCGCTGCTGGACCTGGTACGCGAGCTGCGGCCGCACGTGCCGGTGCGCCTGGCCCACATCGAGCTGGCCGCGCCGCTGCTGGACGACACGCTCGCCGCGGTGCGCGGGCCGGCCGTACTGGTGCCGCTGCTGCTCGGCCGCGGCCACCACGTGAAGAAGGACCTGCCGGCCGCCGTCGCCCGCGCCCCGCACCTGTCGGCCCGCATAGCGGAGCCGCTCGGGCCGCATCCGCTGCTCGCCACGGCCCTGCACGGCAGACTCGCCGAGGCGGGGCTCCGCAGGGCCGCGCGTACGGGCGTCGTCCTGGCCGCCGCCGGATCCCGCGACCCCGACTCGCTCGCCGACACCGACCGCTGCGCCGCCCTGCTGAGCAACCGCCTCGGCGGTCTGCCGGTCGTCCCCGCGTACGCCTCCGCGGGCGGCCGGACCGTCACCGAGGCCGTCGCCCTCCTCACCTCCCGCGGGTGCCACCGCGTCGCCGTGGCCGGCTACTTCACCGCCCCCGGCCGCTTCGCCGCCCAGGTCGCGGCGAGCGCACCCTGGATCGCCTCGGCCCCGCTGGGCGCGCACCCGGCGATGGCCCGGCTGGTGGTGGAGCGGTACGAACGCGCGGTCCGCGGCGCGGCCGAGAGCGAGGTGCTGCGCGCGAGCGCGTGAGCCGTGAGCGCGGTGCCGCCACCGGTGTGCGCGACGGCGCCGTTGTCGGCGGTCCCGGTTACCGTCGCTGTATGAACGGGACAGACCCGGCGGCGGCCGCGTTCGCCGCCCCGTACGACGAAGCGGACACCGAGCGCTGGGTGCCGGAGCCGGACAAGCGGCCCGGGCGCACGGCGTTCCAGCGCGATCGGGCGCGGGTGCTGCACTCGGCGGCGCTGCGGCGGCTGGCGGGCAAGACGCAGGTGGTGGATCCGGCGGCGGCGGTGCCGGAGATCAACCTCAGCCCGCGCACCCGGCTGACGCACTCGCTCGAATGCGCCCAGGTCGGACGGGAGTTGGGGGCGGCCCTGGGCTGCGACGCCGATCTGGTGGAGACCGCCTGCCTCGCCCACGACCTCGGGCATCCGCCGTTCGGGCACACCGGCGAGCAGGCGCTGGCCGCCGTCGCCGACGACTGCGGCGGCTTCGAGGGCAACGCCCAGTCGCTGCGGCTGCTCACCCGGATAGAGCCCAAGCGCTTCACCGCGGACGCCGGGGGCCGGGTGCACAGCGTCGGCCTCAACCTCACCCGGGCCGCGCTGGACGCGGCCACCAAGTACCCGTGGCTGCGCGGCGAGAACCCCGACGACCCCGGCTCCCCCAAGTTCGGCGTCTACGAGGACGACGCCTCCGTCTTCGCCTGGCTGCGCGCCGACGCCCCGGCCGGCCGCCGGTGCTTCGAGGCGCAGGTGATGGACTGGTCCGACGACGTCGCCTACTCGGTGCACGATGTGGAGGACGGCCTGCACGCCGGCCACCTCGACCCGAACCTGCTGCTCGCCGAGGCCGAACGGGAGGAGATCTGCGCCTCGGCGGTGGGACGTTACGCACCCGACGCCGACCCGCACGAGCTCGCCGAAGCGCTCGACCGGCTGCTGGAGCAGGAGTGGTGGCCGCACGGCTACGACGGCTCGGCGCTCGCCCAGGCCCGGTTGAAGGACGCCACCTCGCAGCTGATCGGCCGCTTCTGCCTCGCCGCCGAGCGGGCGACCCGCGACGCCTACGGCCCCGGCCGGCTCACCCGGTACGCCGCCCGGCTCGTCGTGCCGCGCACCGTACGGCTGGAGTGCGCCGCGCTCAAGGCCGTCGCCCACCGCTACGTGATGCAGCGCGCGGACCAGGAGCGCCGCCGGGCCGAACAGCGCGTGGTCATCGCGGAGTTGGCGGACGCCCTGATCGCCCGCGCGCCCGAGGGGCTCGACCCGCAGTTCCGCGCGATCCACGACGCGGCGCCCGACGACCGCGCGCGGCTGCGGGCCGTCGTGGACCAGATCGCCTCCCTCACCGACGCGGCGGCGCTCGCCCTGCACGCCAGGCTCACCGCGCCGCGATCCAGCCCGCCGCTGCCGATATGAGGGCGCCGGCGTGACGCCCGGCGCCCTCGGTTCGCCGGCGTCCGCACGGCACCGGGGCGGGGGGTGATCCCTCAGGCACGTCGATGCACCATGGAGATCGACACGGGCCCGGCGGGAGCGAGCCCACCGGGCGGCCCGGCGGTGCGGCACTCTTCACGTGAGCCGCGCCGTGCGGGAGGCTCCGTGCAGGACGGATTCGCCGGGGGACGCCGCGCGAGGAGGCGCACAGTGGTCGACGCACATCAGACGTTCGTCATCGTGGGAGCCGGACTGGCCGGGGCCAAGGCCGCCGAGACCCTCAGGTCGGAGGGGTTCACCGGCCGGGTCATCCTGATCGGAGACGAACGCGACCACCCCTACGAACGCCCGCCACTGTCCAAGGGCTTCCTGCTGGGCAAGGAGGAGCGGGAGTCGGTCTTCGTGCACGACCCCGCCTGGTACGCCGAGCACGAGATCGAACTCCACCTCGGCGAGCCGGTCGTCCGGCTCGACCGGGCCGGCAGGTCCGTGGTCCTCGGCGACGGCACCGCCCTCCACTACGACAAGCTGCTGCTGACCACCGGAGCCGAACCCCGGCGCCTGGAGATCCCCGGCACCGACCTGGCCGGCGTCCACCACCTGCGCCGCCTCGCCCACGCGGAGCGGCTGCGCGGCGTGCTCTCCTCGCTCGGCCGCGACAACGGGCACCTCGTGATCGCCGGGGCCGGCTGGATCGGCCTGGAGGTCGCCGCCGCCGCCCGCAACTACGGCGCCGAGGTCACCATCGTCGAGCCCCAGCCCACCCCGCTGTACGGCGCCCTCGGACCCGAACTCGGCAGCGTCTTCGCCGATCTCCACCGCGACCACGGGGTCCGCTTCCACTTCGGCACCAGGCTCACCGAGATCAGCGGCCAGGACGGAATGGTGCTGGCCGTCCGGACCGACTTCCTGAACGCGCATCCGAGTGCCGTGAAGCGGCTGCTGGAGGCCCAGATCAAGCTGACCGACCAGCTGACGACCAGCC
>CAYNNX010000498.1:0-4882 GCA_964398515.1 uncultured Streptantibioticus sp. | reverse complement strand
GCCTGACGACCTTCACGGCCATGGCGAGTACCAGCAGGACGAGAAGTGCGACGATAACCACAAGGAAGATCAGAACTCCCATGGCGTTGCTCCTCAGGATGAGGGCCGCATCGTTCCGCACGAGGCCCTGAAAATGCGTCGGCGGAGGAGGGGTACTGAGCGCTCCGCTCGCCGGGCCCGTTTTGCGTGGCCCTGATGCTACGTCTGTTACGTGCCGGGGTGGTTGGCCCCGATAGGTTCGGGGACGGTGGTTTTTATAACAAGCATTGCTCGTTTTTCAGGCGCCGAATGGTCCCAAGCGCACCGTAGTCGACATTCCAAGTCTGACCGGCATCCGCCGGTACAGTCCCCGCCAGCAGATGGGCGAGCGCCGTGACTGCGGTGCCCATCCATGCGCGTGAAGAAACCCGCTGGCCCCCCGCGACCGGTGTCTCGGCGTCGGGCGGTTCTCCTCTCCCGACCACGCCTCTCGAAGGCCGGTGGCGCGTCTGGTGGCCGCATCGTTGTCCTGGCCGCTGACCTCTCTGTAGCCGCTGTGCGGCTTCGCGGAGGAGTAGGCGCCCCACCTCTGGGGCCCGATCTCCGACGTGTTCACAGTGCACGGTAGCCCCACGTGGTGATTGCGATCGGGACCACCGTCGGGCGCTGGTCAAGAAGGCCGAGGTGCGTATGGGTCGAGTCCGCGATCGGCGGGCCTGGCGGTCGGAGCCGGACCCGGGAGTGACACTGAGTGGTATGCCGGGCACGGATCCGAACCTGAGTCGAAACAGCGGAGAGCGGGACGTCGGTGCGCCGGGCCCGTCCGCCATGCTGCCGACACTGGATGAGGAGCAACTTCGGGTTCTGCGACGCGTCGGACGGGAGTGGGATCGGGTGTCCGGCGATCCTGGGTTGTGGCGGCGTGCGTTGCCTGTGGATCCCGACCTCGGGAGTTACCCCGCTCCTGGGGAGATTCGGCCGGCCCGCTTCGGCCGCTTCGTGCCCATCACCCCGCCCGGTGGTCGGCCGCCCGCCGTCGAAGCGGCCGGTGAGGCCGAGGTCCCGGCGTCGTTGCCTGGGCGCGTCGGCTACAACGTGCGTCGCGTCGTGCTCGGGGCTCCGCTGAAGAGCACGGCGATCGCCCACGAGCGGATGCGCAAGTTGGTGGCGTTGCCGGTGCTCTCCGCCGACGCGCTCTCGTCGGTCGCCTACGGTCCCGAGGCGATGCTCGCCATCCTCGTCCTCGGCGGCACCGCCGGGCTGCGCTACTCACCCCCCGTCGCAGCGACCATCGTCTTCCTGATGCTTGCCGTCGGCGTGTCCTACCGCCAGACGATCCGTGCGTACCCGCACGGCGGCGGGTCGTACATCGTGGCCAGCGACAACCTCGGCCGCGTCCCCGGACTGGTGGCCGCCGCCGGGCTGATGACCGACTACATCCTGACGGTCGCCGTCTCGATCGCCTCGGGCATCGCGGCGATCACCTCGGCGGTTCCGTCCCTGGTCCCAGACACCGTCCCGATCGGAGGCGCAGTGATCGCCGTACTGCTCGCAGGAAACCTGCGCGGCGTACGCCAGGCAGGCGCACTGTTCGCCGCACCCACGTACGCGTTCATCATCGCGGTCTTCGCCCTCGTGGCCGTCGGCCTGTACGACGCCGCAGGCCGCGGCTTCCACCCCACACCCACCCCGCACCTGACCGCCACGGAGGGGATCAGCGTGCTTCTGGTGCTCCGCGCCTTCGCCTCCGGATCGACGGCCATGACCGGCATCGAGGCGATCTCCAACGCCGTACCGGCCTTCACACCCGTCGAATGGCGCAACGCCCGAACCACACTGACCTGGATGGTCGGCCTGCTCATCGCCTTGTTCGCAGGCACGATCGCCATGGTCCAGCTCGACGGCGTCGTCCCCAACACCACCGAGACCGTGCTCTCCCAGCTCGCCCACCGCAGCTTCGGCACCGGCTTGATGTATGTCTTCACGCAAGCGGCGACGGCGGCGATCCTGCTGCTCGCGGCGAACACCGCCTACAACGATTTCCCTCGCGTCCTGTTCCTCCTGGCCCGCGACCACCACGCACCGCGGATCTTCCTGCGGCTGGGTGACCGCCTCGCCTTCAGCAACGGCATCATCGTGCTCTCGGCGGCGGCAGCCGTCGTCTACGTTGCGTTCGGCGGCAAGACCGAACCTCTGATCCCGCTGTTCGCCGTCGGCGTTTTCCTGGCCTTCACGATGTCGCAGGCCGGAATGGTGGTCCACTGGTGGCGTCTGCGCGACCGCCACTGGCGCAAGAGCCTGTTCTTCAACGCCACCGGAGGCTTGCTCTCGGCGATCGTCTTCATCACCGCCGGCATCACCAAGTTCACCGCCGGAGCGTGGGTCGCCATCCTCGCCGTCGCGGTGTTCATCCTTGTCACGATGCGGATCCGGCACCACTACGCCAGGGTCGCCAAGGCTGTCGCGCTGCATCCCCACGCCATCGAGGTGCCCCAGCAGACACTGGCCCTGCGGATCGGCGAGCAGCAGGCGGCTTGGGCCGCTTCGCAGGCAGGGGAGAGCGAGGCGGAAGCGGAGGAGACCCCGGAGGAGGTCCACCACCTGGTGGTCGTGCCGGTCGCTGCGTTGGACCTTGCCGGTATGCGCGCGCTCGCCTACGCGGCCTCGCTCCAGCAGCCCGTCCTCGCGCTCCACGTCAGCTCCGACGAGGACGAGGCCGAACGCTTCCGCGCATACTGGCGCCTGTGGGGCGACCACCTACCGCTGGAAGCCATCCTCTCCCCGTACCGGGCGATCGTCGTACCACTCGTCAACTACATCGAGTCCTTGCACCGCCAACGCCCCGATGTCACCCTGACCGTCATCCTCCCGGAGATCGTCGTACGGCACTGGTGGCACCGCGTCCTGCACAACCACATCGCCGCACGCCTGCGCCGCGCACTCCGGCCCCTGCCGAAGATCGTCGTCACGACCGTCCCCTTCCACGTGTAGAGGAGAGGCTGCCCCCGTCCGACGCGGGTGTAGGGAAGCGGTCACGTCACCCCTGGCGTTCTACGGCCGCCCCGGTGCCAGGTGTCTGGTAGCTGCGGCCCGCGCGACCCAGGCCGACGTCGCCCTTGCCGACTCGCGTCACGACATCCGTGCCACCCGGACCGGCTCAGGCGAGAACCCCTGCCGCCGGGCTGCGCCGCCCGCTCACCCATGGCTCATGCAGCGGGCCCCGACCGCGAAATCCACCGCCAGGCGCGGTTTCGCGGCGCCTGCCCACGGCGCCCCACCCCCGCTTGCCCGTGGCACCCGCGAGGAGGCGCGCTCAGCCCGTCGTGACAGAACACCCGTCCAAGGAGGACCATGGAGGCCAGGGCGCACTGCCAGGAGTCAGCCATGTCCGATCATGCCTCGGCCTACGTCTCGGTCCACTTCAACGACGAAGCCCCGGAGGCCGCTCGGCAAGCAGTCCGGGATGTTGTGTTGGCCGCCTTCACCGAAGCCGGAGAGGGCGCGCAAGCAGACCAGGATCCGATCAGGTGGTTCATTGTGGAAGCCTCCCGAGCCGCGGACCCCTCGCTCGACCACGCGAAGCCGCGACCCGGAACCAGCCCGGTGCAGGTCTTGCTGCGCGGTGAGTCCCTTCCCGCCTCGCGCGTGGCCGATGTCATCGCGCGGAGTTTCCTGACCGAGCAGGACACCACGCACACCGTCGCCAACGTCTACGCCCAGCTCACCGTGGACCCCTCACGCCCACCCGGGGGGAAGTTCGCCTTCACCTCCGAGGTCGAAGCCGAGGCCGACTGAACAGCGAAGCTCCTCTCCCGGCCACGGGGCAAGGCGCGGGGCGCGATGGGTCTGGTTGCCGCCGGCATCACGACTCGTGTCACCACTGGGTACGAACACCAGACCGAAGCGAACGGAAAACGGCCCCGGTGCGTGTACGCATCGGGGCCGCCCCTTTCGGGCCGTCACACGTGAGAGTGCTCGACCCACGCCAAACTTACCGCAGAAGATGCCCACTTTGCCAGGTAATCATACGATTTAAAGGAGTTTGTCGTGCTTGAGCGCAGCCTCTCCGGGGGGTGCTCGGTCCGTCCGCCGCCCGTTGTCGGATCCGTGGGTACTTCGTCAGGCCGGCGCACCAGCTACGCACACCACGAGAGCCAACGATGAGGCGTGGTGGGGGAGCGGCTGCCGTCACAGTGTGGTGCCGTGCCAGAGGCCCTCGACCCGGAACCAAAGACCTGGCGCGTAGACCGAATTGACGATGGGCCCCGCTCCCTGCGGCACCCGCAGGATCCTCAGTGCCCCACTGGGGAGTACGTCGTACTGGTAGGTGACCGCCGACTCGCCTTCGGTGATATCGGTGAAGACGATGTCTGTCGCAGGCTCGTCCGCGTACTCCTTGGGTGTGCGGTTCTCGACCAATTTGATAAAAACGCCCATGTTTCAACGTTAGGGCCATCTTGTGGTTCGCGCTCGCCACGGGCATGCCGAAGTGGCGTGACCGACTGGAAAGGGTGCGATGTGCCTGCTTTCGCGCAGGTCGGCAGCACCCACGTTACGCCGCTGAGGCGTCGGAGTGGTGGGTCCGTCCGTCTGCCGAACCGGATCACAGGCCACTCGTCGCCCCGGGGCGTCGACCGGCATCGACGGGCAGCCGCCTACCGGCGGCATATCCTTTGATCATCACGTCGATACGGTCGAACATCCCAGGTGCACGCCAAAGTCACGGAACGACCGACAGGTAGAGAAAATCATGAATTGTGCAGCGGTGGATACGTTCATCGCCTGAAATGTCGCAACGACACGCGCCAGCCGCTGACCTGCCGAGATAGCCAGAAGAACGGCGGCGAAACCTGGAAAGCCCGACGGTCCGAGCCGAAATCAGTGAGGGTGGAGAAAACCCGAT
>CAYNNX010000497.1:0-4888 GCA_964398515.1 uncultured Streptantibioticus sp. | reverse complement strand
CCAGCGGAGCGCGACCCCGGGATCGTGGTGAGCGGCTTACCCAGCGGAGCGTGACCCCGGGATCGGGCCGAAGGCCTGACGGCCTGGGTCGGATGCCGCTTCGACCAGGGCGCGTACGCACCCCAGGTCGTCTCGCACCTCGGGGTGCCACTGCACACCCATCGTGAAGCCGTCGCCCGCGTGCTCCAGGGCCTCGATGGTCCCGTCCGGCGCGTGGGCGGAGGCGATCAGGCCCTCGCCGAGGCGGCCGACCGCCTGGTGGTGGTGGGTGGCGACGTCGGCCTGCTCGGGCACCACCTTCGCGGTGCGCGTACCGGGGACCGGGGTCACCGGATGGTCGCTGAAGCGGCCCACCACCGGGTTGTGGCCGTCGTGGCCGATCTCGTCCGGGAGGTGCTGGACGAGCGTGCCGCCGAGGTGGACGTTGATCAGCTGCATCCCCCGGCAGATCCCGAGCACCGGCGTACCGCTGTCGAGCGCCGCGGCCAGCAGGGCGCGCTCCCAGCGGTCGCGTTCCGGAACCGGGGTCCCGGCGCGCGGATGCGGGGTCTGGCCGTACAGCGCCGGGTCGAGGTCCTCGCCGCCCGCGAGCAGCAGTCCGTCCAGCCGTGCCACCGTCGCGGCGGCGGTGGCCGGGTCGTCCGGCGGCAGCATCACCGCCAGGCCGCCGGCGCCCTGCACATGGCGTGGGTAGGCGGCCGGGAGCAGTGCGGCGGGCATCGACCACCCGGCTCCCCAGCGGGCCTCGGTGAGATACGTGGTGACACCGATCAGCGGCGGCGGTCTGTCCAACTCGGGTCCCCTCCCTGCTTCCGCTCCCTGCTTCTGCCGGTTTCCCGTGTCCAGGGTCCCGGTGCGGCGAGCATACGTCCCACCCGCCGCGTCTCCAATGGATCCAGCGCAAACCTTTGCGATTTGGCCGGTCGGCGTCGGCGTGCGCCGGGCGCGTCTCAGGCCAGGAACCCGCGCAGCAGCGCCGCCGTCCCCGCGCAGTGCTCCCGCATCACCTCGCGCGCCCCCTCGGCGTCGCCCTCGAAGATCGCGTCGAGCAGCGCGGCGTGCTGCGCCTGCGAGTGCTCGAGGTTGCGCACCAGCAGGGGGATGCAGTCCAGCAGGTCGTTCACCGTGGCGCGCACGCCCGCGTAGGCGGCGGCCAGCGACGGCGATCCGGACAGTTCGGCCAGCGTCAGATGGAGCCGGGTGTCCAGTCGCCGGTAGTCGCCCAGCGGCGCGTCGCGGGTCGCCGCCAGGCACTGCCGCAGCCGTTCCTCCTCCTCGGCGCCGAGCTCCCGCGCGGCGCACAGCTCGGCCGCCCCCGCCTCCAGCGCCTCGCGAAACCGCAGGACGTCCTCCACGTCGACCTTGGCCACCCGGCGCCGCAGCTCGTCCTGGCCGTCGTCCGGGCCGGAGGCGCCGAGGGTGAGGGCCCCCGCCCGATAGCGCACGAAGGTGCCGCCGTACCGGCCGCGCCGGCTCTCCACCAGACCTTGGTCCTGAAGGACCTTCAGCGCCTCGCGCAGCGTCACCCGGCTGACCCGCAGCCGCTCCGCCAACTCCCGTTCGGGTGGCAGCCGTTCACCGTAGGGCACCAGCCCCAGGCGCAGCACCTGGAGTATCTGCTCGACGGTCTCCTCGAAGCCGCTGCCGGCCCTCACCGGTCGCAGCACCGGCGAGAGCCGGTCTTCCCCCGGCGCGGGGGCACCACCGGTGACCGGCGGATCCTCCAGCGGCGCGCTCGGTGATCTTTCCTCCATCGCGGAGCCTGCCCTCTTCCCAATCAATGGTCTGTATGCATACCTTAGGCCCCTCGCCCCACCGAAAGGGAGGCTCACCCGTGGCAGAACGCACACCGCCGCTGAGTGTGGACGAGCTACGGCGGCTCGTCGACACCGGCGAGATCGACACCGTCGTCCTCGCCTTCGCCGACATGCAGGGACGCCTCCAGGGAAAACGGTTCGCCGCCCGCTTCTTCCTCGACGACGCCCTGCGGCACGGCACCGAGGGGTGCAACTACCTGCTCGCCGTGGACGCCGACATGAACACCGTCGACGGCTACGCCATGTCCTCGTGGGAACGCGGCTACGGCGACTTCGCGATGCACCCCGACACCGCCACCTTGCGGCGCACCCCGTGGAACGAGGGCACCGCGCTCGTCCTCGCCGACCTCGCCTGGCACGACGGCTCCCCGGTCGCCGCCTCCCCGCGGCAGATTCTGCGCCGCCAGCTGGACCGGCTCGCCGAGCGCGGGTGGAGCGCCTACGTGGGCACCGAGCTGGAGTTCATGGTCTTCAACGACACCTACGAGGACGCCTGGACCCGCGGGTACCGCGGCATGCACCCGGCCAACCAGTACAACGTCGACTACTCGGTCCTCGGCACCGGCCGCGTCGAGCCGCTGCTGCGCCGCATCCGCAACGAGATGGGCGCCGCCGGGATGACGGTGGAGTCGGCCAAGGGCGAGTGCAACCTCGGCCAGCACGAGATCGCCTTCCGCTACGACGAGGCGCTGACCACCTGCGACCAGCACGTCGTCTACAAGACCGGGGCCAAGGAGATCGCCGCCCAGTGCGGCCGGGCGCTCACCTTCATGGCCAAGTACGACGAGCGCGAGGGCAACTCCTGCCACATCCACCTGTCGCTGCGCGACGAGTTCGGCCAGCCCGTGCTCGCCGACGCCGGGGACGAGGCGGGCATGTCGAAGACCATGCGCCACTTCCTCGCCGGACAGCTCGCCGCACTGCGCGAGTTCACGCTCCTCTACGCGCCGGCCATCAACTCCTACAAGCGCTACCGGCCGGGCTCGTTCGCGCCCACCGCCGTCGCCTGGGGCCCGGACAACCGCACCTGCGCCCTGCGGGTCGTCGGCCACGGGCACTCGCTGCGCTTCGAGAACCGCGTGCCCGGCGGCGACGTCAACCCCTACCTCGCGGTGGCCGGGATGATCGCGGCCGGACTGCACGGCGTCGAGCACGAACTGGAGCTCCCCGCGCCGTGTACCGGCAACGCCTACACCGGCGACGCCGCACACGTCCCCGCCACCCTGCGCGAGGCCGCCGGGCTGTGGGAGCACAGCGCGCTGGCCCGCGGCGCCTTCGGCGAGGAGGTCGTCGACCACTACACCAACATGGCCCGCGTCGAACAGGACGCCTTCGACACCGCCGTCACCGACTGGGAGCGCTACCGCTCCTTCGAACGCATGTGAGGACCGCCTTGTCCGCCCCGCCGGAGCACCCCGCCGAGCACCACGTGCTCAACCCGGCCACCGAAGAGGTGGTCGCCACCGTCCCCGCCACCCCGGCCCCGGAGGTGGCCGCCGCGGTCGCCCGGGCCCGACGCGCGCAGGTCTCCTGGGCCGCGGCCGCCCCCGCCGACCGCGCCCGCCTGCTGCGCCGGTTCGCCGCCGCCGTCGACCAACACCTCGAAGAACTGGCGCGGTTGGAGGTCCGCGAGGCCGGCCACCCGATCGGCAACGCCCGCTGGGAGGCCGGAAACGCCCGCGACCTGCTCGACTACGCCGCGGGCGGCGCCGAGCGGCTGAGCGGCGCCCAGATCCCCGTCCCCGGCGGCCTCGACGTCACCTTCCACGAGCCGCTCGGCGTCGTCGGCGTGATCGCGCCGTGGAACTTCCCCATGCCGATCGCCGCGTGGGCCACCGCGCCCGCCCTGGCCGCGGGCAACGCCGTCGTCCTCAAGCCCGCCGAGACCACCCCGCTCACCGCGCTGCGGCTGGCCGAACTCGCCCTGGAGGCGGGCCTTCCCGAGGGCCTGTTCCAGGTGGTGCCCGGCGCCGGACCGGTAGCGGGCACCGCCCTGGTCGACCACCCGGACGTCGCCAAGATCGTCTTCACCGGCTCGACCGCCGTCGGCAAGCACGTCATGGCCCGGTGCGCCGCCCAGGTCAAGCGGGTCACCCTCGAACTCGGCGGCAAGAGCCCCAACATCGTCTTCGCCGACGCCGACCTCGAACGGGCGGCGGCCGCCGCCCCGATGTCCTTCCTCGACAACACCGGCCAGGACTGCTGCGCCCGCAGCCGCATCCTCGTCCAGCGAAGCGTCCACGACCGCTTCCTGGAGCTGCTCGAACCCCACATCAAGGCCGTCGCCGTCGGCGACCCCGCAGACCCCGCCACCCGGATGGGCCCGCTGATCTCCGCCGCCCAGCGCGACCGCGTACGCTCCTACGTCCCCGAGGACGCCCCCGCAGCCATCCGCGGCAGCGCGCCGTCGGGCAAGGGCTTCTGGTACCCGGCGACGGTCCTGGCCGGGCTTGCGGAGGACGCGCCCTGCGCCACCGAGGAGATCTTCGGGCCAGTGGCCGTCGTCCTGCCCTTCGAGGACGAGGCCGACGCCGTACGCCTCGCCAACGCCACCCGCTACGGGCTCGCCGGATCCGTGTGGACCCGCGACGTCGGACGTGCCATCCGCGTCTCGCGCGGCGTGGCCTCGGGCAACCTGTCGGTCAACTCCCACAGCGCGGTGCGCTACTGGACGCCCTTCGGCGGCTTCGGCGAGTCCGGGCTCGGCCGGGAACTCGGCCCCGGTGCCCTCGCCGCCTTCACCGAGACCAAGAACGTCTTCATCAGCACGGAGGAATGAAAGTGACCGAAGAAGCGATCTGCCGCCGCCTGCCCGGCCGCACCGCGGTCGTCACCGGAGCGGGCAGCGGCATCGGCCTGGCCACCGCCCGCCGCCTGGCCTCCGAAGGGGCCCGCGTCGTCTGCGCCGACATCGACGAGACCGCGGGCAAGGCGGCCGCCGACGAGGTGGGCGGCCTGTTCGTCCAGGTCGACGTCACCGACCCCGAGCAGGTCGAGGCGCTCTTCAAGACCGCGTACGACACCTACGGCTCGGTCGACGTCGCGTTCAACAACGCCGGGATCTCACCGCC
>CAYNNX010000496.1:0-4903 GCA_964398515.1 uncultured Streptantibioticus sp. | reverse complement strand
GGGGGTGCCGAAGTCCCCCTTGAACACCCTTACCGGTCGGGAAGTGCACTTTCAATGCGTCTCTAGTCGTCGATCCCTCAGTGACCGGCAATGAACTGAGTCGGACGCCCAGTCCCCACACTTGCCGTGTGAGGGTCGCCGGTGCTCCACCCTGCAAGGTCGACTGGGAGGGGTCCGCGGGGGTTCGCTCTCATTCATCTGTGCAGGTCGGGCGGCATGCCGAACGATGGCGGACGGCCTCGAACGACCGTGAATGGAGTCGATTGGCTACCCCAATGGCACCATCGGGAGGCTGCCCGATTGTTCGGCACGGACTGTCACCACGGTGCCGCTGGAGCGACGGGCTTCCGCGTGTACCCCGGTTGTCGTCCCCTTGGGGAATCGTCCCCCGGGCGGGTCGTGCAGGACGCCGTCAAGGGCGCACCGCGCTGGCTCATTGGCCTAGAGCTGACCGCATCTTCTGCAGGCTGCCGGCGACGTGGCCTGCTGTGGTGACCGGGTGCGCGGTCCAGCTGGAGAACATGAAGCCGGGCAGGGCGTTGAGAGTGTCGGTCAGCGCCTCGGCGGTGTCTGCCTCCATGAGAAAGGTGGTGGCTCGCTCATCGGCGTGCGGCCAGGCGGATTTGATCGCCGGGTTGTCGCCGCGGGCGAGCATCTCGAAGGTGGCCTGGTACGCGCCCAGCGCTTCTTGAGGGGGGATGGGAAGGCCGTCAATGGCCCGGCCGGTCACGATGAACTCCATGGCTTCTTCTCCTGGCGAGTAGTCGAACCTTCTTGTGAGGTCGATCAGTGAGCGATCCCGGTCGGCGAGCCACTCGACCTGCCCGGCCCACACTCGGGCGTCTCCGCACAGGCCATGAATGAGCAGTGCCGGGCCGGTTCCGCCTTACTGGCAATAGATGGTGGTGTCCCGGACGGGGGTTTCGGGCAGTGGGGCTCCTCCTCGGTCTCGTCTGTGAGAAAGATGCGCCGTTGACGTCGGCTGGCGCATCGGGTGAACACCCCAAGATTGCGGGGTTTCAGGGTTCGAGGAGGCGGTGCTCCATGGCGAACACGGCGGCTGCGGCCCGGAAGTTGACGCCGATCTTGGTGCAGAGGTTCCTCTCGACGCGTCGTCCGCGTTCGATCACCAACGTCGGGGACGATCCGGCCGCGTTCCTCGTGATCCTCAGCCCGCCCGGCAATGAGGGCTTCTGGCGGGAGATGGCCGCCCTTCGCGCACACCTGGGCGGCCCGCCGGATGAGGCAACGACGCTGGCCCTGCAACGCAAGCACCACCTGACAACGGGCGGACAACCCCGCCGGTTCAGCTGATCACGATCCGCTCTCCTCTTCCGTCCGTGAGAAGCCGGTGCCGGCGGCTGGCATACCCGGTCGTGACGCAGCCAGTTCGGCTCGACTGTCCGCGATGGACCGTGTGAGCGGACGCCGGCCCGGGTGATCGCCCACCGAACTGGCCACGCCCCCAGGCCCGTGCCCGGCCGGCCGCGCCGCGCCGGTGCGCATCACTGGGAGCTGATGAAGTTCCGCAGTGCTGCGGCGACCAGTTCGGGCGCGGTCTGGTGGGCGGCGTGCCGCCGGCCGGGCAGTACCGCCACGCGGGCCTGCGGCAGGACCCGAGAACCGCTAGGAACATCTCGCGGAGGCGGCTGTCGGTCTCCGAGCCCACCATGACCAGCTGGGGTGCGCAGCGCGCCGACCTTGGCCGGGTCGGGCCCGCCGTAGTCGTTGATCGCCCGCAGCTCGCGGGGAATGGTGCCCGCGGCGGCCACCCGGGCCGGCCAGGCGGGATGCCGGCGCATGAGTTGAGGACTGCCTCCCCGACGCGCTGCTGAGATATGTGGTCCCCTCGCGGAGCGACGAGACCACTTCCCGGAGGCGGGGCCGGCGCACGGCGCCCCTCGCACAGGTGAGTCGCGTGGCGACGTTACAGCTTTCACCGGTCGATGCCGTTGTCTATCAATGCCAGCGAATACAAGGCAACGGGATTGGTACGGGTATGACGACGGGTGAATTGGGCGTGGCTTCGCCGACAGGCGGCGCGGCTACCTCGCCGGCGTCGGTTGCCCGGGAGGCCCAATCCTGTGTCGTGCCGGCCTCCGCCGATCGTCGCCAGGACCCGCCCTCGTGGTGGCGACGACTGAGTGCAGACCAGCGGGTGACCCTGCTGATCTGCGTGATGGTCTCGATCGCGGTTGCCCTCTTCGTGGGTGTGGTGATTCATCTTTCGGGACCTGTTTCCCCTCTGCATTTGCCGTGGCCCGTGTGGTTGGCCGCGTTCGCCCTCGGCGAGGCGTGCGTAGTCCATGTTCAGGCTCGGAAAGAGTCCCATTCCTTCTCGCTGAACGACCTGGTGCTGGTGGCCGCGCTGTGCTTGGCGCCGCCGATGGCGCTGATCAGCGCGCAAGTGATCGGAACCGGGATAACGCTGGTTGTGCTGCGGCGACAGTCCGGCGTGAAGTTGGCCTTCAACCTGGCGCAGGTCGCTCTCGGCGGCGTGGTCGCCACGGGGGTGTTCGCGATGCTCTCCCACGGGATCGTGTGGTCAAGTCCGTGGGTCTGGGCCGCGGCGCTGGCCGCCATCGCGGCCGCCACCCTCACGGGCGGCGTCTGCGTCTGGCCCGTCCTCGCCCTGTCCGAGGGCGGTCGCGTGAGCCTGCGGGCGCTGCGGCAGCTGCTCGAGCTGTCGTTGCCCTTCTCGGTCGGTCTGGGTGCTGTCGGGCTGCTGCAGGCCCGCACGGCCGTGCTCGACCCTCTGGCGCTGGCCTTGCTGGTGCCACCGTGCGGCTTGCTGATCGCGGCGTATCGGGCCTATACGCACGCCCGGCAGCAGCAGGACAACCTGCGGCTGCTGCACGAGGTGACCTCGTTGCTGTACGAGAGTGGCAACGCCGGCGACGGGCTCGGCAACTTCCTTACCGCCGTCCGCGAGGCATTCAAGGCGGGCATGGCCGAGATGGTCCTGCTGCCGGAAGGGACCGGTTCCGCGACCGTCAGCCGCGCCAGGGAGAACCGGGAGGCCGTGACCCTTCTTCCGCTCCTCGAAACCGACGAATCAGCCAGCCTGATTTCCTCAGCGACCGCCGCCGGCGCGTTGGTCACGCGGAGCGGCACCGGGCAGAGCCACTGGTTGGACGACTATGTGGCACGTCGGGGGCTGAAGGACGCGATGACCGCGGTGCTGCGGACCGAGGAGCGGGTGTACGGGCTGCTGCTGGTCGGGAGCCGGCTCGGGGAGATCTCGACGTTCAGCGGCAGTGACCTGGTGTTGTTGGAGACCTTCGCCCGGCACGTGGCCACCTCGCTGGAACGGGGCCGGCTGCAGGGTGACCTCCGGCACCTCGACCAGGTGCAACAGAAGCTGCGGCATCAGGCCATGCACGATGCCCTCACCGGCCTGCCGAACCGGACCTTGTTCGTCGATCGCACACGGACCGCGCTGCGGTTGGCCAATCGGACCGGGGCCTGGCCGGCGGTGCTCTACCTGGACCTGGACGGATTCAAGCCGGTCAACGACCGCTACGGCCACGAGGCCGGTGACGTGCTGCTGCAAACGTTCGCCGAGCGACTGAGCGGCTGCTTGCGGGCTGCGGACACGTCGGCTCGCCTCGGCGGTGATGAATTCGCCGTGCTGGTCAACGGTCCCATCGAGGCGGAGACCGTGGAGCGAGTCGTCGAGCGGATCCGGGCTCAGCTTGCCCGCCCGATCGACGTCGGTGGTGGCCGGCGGGTGCAGGTTGGCGCCAGCATCGGTGTCGCCCTGGCGGAGCCGAGCACTGCCGAGGTCGAGACGCTGGTCCGGCGCGCCGACGCTGCGATGTACGCGGCCAAACGGTCCGGCGACGGCCGTCATGTCCTCCACGGCGCTGCACCGGACGACGGCGCCGCTGATCTTGCCTGATCTCCGGTTAGCGGCTTCGGCCCGCCGGGATGCCCGGGCCCGGGGAACTCTGCCCTGACCGCAGAGTGATCCACCGGGAAGGGAATCCGCGAGGTCCAATTGCGAGTCAGCCCTCCGGGGCGATCTGTTCAGCAGGGTGACTGCGTCAAGGCCCGAGCCGGGTCCACAAGAACCCCTCGGCGAGCCGCCAGGGCCCGCAGGGCTCGGCGGCGCGGAAGAGCGACCGACCCAGATGTGCGCGCCATGCCCGCCTCACGGGCGACGGAAGCGCCTGGGCAGATCAGGCCGCCTTGCCGTCGATCGGCAGGCGGACGGTGAACGTGCTGCCGACGCCGACGGTGGACTCGACCGTCAGGCTGCCGCCGTGGCCTTCCTGGACGACGGCGCGGACCAGCGGAAGGCCCTGGCCGCTGCCTTTGCCCACTTCCTTGGTGGTGAAGAAGGGGTCGAAGATTTTGGCCCGGACATCGTCGGGGATACCCCCGCCGGTGTCGCTGATGGTGACGACCACCTGGTCGCCGTCGACGGCGGTGGTCACGCCGATGACGCCGGGCGCCCCGGTCTCGGCGATCGCATCCGCGGCGTTGACGATGAGGTTGAGGAACACCTGGTTCAGATCGGCGATGTTGCACTTCACCGGGGGCAGCTCGGCCAGCTCGAGTCGAAGCTCGGCGACGCTCTTGACCTGGTGGCGGGTGACGGTGACCGTCGCCTCCAACGCCTCGTTCATGTCGGCCGGGACCTGCTCCTGATGCCCGGGGTGGCTGAAGGTCTTCATGGCCCGGACGATGGTGGACACCCGGTCGATGCCGTGCAGGGTCTGTTCCACGGCGCTGGGAATCTCGGTCTGCAGGTAGTCGAACTCGATGCCTTCCTCGGCGACGCGCATGCGTGCCCGCCGCTCGTCCCAGCTCATGGGGTCAGCGGAGTCGAGCAGGTCGCGGTAGAACAGGACGATCCGGATCAGGTCCTGGTAGGCCTCGGCGAGGAAGCGGGCGTTGT
>CAYNNX010000495.1:0-4925 GCA_964398515.1 uncultured Streptantibioticus sp. | reverse complement strand
CCGGGTCTCGGCGCCGCGGCTCGTGCACCGCACGGAGGTGCTCCACCCGCGGAGCCCGGCCGCCCCCGTCCGCACCCTGGTCGCCGCGCTCGTCGGTTGACCAGCGAGCCGGACGCCGCGGCATGGCCCAAGGCGACCTTCGCGGCGGCCCGGCGATCGGAACCGTCGCGAGGTCCCCGGCCCGATGCTTCAGGCCGTGAACTCCTTGGCCAGCGCCTCCAGTTGCTGCCGTGTCCCGACTTCACGCCACTCGGGCTTGTCGAGGCCGTCGAGGTAGCTGCCCTGCTCGGTGAGGACGAGGCGGGTGCCGTCGCCTTCCGGCAGGAACTCGACGCTCACCACCGACACCGAGATGCGGTTCTTGTCGGAGTACATCTGCGTGGTCTCGACGATGCGCTCGTCGGGGACGATGTCCTGGAAGCAGCCCTCGTAGGTGTAGACGGGGCCGCCTTCAGCACCGGCGACGAGGCGTTCGGTGCCGCCGACACGGAAGTCGAGGCTCATCGGCTCGATGACGGCGATGCCCTCGGCGGCGCCGACGAACCAGCGGGCCTTGGCCTCCCGGGTGGTCCAGGCGGCGAACACGCGGGCCGGCGGAGCCGGGTAGACGCGCTCGAGGACGAAGGTGGCGTGGGTGACGGCGCGCTCAGTCATGGTCTTCTCCGTTCGGGTGCGGATCACGGGTTTGCTCGTCTTCGGCCTGTCCCGGCTGTTCGGCGAGGAGGTCGCCGAGCCGGTCCAGGCGGGCCTCCCAGAGCGTGCGGCGGTCGGCGAGCCACTCTTCGGCGGCGCGCAGCGTCGCAGGCTCGATGCGACAGGTGCGGGTGCGACCGACCTTCTCGGAGCGGATCAGACCGCTCGCCTCCAGCACCTGGAGATGCTGGATGACGGCCGGAAGGGACATCGGAAGCGGTTCGGCGAGCTGGCTCACCGATGCCGGGCCGCGGGTGAGGCGTTCCATGATCGCCCGCCGGGTCGGATCGGCGAGGGCCTGGAAGACCCTGTCGAGGACCGCACCATGCTTAAGCATGTTCTTAAGCGTAGACCGTCGAGGAGGCAATAGTAAAGAGATTACTTAAGCAATGTCGGGCCACCCGCGGGCTACCCCGCCGACGGGGTCCGGTGCCGGTCGGCCAGAATGCCGATGCGATCTTCCGGCCCGCCACCCGTGGCGATCTCCCCGCGGTGATCTCACTCATCGCCCACGAAGAGGAGACGGTCGACCCGCGGTCCATCGGGATGGACGACGCGTACGAGCGCGCCTTCGCGGAGATCGACGCCGATCCGCGCAACGAGATCCTCGTTCTCCAGGACGCCGACGGCGGCATCCTGGGCTGCCTGCAACCGACCTACATCCCCGGCCTCGGCCGCCGCGGGGCCGAACGGGCACTGGTCGAGGCCGTCCGGGTCCGGCCCGACCGGCGCGGGGCGGGGCTCGGCCGCGACCTGCTCACCCGCGCGATCGACCGCGCCCGGGCCCGTGGCTGCACCCTGGTCCAGCTCACCGGCAACAAGCGGCGTACGCGGGCCCACGGGTTCTACGCCTCGCTCGGTTTCGCCCGCGGCCACGACGGCTTCAAGCTACAGCTTCGAGCCGACCTGTCCCCGTGGACGGCGGATGAGCCAGTCGAACCGGCGAGTCAGGCGTCGGCGTCGCAGTCGGCCCACGCCGCAAATCGACGACGCCCGGTCACATCGGCAAGCGCGCTTCTGCGTTCCGGCCGGGCTGTGCCCCGGAGGACAAGGCGGTCTGGACCTCGTCGGCCGCTCGCTCGCCGGAGCGCGCCGCACGCTCCATCATGAAGATCACCGTGGAGACCACCGCTCTGCACGGCAAGACGGTCGCCGCCGTTCATGGGCGCGGGCTGGCCCGGCTTATCCAACACCGATCCTTCATCGATCTCCACCTGACGCCCAAATCCCTTGATACCAGCGGTAGTTGAGGAGTCTACTAATGCTGCCGATACCGCCCGCGAAGCGGCGGCGAAGGCCTTAGCATCGGTACCTCTGTACGATCCCCACCCTCTTCGGGAGTCACTGACTCATGCGTCGTACGTGGATCGCTCTCGCGGCCGTTGTGCTTGCGGCCGCCTCCTGTTCGTCATGCGGCGCCAGCAAGGCCGCACAACGCGGTCAGCCGGTGATGGGCACCACCGACCTGGTGACGAGTCTCGATCCCGCGGAGGCCTACGACGAGGGATCCTGGCAGGTCTTCGGGAACACCTTCCAGACCCTGCTCGACTTCCCGCCCGGCTCCGACCAGCCCGTTCCCGACGCGGCGAGCGGTTGCCGCTTCACCGACAAGGCCTACACCACCTACCAGTGCACCGTGCGCGACGGTCTGCACTTCTCCAACGGTGACGACGTGACCGCCGCCGACGTCGCGTACAGCTTTCAACGGATCAAGCGCATCAACTCGCCCAAGGGCCCCGGCCCCCTGCTGTCCACGCTGACGTCGGTGGAGGCCGCCGGCCGTCAGGTGACCTTCCACCTGGCGGCCCCGGACGCCACCTGGCCGTCCAAGCTGGCGACCGGCGCCGGGGCGATCGTGGACCACCGCGTGTACCCGATGGACCGCACCCTGACCGGCAACCGCCTGGTCGGCTCCGGGGTCTACCAGGTCAAGGACTACGTTCCGGGGAAAAAGCTCGTTCTGACGCCCAACGCGCGGTACAGGGGGGCCGCGAACCGGGTCAACGACGGGGCGGTGATCCGCTACTACGCCACTCCCGACCAGCTGGCCTCGGCCCTCCACAAGCACGATGTGGACTTCGTGCCCAACGGCCTGCCTCCGACCGCACAGCGCACCTACGAAAGCGGATCAGCCGGCTTCCAGACCGTCCAGCAAACCAGCACGGACACACACCTGTTGGTGTTCGACACCACGCGCGCGCCCTTCACCGATCCGAACGTCCGCCGCGCGGTCGCGCAGGTCGTCGACCGGCAGGCCCTCGCACGCGACGTCTACCTGCGCACGGTCCAACCCCTGTACTCACTGATACCCCAGGGGGTGGTGGGAGCGACCACCGCGTTCTTCGACCGCTACGGTGCGGCCCCGGACACCGGCAAGGCCCGGGCGCTGCTCAACGCATCAGGCGTCCACGTGCCGGTGTCCTTCACGCTGACGGTGGCCTCGGGGTCGGCGGTCTCCCACGAGGCCGATGCGCTGCAGTCCCAGCTGAACAAGAGCGGCCTGTTCTCCGTCACCGTCAAGCACGTCGCGTGGTCCGACTTCGCCCCCGGATTCGCCGCCCACCGCTTCGACGCCTTCACCGTGAGCTGGTCGCCCGACTACCCGGACCCGGACGACTTCATCGCCCCTCTCATCGGCAGCGCGAGCGTCTTCCACACCGGCTACAGCAACAGCACGGTGGACCGGCTGATCAGTCAGACACGCGCCGCCGCCTCACGGCCGGACACCGCGGGCTCCTTCGCGCACGCCCAGGATCTCGAGGCGGCGGACGCGCCCATCCTCCCGCTGTGGCAGGGCAAGAGCCTCGCTGTAAGCCGCTCGGCCATCACGGGTGCCTCCTTGTCGCGGACGGTGACGGGCGTGACGTGCCTGTGGGTGCTGGGCGTCGGCTCCGCCGCGTGAGGACCCCATGTCGCTCAGGTGCGCTGAGTGCTCGTCCTCGGCTGCCGGGCTCAGTCCCGGGCCCGGTCCCCAGCCCGGCCGAGGACGAGCAGCACCACCACGCACAGCGCGGCGACAGCCCCGGCGAAGCACTGTACGGCGGGAAGAAGTCCGGCGGCGGTGGCGAAGAAGCCGACACCGATGACCGGCCAAGCCGACGCCTGGGTGCGCGAGGTCTTCGCCGACTGGTCACCCCGACCAGACCGGCCCCGCCGCAGCTGATATCCCGTCAACTGCGAGTGCTGCGCCGGAAGACCGGTTCTCCCGTGCCGGAACCTGCCAGGATCCTCGTATGGACATACGTCGCATCACTCGGGCCGAGGACGTCAAGGACGCCGGGCGGCTTTTCGATGAGCCCCCTCGGCCGGAGGCGACTGAGCGGTTCCTGGCGGACGAACGCCACCACCTCCTGATCGCCTACGTGGACGGCGTCCCGGCGGGGATGGTCACCGGTGTCGAGATGACGCACCCGGACAAGGGGACCGAGATGTTCCTGTACGAGCTGGGTGTGGACGAGTCGTTCCGCAGGCGCGGTGTCGGCCGGGCTCTGACGTCGGCGCTCGCGGACCTGGCGCGCGAACTCGACTGCTACGGCATGTGGGTGATCACGGACGAGGACAACGCGGCAGCACGGGCGACGTACCTCCGGGCCGGCGGCACACCGCAGGACAAGCAGGTGGTGCTCGTCTGGACCTTCGATCAGACGTAGGGGTTTCGGGAGGCTTGTTTCACGCCCGGGCCGCCTGGCGGGAACGGGTGCGCGGGCCGGTACCGCATCGGCCCGACCCGCGCCGGATGTCTCGATCTCGTTGGCACCAGCGGCCGGAAGGGGCTTTTGGCGAGCCTGTTGCGGGATCAGACGTTCTTCTGGGCGGCGGCGCGGCGCTGCCGTTTGCCGAGGGGTGCCTGGGAGAGGTCCTCTGCCTGGGACCTGAGGTTCTTGTAGCCGTAGCCGCGCTGGGCGAGCCATGCCTTCGCCGCGTCTTCAGCGCGTTCGGTCGCGGCCAGGATGTCCTCCTCGGCCTCTCCCGAGTCCAGGAAGCGGAAGGTGAAGGCGGAACGGGCGGCGAGGTCGTAGCTGAGGTGCCCCTCAGTGGTGAACGCCGCGTGCAGCACGTCATGCTCCGCGGCGCGGGCCATGAGTTCGGCCCGTTGGCCGGCGCTGAGACCGTCGAAGACGCCTCGGACGAGGATTCGGAAGGTTCGAGTGCTCACCCCTCGACCCTAATCAGCGGGATCGGCGCGGCACCACTGCGTTTCCGGCGGTCGGCGGCGGGACCCGGGAGCAGCT
>CAYNNX010000494.1:0-4927 GCA_964398515.1 uncultured Streptantibioticus sp. | reverse complement strand
GCGCGGCGTGCGCAGGGCCGCCACGGCCGGGCTGCTCGCGCTGGGCCTGCGGCCGGTGCTCCGGCGCCACCGGTCCCCCGTCGACGCCGGGCATCTGGCGGCCCTGGTGCTGGGGGCGGGGGCGGGTGCGGGTGCGGCGGCGCGGCGGTTGAGCCCCGTTTGTCCGGCGGCCGGACGGGGGGACGCGGTGACCAACGCATCAACGACTCGTTTGACCGTGCGTGGACAACGAGCAGTCATCCTCACGCGCACCCGAAGCCGACGCCGAGGCCGAAGCGGGACCGGAAGCCGAGCCGGTCGATGTCGAGGACGCCGAGGCGGCGCTGGTGGAGCACTACCCGCAGCTGGTCCGGATCGCGTACGTCACGCTGCCCGCCGCCATGAGCCGGCACCGGCGGGTGCTGCTCGCGCACCGCCTCGTCCAGCGCGCCCTCCCCCGCACCCGGCGGGCGACGGGCACCGCTTCCGATGGTCAGACCGGCGACCCCGCCTACGTCCTGATCCGCCAGGAGGTGCTGCACGGCGCCCTGGCGTACGGCCGGCTGCGCACGGGGTGGCGGCGGTGGCTGCGGGCGGCGCTGGTGGCCGCGCCGTTGCCGCCGCAGGCGGTGGGCGTGCGGCTGTACCCGCGGGCCGGGGGCACCGAGGAGCTGGCGCTCGACCGTACGCTCGCCGGACTCGACGCCCCGGCGCGTGCCGCGCTCGCCCTGCGCGCGCTGGAGGGCCTCGACGACGAGGCCGTGGCCGGGATGCTGGCGGCCGCCGGTGTGACGGCGCCCCGCAAGGCGATCGCCCAGGCCGCCGCGGTCGGGCCGGACCAGGCGCGGCTGCTGGGCAGCGCCGAGTTCGACCCGTGCACGGTGCAGGTGCGCCCCACGGATCTGATGCGCAGGCGCCAGCACGTGCGGGCCGGGGCCGCGGCGGCGATGGCGGTCGTGGTGGGCGTCGTACTGCTCGGTGTCCCCGGTGACGACGACGGCGGGTTCGGCGCGGCGGGGCCGCTGGGCCCGCAACAGGCCGCGCTCAACCGGGCGTTGGAGCCGGGCGGGGTGGCACGGGTGGCCCCGGACGCCTGGTCGCGGGCGGCGCGGCTGGACTTCTCCTCGTGGCCGGCGCGCGGGGACCGTACCGACGACAAGGGGTTGCTGCAGCGGGCGCTCGCGGTGTGGGCGCGACCGGGTCCGTCGGTGCGGGTCTCGGCGACCGCGGGCACCGCGACGACACCGCCGGTGGCCTCGCCGCATCTGCTGTTCGCGGGTGATGTGGACGGCGCGGGTGTGGTGCTGCTCTACGACGGGCTGCGGGTGGTGCGGTACGCCGAGCCGGTCGACGGAGGCGGCGCCCCGGCGCTGGACTTCGCCCGGGTCGACGGCGCGTCCGGTGCGGAGGCCTCGGCGGTCGTGGTGAGCCGTTCGGACTCGAGCGCCCGCTATCTGACGGCCCCCTGGATCGAGGGCGCGGCCGTGCGGGACCTGCTCAGGCCGGACTCCGCGCAACGGGATCTGCGGCGGTCGCCGGAGGGTGTGACGGACCCGGTCGCAATGCCCGCGGCGGACGGCACGTGCGGCTCCGGAGCGGCCGGGTGGCCGGCGTTGCGGTTCACCGCGCGGACCGGGGTCCCGTCGCGGCCGCCGTTCCTGCTGACCGACCTCGGCGACCTCACCCCGGTCCATCTGACCTACGCGAGCGCGCCGGACGCCCGGCCGGACGAGGTGAACGACGTCCCGGACCTGGAGAGCTGGGCGCACACGGTGTGCCGGCTGCCGGCGGTGCGCGGGCAGGGTGTGCGGACCCTGGCGAACTGGCAGTTCGCCCAGCAGCGGCTGCCGGACGATGCGGGCCAGGCGGTGTGGCTGTGCACCCGGGCCGACACCTGGAGCGGCGACAGCCATGTGCTGGTCCAGTTCGTCCCGCCCGGCCTGCCCGCCTCCTCCCCGGGCGCGGCGGTGGCCCGCGCGGAGTCCTCCGCCGCCTGCGGTCCCTTCACTCCGGCGGTGCTGGCCGGTCTGGTGTGGAAGTCCCCGGCCAAGCACTGGTACGTGCTGGCCGCGGGCAGCCCGGACGTCACGTCGGTGACCGCCTCCGGCGACGTCCGTCAGACGGCCACCGGTCGCATGCTGGCGGCTCCTGCGCAGGCGTCGAGCCGTCCGGAGCTCACGGGGAGGCTGGCGGACGGCTCGACGTTCCCGGCCCTGAGGTGACCCCTCGGTGCCCGGGGCCGGCTTCGTGCGGGAGTGGGTCTCACTCCTGCACGAAGACCGCCACGGTGCGTCCCGGGACGGTGAACGTGCCGGTCGCCGGGTCGAACGCGGACCGCTTGACCACCGGGTCGGCGCCGGCGGCCTGCACGGGGTGGAGGGTCTGCCGGGTGCCGGCGAAGGCGGTGACCGTCTGCTGTGCGGTGGCCGCGGTGGCGTTGAGGATCACGGTCAGGGACTTCTGGGCGCCGGGCAGACCGGTGCCGTCGAGGTGCATGGTGATGACGCCCGGGGTCGCGCCGGGGCCGGACAGCGGGAAGGTCAGCCGGCGCTGCACCTGCTGGAGGGTGGGCAGGTCCAGCAGCGGCGAGGAGCGCTTGATCCTCAGCAGGTCCTGGTAGGCCCGGGTCGACCGCTCGGTGTCGCCGCAGCCGGGGACGAGCGCGGCATCGGCCAGCAGCGGCCTGGCGTACGGCCAGGCGGCCCGGTTGTCCGCGGCCGGCGGGAGACCGTGGCCGAAGCCGTTGCCGTCCCGGCAGTCCCAGTGGATGGCGTTGAACCAGTCGCCGGAGTCGTAGGAGTTGGCGTCCAGGGACTTCGAGCGCAGCAGGTCGGTGCCGGCCTGGGCGAAGCCGGGGCCCTGGGCGAGCGCGGTCGTGGCGAGCGCCACCGTCTGCGCGCGGACCCGGTCGGCCATGGAGGTTCCCGCGTGCAGTTTGTAGGCGAAGGCGTCGTACAGGTCGAGGTTGTCGTGGGCGTCGACGTAGGTGACGGCTTCGGAGGGCGCGGCCGTGTAGCCGGCCGGGGCGCCTCCGTAGTCGATCTGGGAGCCCTTGACGCGCTGTCCGGCGCTGTCGGTGAAGGTGAAGTCGCGCAGGTTGCCGGTGAGCCCGACCTCGATGAGGTCCTGCTCGTGCCGCAGGGTCGCGATCTGCTGGGCGGGAGTCCCGTTGGCCGGTGAGGCGTTCGGGTCGGTGGACAGGCCCGAGGCGAAGCCCTGGACGCGGGGATCGGCGTCGAACGGCGAGCCGCCGCGCACCGCGTCACGCAGCCGGTCGTTGAAGGTGCCGATGCCGGTGCCGGCCATGTTCGCCTGCGTGGCCTGGACGAAACGTGCGTCGTTCGCCACGACGCCGAAGTTCCACCCCTCCCCGTACAGGTAGCTGCCGGGGCGGATGCGTTCGACGGCGGCCTGGACGTCGAGCATGGTCGACTTCGGGTCGAGGCCCATCAGGTCGAAGCGGAACCCGTCGACGTGGTAGGCGCGGGCCCAGGTGCTCACGGAGTCGACGACCAGGCGGTTCATCATGGCGTGTTCGGGCGCGGTGTCCGAGCAGCAGCTGTCGGTGGTGACCTGGCCGCCGTCGCTGAGCCGCTGGTAGTAGCCGGGCACGATCCGGTCGAGGACGGAGGTGTCGGCCTGGCCGGAGGCGGCGGTGTGGTTGTAGACGACGTCCATCACCACGCGCAGTCCGGCCCGGTGCAGGGCGGCGACCATCGCCCGGAACTGCCGGATGCGCTCGGTGCCGTCGGGGTCGGTGGCGTAGGAGCCCTCGGGGACGGTGAAGTGGTACGGGTTGTAGCCCCAGTTGTAGCCGTCACGGGCGGCGGTGCGGGCCACGCAGGCCTGCTGCCGGTCGGAGTCGGGGGCGTAGGAGGCCAGGTCGCATCCGGGGACCGCCTGGTCGGCGCGGCGTTCGGGGACGCCGGCGAAGTCGAAGGCGGGCAGCAGGTGCACGGTGGTGACGCCCGCCGCGGCGAGCTGCCGCAGGTGCCGCATCCCGGCGGAGTTCCGGCGGGTGAAGGCGAGGTACGTGCCGCGTTCGGCGGCCGGGACGGTGGTGTCGGCGATCGAGAAGTCGCGGACGTGCAGCTCCTGGATCTCCTGGCGGCCGGCGGGGACGGCCGCGGGCGCCCGGTCGCCGGACCAGCCCGCCGGGGCGAGCGCCGGATCTGAGAGGTCGGCGATCTGGCTGCGCTTCGAGTCGGTGCTCAGCGAGAGCGAGTAGGGGTCGGTGACCTCGTTGACCACCACCTTCGCGACGCTCGGCGCCCACACCGTGACGCGGTAGCGGTAGTACGCACCGCGCCAGGACGGCTCTCCGGTGACGTGCCATACGCCCGAGGCCCGGTCGTAGGCCATCGGGAGCAGCCGCGGCCGGGTGGCCGGGGCGGAGTCCGCGTAGAGCTCCAGGCGCACGTCGTGCGCGGTCGGGGCCCACAGCGACAGGGTGGGGCGCCCCTGCCGGAAGGCGGGGCCGAGGGTGGAGCGCCGGGCCGCCGCGGCGTACAGGTCGTCCAGGACACCCGGGGTCTGCACCCCGGTCGCGGCGGTCGCTCTGCCGGCCGCGTCCCGCTGGACGGCGAGGAGTTGCCCGCGCAGGGCCGGCACGATGCGGTCGCGGTCGCGGGGGTCCACGGTGAATGCCTGGTAGCGGCTCAGCTGCGGAAACGCCTTGCGCTGACGCTCAGTCAGACCACCTGGCCGCGCGGCGAGTCGCAGCCGCAGGCGGGGGTCGGTGCCGGTGAGCGCGGTGCCCCGCACGGCTATGCCGCCGTCGGTGCGGTAGTCGAGCTCGTACGAGGCGCCGGGCGCGGGCGGGGCGTCCCAGGCGAGGGTGGTGCGGTCGATCCACTGGGCGCGGGCGGCGGTGAGGTCGACGGCGGCGGGCGGGGCGGTGGCGGCGCGGGCACCGGCCGCGGGAAGGGCGGCGGCGGCCAGTGCGGCC
>CAYNNX010000493.1:3344-4928 GCA_964398515.1 uncultured Streptantibioticus sp. | reverse complement strand
GCCCCCGGCCTGGGGACCGCCGGCAGCGTCGGCGACCACGTGCTCGGCAACGAGCGCGACAACGCCGAGGTGGCGCGCGTGCTGGGCTTGAAAAAGGCGTTCGACCTGAACTACTCCAACCACCGCATGGCGGACGTCTCGCTCAACGAGTTGCAGTGCCGGCTCATCTTCCTGATCCGCCTGCTCAAGGTCGATACGGTGGTCTGCTGGGACCCGTGGGCGCCCGACGAGGAGAACCCCGACCACGTGCAGATCGCCCGCGGCATCGAGGCCGCCTGCTGGATGGCGGGCCGGGCGCACGACTACCCCGAGCAGTTCGCCGCCGGCCTGGCGCCGCACGCGGTGCGGGAGAAGTACTACTACGCCCGCCGACCAGAGGTGAACCGGGTCGTGGACGTGAGCGGGGTGGTCGAGCAGATCATCGACGCCAACCGCGCCAACCGGGCCAAGGGCCCGGCGGGCAACCACGGCTCGCGGCTGCGGGCCGAGCTGGCCAAGCGCGGCAAGAAGCTCCCGCTGCTGGGGGACGACGACGTGACGGCCGACCGCAACTACATCCGGGAGTTCCTGCTCGCCCGCCGGCGCGCCCTGGGCCAGGCCCACGGCGTCCCGTACGCGGAGGCGTACCACCACATCGGGGGCGGTTCGGGCCGCTCGGCCGTGGAAGACTACGTCAAGAAGAACGCCGTCCCGCTCAAGTGAACGGCCCACGACCGTCTGTCCGGCGGTGCCGCATGTCCTGCTGCCCAGGCTGTCACAAGCCGATCCCGTTTCATACCATCGCCTTTGCCGCGTTCCCGGTCTGGATCACCTGCCCCGGCTGCCACGCCCGGCTCGTCGGCGGCCCCTTTGTCGTCGCCCAGACCGTGGTTGTGCTCGTGCTGGCGACAATCGTCACCGCCTGGGCCTGCGCGGCGGTCATGTCCCCCCCTTTCCTGGTAAGCGAGGCCAAGGCCGTCGGCATCGCTCTGCTGGCGGTGATCCCGTTCGCGGCGGGGAACGTCGTCGTGACCATGCTCTGGGGGCGCTACCGCAAACGGTGACCGGACGACGCCCCCTCCGGAACGCGGCGGGTGGCCCAAGAAAAGGTGATGCCGGATGTTTGGCAGGCTGTTGACGTTCTTGCGCGACCACGTCCCGGGCTTTCGCCGCGTCGAGCGGCTGCCGGGGCAGCTGCTCGGGACCAGCCCGTTCGACGGCGACATCCGGCCGACCCGGGTGCCGCTCTTCCCGCCGGGGCCGGGCCGGCCGACGCTGCCGTTCCCGCACCCCTGGAACTACGACCAGCCGATCCGCATCCTCGAAACCTACTTCTGGGGCGCCGACCGTGAGAAGGCGCCGGGCCGGCACAACCGCTACCTCGACGTGCCGGGGCTGGCGCCGGTCCTGGTCACGCGCGACCCGCGGCTCATCCGGGCCGTCACGGCCGAGACCGGCGACCGGGAGGGCCAGTTCGACCGCGACACCCTCCCGTCCGCCGGCATCGCCCGCGCCACGGGCAAGGACACGCTCCTGTTCGCCAACGGCCCGACCTGGAGGAAGCAGAAGAAGCTCGCGGCGCCCCCGTTCGGGAAGATGACGCTC
>CAYNNX010000493.1:0-3334 GCA_964398515.1 uncultured Streptantibioticus sp. | reverse complement strand
TTCGGCTGCGCCTCGACGCGCTGCGGCAGTTCCTCGCGCGGGCGGCCCCGCCGGTGCATGTCCGGCTCGAGCCGGAAATCAAGGCCGTCATGCTGGAGATGCTGGTCAACAACTTCTTCGGCGCGGAGGCCCCCTACGAGCAGATTCGGGACCGCTACGTCCCTGCCCTGGAGCGCGTGATCGACCACATCGTGCGCGACACGGTCCTCAACAAGACCGGCCTCCCCGTGTGGAGACTGCCCGCCATCAGCCGCAGCCTCGCCGAGGCCAAGGAGGCCTACGGGCACTTCGAGGAACTGACCGACCTGGCGCTGGCGCCGCGGAAGGAGGGGAAGGGCCTCTGGAAGCAGTTCCGCTCCGACGCCCCGGACGAGGCGCTGCGCAGCAACGTCAAGGTGTTCCTGGCGGGCGCCCTCGAAGCGACGACTTCGTATGCGAGTTGGGCGGTGTCGCACCTCGCCCGAAACCTTGCGGCTCAGGAGAAGGTCTTCCGCGAGGTCAAGGACATTGAGGACTACACGCCCGAGGCCCTCGACGGTGCGAAGTACCTCGGCCGCGTGCTGGACGAGACGCTCAGGCTAACGCCCTCGCTCTACTTCCTGCCGCGTCGGGCGACGGCCGACACCTGGGTCGGCACGGCGGACGGCGGCAAGCTGTGGCTGCCGCGCGGAACGCACATTCTCCTGGACGTCTGGCACGCCAACCGCCACGAGGACCACTGGGGCGTTGCCGTGACGGGCCGCCCCGCGCTCGACTTCGTCCCGGAGCGCTGGGAGGACATGGAGGCCCACGGCCGCGCGACGAAGGAGGCGCAGCACTTCGGCTTCGGCCACGGGCCGCGGGTCTGCCCCGGCAAGCACCTGGGCCAGTTGGAGGTGGCCCTTGTGGTCGGGGCGCTCGTGAAGCTGTTCCGCTTCAAGGCCGTCCGCGCGGGGAACGAGCCGAAGGCGGGCGTTTCCACCAAGCCACTCGACGGCGCCCTGGTCGAGCTGGAATTGCGCTCGCCCGCCGCGCGTTAGCTCGGTGGGACCATGACAATCAGGGGATGGTCGCTCAGGGTCAGTTTCAGCTCCGCGACGTTCTCGCGGGCCTGCACCGGTCGCGTCCCGACCGTCGGGTCGTAGACCGACACCTTCGGGAACGCGCGGCCCAGCCGCACCGTCACCTCGTCGGCACCCTTCAGCCGCTCGCCCCACACCACCAGCGCGAACGTGCCGTCGCTCTTCTGCAGCAGCATCTCGTGAACGGTGGCCGGCTGCTCCGGGATGGAGCATTGGAGCTGGCCCGGCTTCGCCGGCCGGCCCCGGTCGGCCAGGATCGTCGTCAGGTTGTGCAGGTACACGGCGGCCTTGCGCGGCGTGTAGTCGCGCCGGAAGAACCCGAACGTCTGGTTGCCGCCCTCGTCCGTGCGGTCGCGCAGCAGGTAGACGGCGGTATGGCTCCAGCCGCGCTTGAACTGGTCCAGGTACATGGTCAACAGGTTCCGCGCCTGGACCTCCTCCGTGATCGGCCCGCCGATCGTGCACCCGGTCTCCGTGGTGACCCGGGCCAACGTCAGCAGCTCGACTTCGGAGTAGCCGCGAAAGTGCTTCGCCCAGGTCACGCCGTAGTTGCCGTACAGCCCGTCCACCTTGCACGCGGAGGTCGGGTCGGCGGCGTTCCACGTCTTGTTGTCCGCCGGGCCGGGCGATGCGGGGTGGTAGATGTAGTTGTGGACGTTGGCGCAGTCGGCGTACTTCGTCCCGGCCGGCATCAAGGTGCGGGCGCCCTCCGGGATCGTCAGGAACTGCAAGCCGACGTTGTCCACCTCGGCCCCGCCCTCGCTGATCGACCAGACGGGGTACTTCTTCAGCAGCGGGTCGCCCTTAACCGCGGCGTACAGGTCCCGCTGCAACTTGGCGACGGCCAGCCACGAGGGGGCGCGGCCGCCGCCTTTCTCGCCGTGGTAGGTGACGCCCCAGTTGTTCGGCTCGTTGTTGCCCTCGAAGGCGAGCAGGGCGTCGGCCTTCGCCAGCTGCCGGCCGGTGGCGAGGAGCTTCGGAAGGTCGGTGCCGCCGCTGACCAGGCCCCAGCTGAACCGCGCGCCCGTCTGCCGATGCAGGTCGAGGTAAGTCTGCAGCGTGGTGGGGCCTTTCTCCGTCAGCCCCTCGATGCCGCCCCGCACCCAGCGGAAGCCGCCGTACTGGACCATCTCGACCGTCTTCGGCAAGGGCTGCCCGCGGTCGGGGAAGGTGGTGACGACGCCGACGCTGTCCAGGAAGGCGGTCGCCGGGACGGCGGTCGTCGGCCCGGGCCGGGCGGACGGCCGCAGCTCCAGGACGACGTGGTTGAAGACCTGCTCGTCGAAGTTGTGGGTGCCCAGCAGCACCAGCCGGCTGAACGCGGCGGGCCCGGTGTCGGTGAAGCGCACCGTCGCGCCGGCGCCCTTGTTCCAGTCCTTGCCGGTGATGCTCCAGGTGCCGTCGGCCGCGCGGGTGACGGTCAGGCGGCTCAGGCCGCCGCCGTCGCGGACGGAGTCGTGGGTGGCGTCGATCTCCGCGGGCGCCCAGGTCTTGTCCTTGGCGGGCTTGCCGCCTGCGACTTTCGCCCACTGCACCGCCCAGCGGGCCTTGGTGCGGTGGACCTCGAAGTGGTAGCCGTCGCCCTTGCCGTCGGTGAGCATGAACGCGACGGAGTCGGCGGCCTGGCCGGCGTCGCCCCAGCCCCAGCCGTAGTCGAGGGAGAGCGCCAGTTTCGCGGGGCTCTTTACCTCGGGGAAGGTCTTGGTCAGGGAGCCGTCGGGCTTGTTCGCCGCGAAGCGGGCCACCCGGCCGGGGTCGTTGGCGGCCTTCGGGTAGCGGAACAGGTCCCAGGCGCCCTCCGCCTTCCAGCCCAGGGCCGCGAAGTCGCCTTTGGAGAAGTCGGCGTTGATGACGGCCTGCGCCCGGCAGGCCGGCGGGGCCAGCCCCGCCGCCGCGATGAGCACCACCAGCTTCGCGGTCGATCCTGCGCTCATGGCTCCCCTGTTCCTGCTTACCCGCTCTCCCAGGCCCCCGAACGAACTCAGGGACCGCCGGCCGCTCCGCGGAGCCATTGTATGGTTTCAAACTGCCCCGGCCGCCGCAGCTCCGTGCGGCGATCTGGCTCTCGATGTTGGCGGCAGCGGTGTGCCGTCCGAGCCGCGCACGCAGCGCAGCGGAGTAAGCGGTCTGGCCGGCCGCTTACTCCGCTCGAAGACTCGCTCCGTGCGCGGCTCCGACGGACAACATCCGCATCCCCACCCGAGCTGCTGTTCGACACATCAACATCCATCGACAAGACCTCACCGCGTCGCTAAGGTCCCGCCTCCCGGTGG
>CAYNNX010000492.1:0-4951 GCA_964398515.1 uncultured Streptantibioticus sp. | reverse complement strand
GGCTGTGACGGACGCCGGCGGCGGCGAACCGGCGTCAGCCGCCCGCCCGGCGCCGCGCCCGGCGCATGCGGAACAGGGCGGCCAGCATCAGCAGCAGCACGCAGCCGAGCACGATCACCACCGCTCCGGGGGAGATCTTGCTGACGGTGACCTGGAACGTGATCGGCGCTCCCCAGGGCCTGCCGTCCCGGGCGGTGAGCAGCCGCGCGGTGACCTGGGCGGCGCCGTTGGCGTGGGCGCGCACCGGGATCCGCTCGGTGTGGCTGGCGGCGGCCGGGGCCTGGATCCCGGTGTCCTGCCGGTCGACGGTCAGCCGGCCCGGCGCGGCCGACGTGACCCGCAGCACCAGCCCGGCCAGCGGCTGCTGCAACCCGTTCAGCAGCGTCACCGGAACGGACGCGGAGTTGCCGGTCACCGTCACCGTGCCGCTCTTCGGCAGCAGGTGCACCGAGGAGATCGACTTGTCGATATAGGTCCTGATGCCCGCCGCATAGGCCGCGGCGCCCCGCGGATCGCCGCGCCACCCGGTCGAGACCCCCCGCAGCATCGCCCGGTGCACCGCGTCCGTGGTCCGCGCCGGGTCGGCGAGCACCCGGGAGAGGGTGTCCAGGGCGGGCTGGACCGCCCCGAGCGCGGTGCGGGCCGGGGCGGGCAGCTCGCTCGCGCGCAGCCGGCGCGGATAGCGGTTCGCGCCGTGCACCGCGGTCGGCGGCGCCGCGGAGGCCACCTGGTCCAGGCCGACGAGTTCCGCCCAGCCGGCGTCCCCGGCCGCCGTCAGCGCCGCCGCCAGGGCCTGCGCCCCCTGCGGTGTCACCCGCCTCGGCGGCAGCACCACGATCCCGTTCGGCCCGGCGCCCGCCGAGCCCGCGCCCCGCAGCCGCGCCCGCAGCAGGTCGCCCAGGAGCTCCTGACGGGCGGCCACCACAGCGCCCTCACCGGTCAGATCGCGGGTGAGCACCGCGTCCGCCGCCGGGTCGCCGACCAGCGCGGTCACCCCGCCGGCCGCCGAGACCCGCGGCAGCGCGGTGCCGGTGCCCAGCCCCCGCCCGGACGCCAGGAACGTCCGGAGCCCGAGGCGCCCGGCGAGCCCGGTCACCGAGGTGTCCAGCGCCCCGCCGTAGGGCCAGGCCACATCGGTGCGAACCGCCGCGCCCAGGGCGCCGGTCGCCACCGCACGGCCCAGCCCGGCGGCCTGCGTCAGCACCGGGCGCGGCAGGCCGCCTTCCGGGTGATGCGCCAGCGAGGCCAGATCCGGATCGGCGTACGGGAGCGCCGCCACCCAGCCGCCGCCCACGGCCTGCCGGAGCTGCGCCAGCCACGCCGACGCGGCCGCGCTGCCCGTCCCGGGCGAGCTGTCGCGGGGATCGCCGCTGCCGGGGACGGTGGCCACGCGGTAGCCGCCCGCCATGGCGCCCGCCTCGTCCAGCAGACCCGGATCGACCGTCCAGGTGACCGCCAGCCCGGCCCCCGCCGCGACCAGCTGCCCCAGACGTCCATTGGCCGCGAACTCCCCGTTCAGGGCGTCGTCGCGGAACACCGGCCGCGCCGAGCCCCCCTCGTCCAGCGAGAGCGCCTCCATGTGCGGTACGCCGGTCACCGGCCACACCACGGCCGCCTTCAGGGGCTGACCGCCGGTCCCGGCCGGGAACCACGGCAGCCGGGTGCGCGCCAGCCCCAGCACGCCGCCGTCACCCCCGGTCACCCCGATCGCCAGCGCGTAGTCCCCCGCGCCGCCCAGCCCCAGCGCGGCCACCGGGACCTTGTACGTGAACGGCACGCTCTGCCCCGCCTCCAGCGCCGGCACGTCCTGCGTACGGCCGGCGACCTCCCCTCCCCCGCCCACCCGCACCCCCAGATGCGCCCCCGCGATCCGCCGCCCGCCCACGTCGGTCAACCGCCCCTCGACCACCAGCGTGTCGCCCGCCTGAGGCGCCGCCGGGGTCAGCGCGGTGAGCGTGACGGTCACGGGACAGGGGGCTGCGGAAGGGGTTGCCCGAAGCGCCGGACGAGGTACGGAGGTCTGGGGTACGCAGGCGTGCGCTGGGCGCGCGAAGGTGCGGCTCGGCTCGGCACGTACCCGTGCGGCGGCAGAATTCGCGCTGAGCGCAGGAGACAGTACGGCGTCGGCGGACCGCGCGCCTGGAGCGAGAGCCAGGGCGCCCGCCGCGGCGGCCGCCACGAGTCCTCTCGCGGTGGCTGGCACGCCCGGCACCGCGCCGACGCCGTGTCAGACCCTCGCCGAGACGTACGGCCGCGGCTGGGCGTCCAGTACGCGTTTGAGGGCCTCGAAGTTCTCCACGCACCTGCCGGTGCCCACGGCGACGCAGTCCAACGGCTCGTCGGCCACCAGCACGGGCATGTTGAGCTCGCTGCTGAGCCGCGCGTCGAGCCCGCGCAGCAGCGCGCCGCCGCCGGTGAGCACGATCCCGCGGTCCATGATGTCGCCGGCCAGCTCCGGCGGGCACTCGTCCAGGGTGTGGCGGACCGCGGAGATGATCGAGTCCACCGGGTCGGCGATCGCCCTGCGCACCTGCTCGGCGTCGAGGTCCAAGGTCTTCGGCAGGCCGCTGACATGGTCCCGGCCGCGGATCCGGCAGCGCAGCGGGCCGCCGCGCCCCGGACCCGCCGGAGGCAGCAGGCCGACCACGGGCGCACGGGGTGCCCCGTCCGGCCTCTCCAGCCAGGCGGCCTCCTCGGCGTACCGGGCCTCGCCCGCCGGACCGAGGGGCGCGCCCGGCTCCGGCATGTCGCCCCGATCCTCGGCGAGGCCCTGCGCGAACTCCCGGTATAGCCCGCCGAGCTCCGGCGGCCAGCCGTCGTCCGGCACGTCGTCGGCCGAACCGATCGTCATCTTCACCTCTTCGGCGGTGCGTTCACCGATCGCGAGGGCGTGCTCCCGCTTCACGTACTGGATGATCGCCGCGTCGATGGCGTCCCCGGCGACCCGCACGGAACGGGCCGCCACCAGGCCGCCCATCGAGACCACGGCCACCTCGGTGGTGCCGCCGCCGATGTCGACGACCATCGAACCGGTCGCCTGGCTCACCGGCAGCCCGGCGCCGATCGCCGCCGCCATCGGCTCGTCGATCAGATGGACCTGGCGGGCCCCCGCCGAGGTGGCGGCCTCGATGACCGCACGCCGCTCCACACCGGTGATGCCGGACGGCACGCAGATCACCACCCGGGGCCGGGCGAACCGTCCCCGCATCGACACCTTGCGGATGAAGTGGGCCAGCATCCGCTCGGCGATCTCGAAGTCGGCGATCACCCCGTCCCGCAGCGGACGCACCGCCACGATGTGGGAGGGCGTTCGGCCGATCGTGGACTTCGCCTCGGAGCCGACGTTGATCACCTCCCCGGTGACCGCGTTGACCGCCACGACAGAGGGCTCGTTGAGCACGACACCCGCGCCGCGTACGTAGACCAGCGTGTTCGCGGTGCCCAGGTCGATGCCCATGTCCCGACCGGAAAACGACTTCTTCTGCGCCATAAAATGTGATTATTGCCAGAGTCTGGCGTGTTCGCCGCTCGGGCCACACTCGGCCCATACGTCCCGGCCTGTCAGACCAGCGCACACCATGGACTGTTGAAGCGCTGTCAGAGGCGGCTGTTAGCCTGCACATCTCTTCGAACACGGGGGATGAGACCGATGAGCCAGCCATGGCAGCAGCCGCCTGCGAGCAACCCGTACGGCCAGCCGCAGGCCGCCTACCCGCCGCCCGCTCCCGCGCCGGGGGCCTATCCGCCGGCCGGGGCATACCCGCCGCCGGTCGCACCCATACCGCGGCGCCCCGACCGCCTCGGCCCGGGCATCCTCGCCGCACTCGGCGCGGCGCTGGGCGCGGTGCTGCTCTACGCGGCGATCCTGCGCTTCACCGACCACGAGATCGGCTACGTGGCGCTCGCCGTGGGCCTGATGGTCGGCGCCGCGATGGGCAAGACGGGTGGCCGCGACCCGCTGCTGCCCGTGCTCGGCGTGGTCTTCTCGCTGCTCGCGGTCTGGTTCGGCCAACTGGTGGGCATCGCCTGGATCGTCAGCCACCACGAGGGGATCCCCTTCGCCCACATATTCTTCGGCGAGTTCGGCACCCTCGTGCGCGCCTGGAAGACCGGCTTCGTCGACGCCAAGGACATCCTCTTCTTCGCCATCGCCGGCGTGGAGGGGTACGTCGTCACCCGGCGCGCCGGAAACTCCGTCTGACCCACGGGCCCGCGGGCACACGCGTGCGAAGGGCCCGGAACGGCGAACGCGTTCCGGGCCCCGGAGCCGTCCGGTGCAGGCGTCAGCGGTGCACGGCCGGCGCCACGGTGACCTCGACCCGCTGGAACTCCTTCAGGTCGGAGTACCCGGTCGTCGCCATGGCGCGGCGCAGCGCGCCGAAGAAGTTCATCGAACCGTCGGGGGCGTGCGAGGGGCCGAGGAGGATCTCCTCCGTCGTCCCGGCGGCACCGAGGTTCATCCGCTTGCCGCGCGGCAGCTCCTCGTGCACCGCCTCCATGCCCCAGTGGAAGCCCCGGCCGGGGGCGTCCGTGGCGCGCGCCAGCGGCGAACCCATCATCACCGCGTCCGCGCCGCAGGCGATGGCCTTCGGCAGGTCACCGCTGGAGCCGAAGCCGCCGTCGGCGATGACGTGCACATACCGGCCGCCGGACTCGTCCATGTAGTCCCGGCGGGCCGCGGCCACGTCGGCGACCGCGGTCGCCATCGGGACCTGGATGCCCAGCACGTTGCGCGTGGTGTGGGCGGCGCCGCCGCCGAAGCCCACCAGCACACCCGCCGCACCGGTCCGCATCAGGTGCAGCGCCGCCGTGTAGGTGGCGCAGCCGCCGACGATGACCGGGATGTCGAGCTCGTAGATGAACTGCTTGAGGTTCAGCGGCTCGGCCCGGCCGGAGACGTGCTCGGCGCTCACCGTGGTGCCGCGGATCACGAAGATGTCCGCCCCGGCGT
>CAYNNX010000491.1:0-4954 GCA_964398515.1 uncultured Streptantibioticus sp. | reverse complement strand
CGCACCGAGCTCCTGCTGCCCTAAGACGATAAACGGCGCCGACACCGCTGGCGACCTTGATGTACGCCAGGTCCTGCACGCCCCGGCCGCCGCCCCGCTCCAGCTCGCCGAGGGCGCCGAGGTTGGCGTCGTTGTCGACGTGGACGGGCATGTCCAGGCGCCGCGCGAGCTCCTCACGCGGGTTGATCCCGCCCCACCCGGGCAGGATCGCCGTGGACCCCAGCACCCCGGAGGCCACGTCGATCGGCCCGGGCACGCCGAGGCCGACGCCGATCACCTTGTCGGGGCCGATGCCGGTGGCCGCGATGAGCCGTCCGACCAGCGCTTCCGCCCGGTCGAGGCCCTCCGCGGCGGAGGCGTCCACGTCGATGGGCTCGCTCTCCTCGGCGAGCACCTGGTGGGCCAGGTTGCCGACGGCGACCCGCAGGTGCGAGTGGCCGAAGTCGACCCCCACGACGATCCCCGCGTCCCCCGACAGCGAGACGCTGCGCGCCCGGCGCCCGCCCGACGAGGTGGGCGTGACCTGTACCGTTCCGTTGTCCCGCAGCTCGCGGACGATGTTGGAGACGGTGGCCGCCGACAGTCCGGTCGTGCGGGCGATCTCGGCCTGCGTGAGCGAACCGGCCAGCCGTACGGCCCTGACCACCCGCTCCAGATTGGCCCGGTGCAGCGAGGACTGCGATCCCGGAGTCTCCACGTCCATCCACTCCTGCCTCGACGACCGGAACGACGTCGGTCCGGCCGGCCGGGGCCACGGCGATAGGGCCCCGTCGACTACAACATGTGAACTCTAAGCAGAGCCTCAGGGGTTGTCCCCCGTCAAGGGATCGACCGGCTCCAACCTCGGATGAGCACACATCGTACGCAGTCGTCACGCAGCGCGGCGAGAGGGTCCCGGGCTACTTCAGGGTGCCTGCGGTCAGCCCCGCCTGGACCTGGCGCTGGAAGGAGAGGTAGACCACGAGCACCGGCAGCATGGCGATGGTCATGCCCGCGAAGAGCGCCGGCATGTCGCCGTTGTAGCCCTGCTGCAGCATGAGGTTGACCAGGCCCTGGGTGAGCACCGAGCGGTCCTGGTCGGTGCCGCTCTGCCGCTGCATCAAGGTCAGCGGCAGGATGTACTGGTTCCACTGCCCGAGCACGTTGAAGATCCCGACGCTCAGCAGACCCGGCCTGGCGATCGGCAGCATGACCTGGAAGAACGCCCGGGTGTGCGAGCAGCCGTCGATCATCGCCGCCTCGTGCAGGGTGGTGGGCAGCGTCCGGAAGAACGAGTACATGAAGAAGACGGTGAACGGCAGCGAGTACGCGACGTAGACCAGGACCAGGCCCTGGTAGGTGTTGAGCATCCCCAGGTTCTTCACCATGAAGAACAGCGGCACCAGGGGCAGGTACGGCGGCAGCATCGCGCCGGCCACGAACAGGTAGTACAGGATCCGGTTGCCGGGGAACTCGTAGCGGGCCAGCACGTAGGCGGCCATCGAGCCGAACAGCATGGTGAAGGCGACCGAGAAGACGAGCACGATCACGGTGTGCAGCAGATAGCCGCCGATGCCCTTGTCCCAGGCCCGCCCGAACACCCCGGGGGACCAGTGGGCCGGCCAGGACCACGCGCTGCCGCCGATCTGCGCGTCGGTCTTGAAGGCGCTCAGCACGATCCACACCAGGGGCAGCACGATCATCACGGCCCACAGGGCGAGGAAGCCGTGCGAGAAGACGTTCAGCACTCCCCCGGCGTCGGCGAACCGCTGCTCCCTGGACTTCGTGCGTGCGTCCGCCGGCGGCGCCGTGGGCGTCGCGGCGGGGGTCGGGTCCTTGGTCGGCGTACTCATGGCGGGCCCCGCTCAGAACTCGATGCGCTCACGGCGGGTGGCCCGCAGCGCGACAACCGACAGGATGAGGGTGAGGAGGAGCATGACCACGCCCATGGCACAGGCGTAGCCGCTCTTTCCGTAGTAGAGGAAGTTGCGCATCAGGTAGGTGGCGAGCACCTCGCTGTGGTGGTCCGGTCCGCCACCGTAGGCGACGCCGGGGGTCAGGGTGGAGACCAGCGCGAAGCCGTCCATCGCGGCGATGGCCAGATAGACCCACGCCGTCTGCACGCTGTCCCACAGCAGCGGCAGGGTGACCCGGAAGAACGTGTGGTACCGGCCGGCGCCGTCCAGCAGCGCGGCCTCGTAGATGTCCCGGGGGATCGACTGCATCGCGGCGGAGAAGAGCACGAGGTAGAAGCCGACACCGGACCACACCAGGACACCGAGGATGCACCACAGCACCAGGTTCGGGTCGTTGAGCCACTCGACCGGGTGTTGCGCGTCCTCCAGTCCCAGCTTCAGCAGGACGCCGTTGAGCAGACCGCCGCCGTCACTGCGGTAGACCGCCTGGAAGAGCACGGCGAGAATCGCGATCGACAGCACCTGCGGGAAGAAGAAGACCACCTTGTAGACCGCGGCGCCCCGCACCCCCTGCACGCCTGCGGTGCCGCCGCGCCCGCCGACGTTCAGCATGAAGGCGAAGAACAGCGCCAGCAGGATCGTCACCAGCGGCAGGAAGACCAGCAGCAGCACGTTGTGCAGCAGGGCCTTGACGAAGACCGAGTCCGAGAAGAGCGTGGTGTAGTTCTTCAGGCCCACGAAGTGCATGATCTGGGACTCGCCCGACCAGTCGGTGAGCGAGTAGCCGAAGGTCTGCAGATACGGCCAGATGACCAGCAGCGCGTACAGCGCCACCGGGCCGATGAGGAATCCCACGATGAACGGGTACTTGCGGTGTCGCATGGCTCCTGCCCCCTGCCTTCCCGCCGGTGGTGGCGGAGCGCCGCCCCGCCGCCACCGGGCATGACCTCGTAAGCGGCGCCTCAGGAGCCCTTCTTGGCCTTCTGCGTCGCCGTCTTGACCCGCCTTAGCCACTCGTCCGGCTTGATCCGGTTCGCCATCAGTTCGCTGCTGGCGTTGCCCATGTCGACGTCGAGCGAGCTGGCGGTGTACAGGTAGGTGGGGTTGAAGACGTTGGCGCCGGCCGCCTTCAGGGCGGCCTTGGTGGATGCGGTGCCCGGGCGCAGTTTCACGCTCGGGTCGATGCCGTCCTTGACCACGGTGAGCGAGTTGGCCGTCTGGGCGAAGGCGGTGGCGCCCGCCTTGCTCAGCATCTGCCGCATGAACTCCATGCCGCCGGCCGCGTTCTTCGCCTTGCTCGGCACGATGAACGGCTCGTTGGCGCCGCCGCGGATCGCCTCGAAGGGGAGCTTGTCGCCGGGCAGCGAGGGCATCGGCATGAACGTCATCTCGAAGTCCGCCGGGGTCGCCTTCATCTGCTCGTTCTCCAGCCAGGCGCCGCAGGGGATGAAGGCGGCCCGGTACTGGTTCCAGGCGGTCTGCGACTCGATGTGGGTCATGCCGTTGGTGCCGGGGAGCAGATAGTCGTTGCTGACGATCTGGTAGATCGCCTCGATGGCCTTCTTGGCCGGGTCCTCGTCCCAGACGGTGTCGTCGAGCTTGTCGAGCCGGTTGAGGAAGTCCTGGCCGCCGTTCTTGATGGCCAGGTCCACGATGGCGACGTTGATGTAGTACGGGTACTTGCCCTGGTGCGCGAAGGGCGCGATGCCGGCCTTCTTGATCTCCCCGCTCAGCGAGAGGAAATCGGCCCAGGTCTTGGGCTCGCTCCAGCCGTGCTGGCGGAACAGCTTGCCCGAGTACCACAGGCCGAAGACGGTGTAGACGTACTGCAGCGTGCAGAACCGGCCGCCGACCGTGCCCAGCTCGATGGTGCCGGGCATGAGGATGTCGCGGATCTTCTTGCCGGGATCGTCGACGGACGGCGCGTCCAGCAGCGGGGAGAGGTCGGTCAGCTGCCCGGCCTTCTGCAGGACGTCCAGCTTGATCTGGGCGTTTCCCGAGTCGTCCACGACGTCCGGCGGATTTCCGCCGTTGAGCCGCGGCTGGAGCAGGCCGGTGATGTTCTGGGTGGGCGTATGGGTGACCCGCGCCTTCGGGTACTCCTTCGAATACAGGGATTCGAAGCGCTTGGCGTAGTCGTCGCCGAAGCCGCCCTTGAAGATGATGACCTCCAAAGGCGCCGAATCGGCCACGCCGAAGGGGTTGGTGGCGGACTTCTTGCCCGTCTGCTGGTTGTTTCCGCTGTCCCCGCCGCTCGCCGCGCACGCGCTCAGCAGGCCGCTGGCCGGGACGGCGGCGATTCCCAGGGCGGCCGCACGCTTGATGAGGTCACGGCGGTTGAGCCGGTTCGGCTCGATGGTGGATCCCATGCTCAAGTCCTCGCCTTCTCCAGGACTCAGGCGGTGCACCGGAACCCCCCGGCTACCGCTGTCGGTTGAAGCTGGGTCGATGAAGCTGGGTCTGAACGAAAAAGGGCCGCTGGACGCCGACAGGTATAGTCCACTCGCTGGGGGTGGGCAAGATCGAGGGCAGGCCACGGGGAGAACCTTTCCCGAGTTGAGACCTGCCGGGCCCACTTGATTTGCGCCCGAAACACAAAGCGGGGCCGCACCTCGCGAAGCGAGGTGCGGCCCCTTCGGCCCTGGCGGTCCCGCGGGCCCGCCGCCGTTGCTTCCGTTACTTGCGCAGCAGCGACCGCAGCACGTACTGCATGATCCCGCCGTTGCGGTAGTAGTCGGCCTCACCCGGGGTGTCGATGCGGACGACGGCGTCGAACTCCACGCCGGTGTCCGTGGTGACCTTGACGGTGCGCGGGGTGGTGCCCTCGTTGAGCTCGGTGATGCCGCTGATGGAGAAGGCCTCCTCACCGGTCAGACCCAGCGTCTGCGCCGTGGCGCCCTCGGGGAACTGCAGCGGGAGCACGCCCATGCCGATCAGGTTGGAGCGGTGGATGCGCTCGTAGGACTCGGCGATGACGGCCTTGACGCCGAGCAGGGCGGTGCCCTTGGCGGCCCAGTCGCGGGAGGAGCCGGAGCCGTACTCCTTGCCCGCCAGGACGA
>CAYNNX010000490.1:0-4973 GCA_964398515.1 uncultured Streptantibioticus sp. | reverse complement strand
CGTCGATGTCGGCCCGGCGGCCGTCGGGTGCGTTGACGGCGCTGAACAGCCGGGCTCCGCGGGCCTGCGCGATCCGCTCCAGCTCGTCCCAGAGCGCCAGGTCCCTCGGGCTGCGGGCGCGGTAGAGCAGCGTCAGGTCGCCCGGCCGGGCGGGCAGCGACTCGAAGAGCGCGCGCAGCGGCGTGATGCCCACGCCCCCCGCGATCAGCAGCACCTTGCGCCGGGTGCGCCGGGCCGCGGTCAGCGCGCCGTACGGCCCCTCGGCCCACACCCGGGTGCCCGGGCGCAGCCGGGCGATCCGCGCGCTGTGGCCGCCCGCGGCCTTCACCGTGATCCGCAGCCGGTCCGCCCGGGGCGCCTCGGAGAGCGAGTAGGGGGCGCTCGTCCAGCGCAGCGGTCCGGCGAGGAACCGCCAGCGCAGGAACTGGCCGGGCCGCGCGCCCAGTTCGGTGAGGCGTTCGCCGCCGATCACCACGGAGTGGACACCCGGCGCCTCGGGCACGACCGCCTCGACCCGCAGCCGGTGGCGCCGGTTGAGCCGGAGCGGGGTGAGCAGCCGGTACCACACCACCAGCCCGGCGGCCCCGCCGTACAGCCCGTACCAGGCGGCCCGTGCCACGGCGTCGCCCGCGAACTGGGCGCCGAGGGAGACCTGGTGGAAGAAGACGAGGAAGACCGCCGCGTAGGTGAGCAGGTGCACGTGGTACCAGGTCTCGTACGACACCCGGCGGCGCACCGCGCGGGCCGAGAGCACGCCCACGGTGATCAGGGCCAGCGTGCCCACCGCGGCCTGCGGCATGTCCGGGTAGTGCAGCACCACCGTGAGCGCCTCGTGGACCAGTCCGCCGTGGTCCTGGAGGGCGTAGCCGGTGATGATCGCCGCCACGTGCGCCAGCAGCAGGCTCACCGTCCAGCGCCCCGCCATGGCGTGCCACCGGGCCACCCGGTCGCTGCCGACGCCGCGTTCCAGCACCGGTACCCGGGCCATCAGGGCGACGAGGACCGCGCACGCGTAGCCGGAGAGCAGCCCGGTGATCCGGCCCGCGCCCACGAGCCAGCCGTCGGGGCCCACGACCGACGGGGTGCTCGACCACCACAGGGCGAGCACCCCGGCGCCGCCGCCGAAGACGGTCGCGAGCACGAAGGGCGCGGGTGAGCGGCGGCCGCGTGGCGGCGGCGGCGCGGCGTGCGCCCGTACCGCCCGGCCACCGCGGGCGCCGTCGTACGCGGTGTCGTACGTGGTGGTCACCGTGGTTCCTTCCGATCACGTTCCGATCGCGGGAACCCCACTGTGCCGTCGTAAGCTCTGAGTAACCTCTGAGCTCACAGGTGGCGCTCACAGGTGACTCAGAAGCGAGGGCCCGATCCTGGAACGGCGATGACCAACCCGAACCCCGCTCTGCCCGGCACCGGTCCCACTCTCAGCCGCGAGGACGGCACCCCCGTGCGCGTGCTGGTCGTCGACGACGAGCCCGATCTCGCCGAGGTGCTCTGCGGGGTGCTGCGCTACGAGGGCTGGCAGGTGCAGGCTGCCGCCGACGGGGCCTCGGCGCTGGAGGCCGCACGGGAGCTGCGCCCGGACGCCGTCGTGCTCGACGTGATGCTCCCGGACACCGACGGGCTGCAGGTGCTGCGGCGGCTGCGCGCGGAGACCCCGGAGGTGTGCGTGCTCTTCCTCACCGCCCGGGACGCGGTGGAGGACCGCATCGCCGGGATCACGGCCGGCGGCGACGACTACGTGACCAAGCCGTTCAGCCTCGAGGAGGTGGTGGCACGGCTGCGCGGGCTGCTGCGCCGCGCCGGGATGGCCCGGCGGCGCGACACCGCGGGGGCCGACACGCCGCTGCTGGCCGTCGGCGACCTGGTGATGGACGAGGAGGCCCGCGAGGTCACCCGCGGCGGGCAGGTCGTCGAGCTGTCGCGGACCGAGTTCGAGCTGCTGCGCTACCTGATGCGCAACCCCCGCCGCGTCCTCAGCAAGGCCCAGATCCTCGACCGCGTCTGGTCCTACGACTTCGGCGGCCAGGCCCACGTGGTCGAGCTGTACGTCAGCTACCTGCGCAAGAAGATCGACGCCGGCCGCGCCCCGATGATCCACACAGTGCGCGGCGCCGGATACGTGCTCAAGCCCGCGGCCGAGCCGGGGGAGCGGTGAAGGCGCACCTCGGCGCGCCGCTGCGGCTGCGGCCCCGCACCCTGCGGGCGAGGCTGACGGCCGGGCTCGTGGTGCTGCTCGCGGTGGGCTGCGCCGCGGTCGGGCTGGCGGCCGTGGTGTCGCTGCGCGGATTCCTCACCGACCGGCTCGACCAGCAGCTCGCCGCCTCCGGCGGCCGCTTCCCCGCCAGCCTGGAGCACGGCGGCCGGGGGGATCCGGCCGACGGCGGAGCCGGCGGGGTCCGCGCGGACACCCGGCGGCAGGCGCCGGGCACCCTCGGCGCCCGGCTGCTCGGCGGCCGGGTCACGGACGCGGCGGTCGTACGCTCACCGGCCTCCGGCCCCGACACCGGTGTGACGCTCGACGCCGCCGACGCCAAGGCGCTGGCCGCCGTGGCGCCCGACGGGCGCGGCCATGAGATCCACCTGTCGCGGTTGCACGCCTACCGGGTCTCGGCGGTCCCCGGGCGCGACGGCGACGTGCTCGTCACCGGCCTGCCGCTGGCGGACGTGGAGGCGGCCGCGCACCGGCTGGAGATGGTCTCGGCCGCGGTCTTCGGCGGCGTGCTGGCGGTGGCCGGGGTGGCGGGGGCGCTGTGGGTGCGCTGGTCGCTGCGGCCGCTGAGCCGGGTGGCCGCCACGGCCGCCTCGGTGACCCGGCTGCCGCTGGCCAGCGGCGAGGTCAGCCTGCCCCCGCGGGTGCCGGACGCGGACCCGCGCACCGAGGTGGGACGGCTCGGCTCGGCGTTCAACCTGATGCTCACGCACGTCGAGGACGCGCTCGCCCAGCGGCACGCGAGCGAGGAGCGGCTGCGGCGCTTCGCCGCCGACGCCAGCCATGAGCTGCGTACTCCGGTCGCCTCGATCCGCGGCCACGCCGAGCTCGCGCTGCGCCATCCCGGCCCGGTGCCCGGGGCCATCGCGCGGGCCATGGAACGGGTGGCGGCGGAGTCGGGCCGCATGGGCGAGATGGTCGACGACCTGCTGCTGCTCGCCCGGCTGGACGCGGGACGGCCGCTCGACCGCGAGAGCGTGGACCTGACCCGGCTGGTGCTCGACGCCACCGACGACGCCCGGGTGGCCGGCCCCGGGCACCGCTGGCGGCTCGACCTGCCGGAGGAACCCGTCACCCTCGCCGGCGACGGCCACCGGCTCCACCAGGTCGTCGCCAACCTCCTGGCCAACGCCCGCGTCCACACCCCGCCGGGCACCGCGGTCGAGGTCGCCCTGCGGGACGGGCGCGACCACGTGACCCTCACCGTGCGGGACGACGGACCGGGCGTGCCCGCGCAGGCCCGCGACGGGCTGTTCGAACGGTTCGTCAGGGCCGATCAGCGCCGCACCGGCAGCGGGGGAGGCGGCGCGGGCCTGGGCCTGGCCATAGTCGCCGCCGTCACCGCCGCACACGGCGGCCGCGTCGCGGTGGACAGCCGCCCCGGTGAGACGGTCTTCACGGTCCGGCTGCCGCACGCCGGGCCGGCGGCGGGCGCCTGAGGCGGGCGTGCCCGCTCCGCGCTACCGTGCGCACGAGGAGGCACCCCGATCCCGGGAGGCAGCGATGACCCGCACGAAACCGCAGGTACGCGTCGGCCGTGTGTACGACCCGCCGGAGGCCGGGGACGGCATCCGCGTCCTGGTCGACCGGGTCTGGCCGCGCGGCCTGGCCAAGGAGAAGGCCGCACTGGACGAGTGGGCCAAGGACGTGGCGCCCTCGACCGAGCTGCGCAAGTGGTACGGGCACGAGAGCGAGCGCTTCGACGAGTTCCGCCGCCGCTACCGCTCGGAGCTGGCCGACGCCGGGCACCGGGAGGCCGTCGACCACCTGCGTGAGCTGGCGAAGCGGGGTCCGCTGACCCTGCTCACGGCGACGAAGAGCGTCGAGCACTCCCAGGCTCGGGTCCTCGCCGAGGTGCTGCGGAACAGCTGATCGCCCGATCGTGGACTCCCGGGCGGCCGGGCTTTGATTTCCATACGGACTCATGCATACTTATGCCAAGCACCGTATGGATGCCCCATGGATGCTCCCCTGCACGCACTGAATGGAGAAAGCCGTGACCGAGCGCGTCGTACTCGCCTACTCCGGCGGCCTGGACACCTCCGTCTGCATCGGCTGGATCGCCGAGGAGACCGGCGCCGAGGTCATCGCCGTCGCCGTCGACGTCGGCCAGGGCGGGGAGGATCTGGACGTCATCCGCAAGCGGGCGCTGGCCTGCGGCGCCGTCGAGGCCGAGGTCGCCGACGCCAAGGACGAGTTCGCGGACGGCTACTGCCTGCCGGCCATCAAGGCCAACGCCCTGTACATGGACCGGTACCCGCTGGTCTCGGCGCTGTCGCGGCCGGCCATCGTCAAGCACCTGGTCGCCGCCGCCAAGAAGCACGGCGCCGACACCGTCGCGCACGGGTGCACCGGCAAGGGCAACGACCAGGTGCGGTTCGAGGCGGGCATCTCCTCGCTCGCCCCCGACCTGAAGTGCATCGCCCCGGTCCGGGACTACGCGATGACCCGGGACAAGGCGATCGCCTTCGCCGAGAAGGCGGGGCTGCCGATCGCCACCACCAAGAAGTCCCCGTACTCGATCGACCAGAACGTCTTCGGGCGCGCCGTGGAGACCGGCTTCCTGGAGGACATCTGGAACGCGCCGATCGAGGACGTCTACGAGTACACCGAGAACCCGGCCACCCCCCGGGAGGCCGACGAGGTGGTCATCACCTTCGAGCGGGGCGTCCCGGTGGCGATCGACGGCCGGCCGGTCACCGTGCTCCAGGCGATCCAGCAGCTCAACCAGCGGGCCGGCGCGCAGGGCATCGGCCGGATCGAC
>CAYNNX010000489.1:0-4979 GCA_964398515.1 uncultured Streptantibioticus sp. | reverse complement strand
GTCTTCACCGACGAGGAGTTCGCCCGCCACCGGGACTCGGCGTTCGACGCGGCGCTGGCCGTCCTGCTGAGTTACGGCCGACGGTCTTGACCCTCCGGGATCGCGGCGCGATCGCCAAGCTGCTGGGCGTCTCCCCCGGCACGCCCTACAACCACATCCCGGACCTGCGCGAGCTGCGCGCCGGCGCAGTGCCCCGCCGGCTCGAAGCGCCCGCGAAGTAGGCGGACCCGAGCAAGATCAATCTCAACGGCACTTGCTGTACCCAACTACTCACACCCGGGGAGCAGGGCTGATGCGTTCTCAGGTGGCGAGGTGACGGGTCGCCGGGTTCGGTTGGACGGGGTCAAGCTGAGCGCACCCCGTTCGAGACGGACTGAGGCTCGTCGTGCCCCACCGGGGTCGCTCCCGCCCCGGAGCCGACAGAGAAGCAACCGTATGTAGCTCGGCATCGAGGAATGGCCGGCCTCACACGCGTCACCCGCAGTGAGGCGGCCCCGTTTCTTCAGGAACTACCCGGCGGGCAGCCGGTGGCCCTCCGCCGCCGTATCGGGAGCGCTGTTACTGCCACCGACCTCCTCCTTCATTCGCCGGTCACGGCTACGCCCGCGTCGGGCGGTTCGCTGCTGTCGAAATAGACGACCAGCGTCTGCTCCGGCTGTTCGGCCAGGTGAAAAGCGGTGTACACATAATCGATCGCTCCCCGTTGTGGGTGCCGTAGCCGTTTCCGACCGCTGTGCCGGGCCTGCACCTCGTACTGGGGCCACCAGTCTTGCGCTTCCGGGCTGGCCTCGTTCAGTTCCTCGATCAATCGGGTGTACCGCGGGTCGCCGGAATGGCGTGCTGCTAGCGTGCGAAGTCGGCCGAGCAGGCCGCGTGCCTCGGGTTCCCAGTCGACCAGAACGTCCCGGGCCACCGGTTCGAGAAACACCCAGCGGACGAAGTTGGCCGGCCGGTCCGCCTCGGTGATGAGCTTTGGGAACAGCTTGTCGGCTGCCGGGTTGTGACTGAGGACGTCATAGTTGCCGTCGATGATGTACGCCGGGTTCGGCTGGAGCAGCAGGGGGACGGCGCTTACCTCGGCCGTGAGGGGCTCGCGTTCCTCGGCTTCGGCCGCAGGAGCGTGACCGGCAAGCTGGAGGAGATGATCGCGTTCGTGCCGGTCGAGCCGCAGCGCCGCGGCGAGGGCGTTCAGCACCTGTTCGGAGGCGCGGATTTCCCGCCCTTGCTCCAGGTACGTGTACCAGGTGGCGCTGATCCCGGCCAGCAGTGCCAGTTCCTCTCGGCGAAGTCCCGGAGTCCGGCGGCGGCCGGTCTGGGGCAGGCCCACTTCGTCAGGGGTCAGGCGCTCTCTCCGGCTGCGCAGGAACTCACTCAGCTGACGGCGTTGGTCCGGGTGCGTGGGCATGACGGATGGCACCTCTAGTTCCAGAATAAACACGATCTGGATACCAGGCTAAGGCCCCCGGAGACTGGTGTGCGAGCACGGGCCGCGGCACTGCTGACGGCCTCACACGGTCACACCGGCACCCGGCCGTCCAGTGCGCAGCGGATTCCGCCACGCTCCTCCAGGACCTGCTGCCGCTCGGTACCCGGCCCCGGTGCCGAGTTATGGAGAGGACGACTTCGTGTCCGGAATCAAGGGCAAAGTGGTGGCGATCACGGGAGCCAGCAGCGGCATCGGTGAGGCGACCGCGCTGCTGCTCGCCGAACGCGGCGCGCGTCTCGTCCTAGGCGCGCGCCGGTCCGAGCGCCTGGCGGAACTGGTGGCCCGGATCGAGAAGGCGGGCGGCACGGCCGTGCAGATCCGCACCGACGTCACCCGACGGGACGACCTGCAGGCCCTGGTCGCGCTGGCCGGTGAGTGCTTCGGCCGACTCGACGTACTCGTCAGCAATGCCGGAGTCGGCACCATCTCTCCTCTCGACGATCTGCGCGTCGACGAGTGGGACCACATGGTCGACGTCAACGTAAAGGGTGTGCTGCACGGGATCGGCGCCGCGCTGCCGGTCTTCCGGGCACAGGGAACCGGCCACTTCATCACCACCGCTTCCACGGCCGCGTTTCGCATCGTGCCGACGATGGCCGTCTACGCCGGCACCAAGTTCGCGGTCCGGGCCATCTGCGAAGGACTGCGCCAGGAAGCCGGCGACTCCCTGCGGGTGACCACCGTCTCACCCGGTGCGACTGCGACCGACTTCGCCGAGGCGTCAACCAACAGCCAGGTCAGAGCGGAGATCACGAAGATGCGGGACCACATCGCGATCCCGCCCGACGCGATCGCCCGGGCCATCGCCTTCGCGATCGAACAGCCTGCCGCGGTCGACGTGAACGAGATCGTCGTCCGGCCTACCGCCCAGAGCTGACCTCCCCGCCCTTCCGGTGGCGGACACCCGCACCCGCGCGACTGCTCCACAAGGTCGCATGCCACCCACAGGCCCGGTCGGCCCGTGGGTGGCATGCCCGAGTGGAAACGACGGGACGCGACGCCAGATGATCAAGGTTGCTGAGACCGAGATCGACCTGGAGCCGCGTTCGCGTGCAATCTTCCCTGATCAGCGTCCTCACGTGCCACTTCGAGGACGCACCCGCACCATGTCCACCCACGGATTCCTTTGAACTGGCCACGCTGGTGGAAGTGTTCGACCGCCTCCCTGATCCACGCCGGGTATGAGGACGCCACTACCGGCTCGGCTCACTGCTGGGGTTGTGCCTGGTTGCGGTACTCGGTGGCGCGCGGTCGCTGGCTCAGATCGCCCGCTTCGCGGCCGACGCGGCGCCTGAGGTACACGACCAACTGGGACTCAACCGGGCCACCCCGAACGTCTCCACCCTCGGACGCCTGCTGGCGCTGCTGGACGGGGACACGGTCGACGATGCGGTGGGCACCTGGCTGGCCCGCCGCGCCGCCGACCCGGTCGACGAGCCCGACCGGCTGACCGGGCTGGCTGTCGACGGCAAGACAGTCCGCGGATCGCGCACCGACGGCCACGCCGTGCACCTGCTGGCCGCGGCCCTCCATGACAGCCAGACCGTCATCGCCCAGCGCCAGGTCGCAGCCAAGAGCAACGAAATCCCCGCCTTCACCCCGCTGCTGGAGAACCTGGACCTGCGCGGCGTCGTCGCCACCGCCGACGCCATGCACACCCAGCGCGAGCACGCCCACCACATCGTCGCGGCCAGCGCCCACTATCTGTTGGTGGTCAAGGGCAACCAGAAGAAGCTCCGCAAACAAATCAAACGCCTGCCCTGGAGCGAGATCCCGCCGCAGAGCCGCACCACCACAACCGGCCACGGACGGCGCGAGATCCGCCAGCTCAAGGCATGCACCATCTCGCCTGGACGGCGCTCCCCGCACGTCGTCCAGGCCATGCACATCAAACGCCGCCGCGTGAACTACCGGAGCGGCAGGGCCCAGACGAAGACCATCTACGCCGTCACCAGCCTCACCTCCCGAGCAAGCAGACCCCGCCCGCCTGGCCGAACTCGTCCAGGGCCAATGGTCGGTGGAAGCCCTGCACCACGTGCGAGACGTTACCTTCGGCGAAGACGCCTCCCGGATCCGCACCGGCACCGCACCCCGCCTCATGGCCACCCTGCGCAACCTCGCCATCGGCCTGATGCGCCAGGCCGACTGGCACAACATCGTCGCCGCAACCGATCACTACCGGTCGCGCCCCGAGCACGCCATCCTCCTCAAGATCATTTCCTGAGAACGCATCGGCCCTGACCCGGGGAGGCCCGTGAGTTCACTGAAACTGAAAGGCTTTTCGCGGGAATCCGAGGATGGACTGTTCCCGTGGGTTCAGCCTTCGGGTTCAGCGGACACGCGGGGTAGGTGCGGAGGGGGCCGCCCCTGAGTGCCTTGCCTGGACACGGTGCTGACACGGTAGGAGCTATGAGAGCAGAAGGAACGACACCGAAACCGGAAACCCCTGTGCAGAGTGGCTTCACGTCTTTGGGGGAGGCGGCGTGCCGTTATCAGGCGGATGAGATACGGCCGGAGGATCTGCCGATGGTCGCGGCTGAGGCACTCGCGGCCGGGCTGGACACCCCGACGCTGTGCGAACTCGCCGGTTGGCCTCGCAACGCGGATGCCCGCGATGTTCGTGACGCGTTCGAGCACGCACTTTCCGAGTCAGGAATCGGGTTGCCGGATCGGGGCCTGGCAAGGCGCCACGCTCTGCGCCGGATGGCGGCGAGGCTCATCGATGGAGAAATAACCCCCGCTGACCTGGCGACGGACGACTGGTGGGAGACGGAGGCCGAGACCGCGGCGGAGCAATCGTTCGTGGCGCTGATCCCGCAGTGCGATTGCTGCATCGAGTACACGTTGGGGCTTGACCAGCAGACGTGGGCGGCCCGGCTGAGGATCGCTGCCCTCGCCCTGACATCGTCTCCGCCGATCGGCCCCGGATGCTGACTCTGCCCGACGCCGACAACGCCGACTCCCAGGAGAACCTGCTGGTCTACCGGCTCGACGCGGCCACCGCGGCAGCCGGCTGATCTGCAGCACTCCCATCTTCACACCGGGTGCGAGCGCGGCGGAGAACGCGCCCATCGGCCTCGGAAACAGCGTGGGCTGCCGCAAGGTGTGGACCAACCCGGCCCCCTCCGCCGCCGTCCCCAAGCTCTCCACCATCGACGGCGACATCTACACCGTGCAGGGCACCACCACCGGTACGACGCAGAACTACGCCCTGACCGCGATCGAATTCGCTACCGGACAGACCCTCAGCACACAGGCGCTGGGCACCGGCCCCAGCGGGACACCAGCCAACTCGCCGGCGTCACCAGCCCCGAAGGAGTTCTCTACCAGGGCACGATCGCCGGCATCGCCCAAATCGAACCCGGCCTCGGCGCTGCCACACCCGCCGGCCCCCGCCCACCACGGGCACGCGGCCGATGGGCTGAGAGCGGCGGCTTCTGAGCAGCACACTGGGGCTGCCGACTGACACGATCAGTCGGCAGCTCCACGCACT
>CAYNNX010000488.1:0-4991 GCA_964398515.1 uncultured Streptantibioticus sp. | reverse complement strand
GGCGGAAGGTGAAGGCCTTCCGCAACATGACGACCGCGGACATCGTCCGCGAGGTCGCCGCGGGCGCGGGGCTCGCCTGCGGCCGCATCGACGCGTTCTCCACGGTCCACCAGCAGCTGTCGCAAGCCAACGTCTCCGACTGGGAGTTCCTCCAGTACCTGGCGCAGGAGAGCGGCGCGCTGATGCGCGTCGACGACAACGGGCTGCTGGAGTTCGTCAAGCCGGAGCCCGCGTCCTCCGCCCCGGCCCCCTCCACCCCCGCTCCCCAGAACCCGATGGTCCTGGAGTACGGCCGCAACCTGCTGGAACTGCGAAGCGTACTGACAGGTGCCGCAGGGGCGGGCACGGTCGAGGTGCGCGGCTGGAACGTCACCACCAAGAGCGCCCTGGTCGCCACGGAACCGTCGGTGACCAGCACGACCGTGCAACCCGGGATGAGCCCGTCGGTGGTGGGCTCCGCCTTCGCCGGGCCCGCACGGATGACCGTCGCCGACACGCCGTACCGTACGCAGGCCGAGACGACAGCCGCGGCCGAGTCGCTCGCCGCCTCGGTCAGCGCCGGATTCGGCGAGCTGGAGGTGGTCGTCGAGGGCAACCCGAGGCTGAGGGCGGGCACACCCGTCGCCCTGGGCAACGTCGGCGCCGCCTTCTCCGGCCGCTACACCGCCACCTCGGCGCGCCACGTACTCGAACCGCACCGGGGTTACCGGACCACGGTCGTGGTCAGCGCGGCACCGGACCGCTCCCTCGCCGGGCTCGTCACGGGGGGCAACGCGCCGCCCCGCGGACCGCGGATGCAGGGTCTGGCCATCGCCGTGGTCACCGACGTCCGGGAGCCGGGTGGTGCTCAACGCGGCTGGGTGCGGCTGAAGTTCCCGTGGCTGGACGACGACTACGTCTCCGACTGGGTGCGCACGGTCCAGTGGGGAGGCCAGGGAGGTGGCGGTGTCTTCAGCCCCGAGGTCAACGACGAGGTGCTGGTCGGCTTCGAGCAGGGCTCCCTGGACAGCCCCTACGTGCTGGGTGGCCTCTACAACGGCGTCGACAAGCCCTCGCCGCACGACGTGCCGCTGGTCGACCCGGCCGCCGGCAAGGTCAACCGCCGCTCGCTGGTGTCCCGTTCCGGCAACCGGATGGAGCTGCTGGACGTGCCGGGCGGCCCGTCCGGCGTCCGGCTGGCCAGCGGCGACAAGAAGCTGGAGGTCAGGCTGGACGAGCAGCGCGGCGAGATCGTCCTGACCGTCTTCGGCGCGGCCGGTGCGGCAGCGGCGAGTTCGGTGCGCCTGTCCTCGTCCGGCATCACCCTCGACGCCGGCACGGGAGTGGTGGACGTGCGCGGCAGATCGGTGACCATCAACGGCGAGACGGGGGTCAACGTGGACGGTGGTGTGCTGGCGGTGCTCAAGGCCGACCTCGTCCGCATCAACTGACCGCCGTCCAGGCCGACGCCGTCGGGCGCGGCCCCGCGGGCCGGTCCTCAAGACGCCTCGCCCGTGACTGTCGAACCACCGGATTGGAGACCGCACATGCCCCCCGCAGCCCGGACGGGCGACGCCACCGACCACGGCGGTGTCATCACCACCGCGCCGCCAGGCGCCATCGCGGTGGAGACCGTGCTGATCGGCGGCCGGCCGGCCGCCGTCACAGGCAGCCTGCACGAATGCGTCCCCCACGTGGAGCTCGGGCCCGCCAACGTCGTCATGCCCAACCTCGCGGCGGTGGCCGGGGGAGAGGTCCTGATCGGGGGGCTGCCCGCGGCTCGGATGGGGGACCAGACGGTATGCGGCGCCGAAATCGTGACCGGCGCGTTCAACGTCCTGATCGGAGGCGCCCTGTGAGCGGAGGCTTCATCGGCCGCGGCTGGGCCTTCCCGCTCAGGGTGAACGCCACCGGCGGCATCGGCATGGTCGACCGGGACCGGGAGATCGAGGAGGCCATCCGGCTCGTGCTGGGTACCGCCCCCGGAGAGCGGCCGATGCGCCCCGAGTTCGGCTGCGGCATCCACGAGTACGTGTTCGCTCCGGGCGACGCCACCACCGCGGGCCGGATCGCACGCGAGGTGCGCACCGCGCTGGAACGCTGGGAGCCGCGCATCGAGGTCGACGACGTCGTGATCGCCTTCGACACCGTCGACGACGGCACCCTCTACATCGACGTGCACTACACCGTGCGGTCCACGAACGACCGCCGCAACCTCGTCTTCCCCTTCTACACCATCCCGGCCTCCCCGGACGCAGCGGACGGAGGAGAGAGCTGATGGCGCTGCCCTCCCCGAACCTGGACGACCGCCGTTTCCAGCAACTCGTCGACGAGGCGAAGAGGTACGTGCAGCAGCGTGCGCCGGAGTGGACCGACCACAACGTGTCCGATCCGGGGGTCACACTCATCGAGACCTTCGCGTACATGGTGGACCAGCTGCTGTACCGGCTGAACCGGGTGCCGGAGAAGAACTACTCGGCCTTCCTCGACCTGCTGGGCATCCGGCTCTTCCCGCCGGCCGCGGCGACCGCCGAGGTCGACTTCTGGCTGTCTGCCCCGCAACCCGAGACCGTTCTGCTGCGGGCGGGCACCGAGGTCTCCACGCTGCGGACCGAGACGGAGGAGGCGGTGGTGTTCTCCACCGTGGAGGACCTCCCCGTCGTCCCCAGCTCCCTCGAGCGGCTGGTCACGATCTCCGTCTCGGGGGAGCACACCGACTGCACGGCACGGCTGGCCGACGGCGCGGACGTGCAGTGCTTCCAGCCGCGACCCGAGCCGGGGGACGCCATGCTGTTCGCTCTGCCCGTCGTCGTGCCGCGGTGCATCCTCGTGGTCAGGCTGGACAGCCGGGTGGAGGGCGTCGGCGTCGACCCGCGGCAGCCGCCGTTGGCGTGGGAGGTGTGGGACGGAGTGCGGTGGACCGCCTGCGAGACCGGGTCCGACACCACCGGCGGCCTCAACAGGCCCGGCGAGGTGGTGGTGTTCGTCCCGGCCGGACACGTCGCCTCGGTGGTCGCCGGGCGCAGGGCGGCCTGGCTGCGCTGCCGGGTGACCGAGCCGGAGCCGGACCAGCCCTTCTACTCCGAGTCCCCGACGATCCGCCGGGCCGAGGTGTTCACCGTCGGCGGCACCGCGACCGTCGCTCACGCGCAGACCGTGACCGACGCACCTCTCGGCACGTCGGAAGGGGTCGCGGGCCAGCGCTTCCGCGTTAGCAAACCGCCGGTCCTGCTCGACGGGGAGCCCCCGGTGGTCGAGGTGTCGGCCGGCGAGGGCTGGGAGAGGTGGACGGCCGTCGAACACTTCGGCGACTCGTCACCGACCGACCGGCACGTGGTGATCGACGCGACCAGCGGCGAGTTCACCTTCCCGCCCGCGGTACGCGAACCCGACGGCAGCCTGCGCGCCTTCGGCGCCGTGCCGCCCAAGGGAGCGCGGCTGCGCGTACCGCTCTACCGCACGGGCGGCGGGACCGCCGGCAACGTCGCCCGGGGCACGATCTCGGTGCTGCGCAGCTCGGTCCCGTACGTGGCCAGGGTCGACAACCGCGAGGCGGCCAGGGGCGGGGTCGACGGCGAGACGGTGGAGAACGCCAAGCTGCGCGCCCCCCACCTGCTGCGCCTCCAGGAGAGAGCCGTCACGGCCGGGGACTTCGAGATGATCGCCCGGCAGGCCGCCCCCTCCGCGGCCCGGATCAAGTGCGTGCCGGCCGTCGCCGGGGAAGCGGGCGCGGTGCGCGTGCTCGTGGTACCCGACGCGGTCGCGGACGAGGGCGACCGCCTGCGGTTCGAGCAGCTGATCCCCGGGGAACAGATGCTGTCCGCCATCGCGACGGCCCTCGACGAGCGGCGGCTCATCGGCACCCGGCTCGTCGTGCAACCCCCCGACTACCAGGGCGTGACGGTGGTCGCCCGGCTCGTGACCCGGTCCCCGGACGCCGATCGCGTACGGGAGGCGGCGCTCACGGCGTTGTTCGGTCACCTCAACCCACTGCGCGGCGGCGCCGACGGATCGGGCTGGCCGTTCGGCCGGGCGGTGCAGTACGGGGAGATGTTCGCCGTGCTCCAGCAGGTGGCCGGCGTCGCAACGGTCGAGGAGCTGCGCCTGTTCCCGGCGGACCCGATCACCGGACGCCGGGGCGCGCCCGCCGAGCGGGTCGATGTCGCACCGGACGCCCTCGTCTTCTCCTATCAGCACCAGGTCGTGGTCAACACGGTCTCCCCGGACGGCCTGTCATGAGCCGGGCCGCCGTCCCCGGACTGCCGAGCCCGCACCCCCTCGGCGAGATGCTGCCCGCGCTGTACGCCGACGACGACTTCGCCCAGCGGTTCACAGCCGGCCTGGACACGGTCCTCGCCCCGGTGTTCGCCACCTTGGACAACCTGCCCGCCTACTTCCAACCACACGTGGCCCCCGCGGACTTCCTCACCTGGCTGGCGGGCTGGGTCGCCGTGGAGGCCGACCCCGCCTGGCCGGAGGAGGTGCGCCGCTCCATGGTCGAGCGCGCGGTGGAGCTGCACAGGTGGCGCGGAACCCGGCGGGGGCTTCAGGAACGGCTGCGCCTGAGTCTCGGAGTCGGTGCGCAGATCGCGGACGGCGGCGGCGTGACCTGGTCCACGACCCCTGACCCCGCGCTTCCGCCCGCGCCCGCGGCGGAGCTGCTGGTGCGCGTCTGGCCCGAGCGGACCCCGGAGGTGGACGAGGCCCAGGTACTGGCCGTCGTCAGGGCGTCGTGCCCGGTCCATCTCACCTGCCGGGTGCAGGTCCTGCCCGGTCCGCCCGGGAGAGAGGAGAGCTGACGCATGCGTACGTGCCCCGACTGCGGAGCGGTCAACGGTGACGGGGACGACTTCTGCGGCAACTGCGGTGCCTACCTCGGCTGGTCCCGAACGGCCTCCGGCACCGGGGCGGCCGCGGCGAGCGGCGGACCGTCCGCGCCCGTCGAGCCGCAGCGGCGGGACGAGGAGAAGGCCGCGCCCGGCGGACCGGCGGCGGACGCCCGGCCTGACGGG
>CAYNNX010000487.1:0-5022 GCA_964398515.1 uncultured Streptantibioticus sp. | reverse complement strand
GGGGCTAGCGCACCGCGGCGGAGCGTCGCGAAGCGGGTGCGCTCTGCGCCCGCAGGGCGCGCGTTACCGTCGAGGTGGGGCCAACGACGGCGAACAGGGGGACCAAGGCGCCGCGACGTGGGAAGGTCTTGGTTCATGGGCTTCCACGTGGATTCCGAGGCCGGGCGGCTGCGCCGCGTCATCCTGCACCGCCCGGACCTGGAGCTGAAACGGCTGACGCCGTCGAACAAGGAGTCGCTCCTCTTCGACGACGTGTTGTGGGTGCGGCGGGCTCGTGCCGAGCACGACGGGTTCGCCGACATACTGCGGGACCGGGGAATCGAGGTGTACCTGTTCGGCGATCTGCTCCGCGAGACGCTGCAGGTGCCCGCCGCGAAGTCGCTGGTGCTGGACCGGGTCTTCGACGAGAAGGAGTTCGGGCCGCTCGCCACCGACCACCTGCGCGCCTCGTTCGCCGCCATGCCTGCGGGCGAGCTGGTCGACGCGCTGGTCGGCGGCGTGACCAAGCGCGAGTTCCTGGAGCGCTACCCCGAGCCGATCTCGGTGCGCTTCCACGTGATGGAACTGGACGACTTCCTGCTCAGCCCGCTGCCGAACCACATCTTCACCCGGGACACCTCCGCCTGGGTCTACGACGGGGTGAGCATCAACGCCATGCGGTGGCCGGCCCGCTGGCGGGAGACCGTGCACTTCGAGGCGATCTACCGCCATCACCCGCTCTTCGCGGACGGCGGCTTCCACGTGTGGTCGGAGGGACAGGCCGCGTACCCCTCCACCATCGAAGGCGGTGACGTGCTCGTCATCGGCAACGGCGCCGTGCTGATCGGGATGAGCGAGCGCACCACCCCGCAGGCGGTGGAGATGCTGGCGCGCGGGCTGTTCGCGGCCGGGTCGGCGCGCACGATCGTCGCCCTGGACATGCCGAAGGCCCGGGCGTTCATGCACCTCGACACCGTGATGACGATGGTGGACGGCGACACCTTCACCAAGTACGCGGGGCTGGGCATGCTGCGCTCCTACACCATCGAACCGGGCTCGGGGGGGCTGGACTTGAAGGTCACCGACCATCCGCCCGAGCACATGCACCGGGCGATCGCCGCCGCCCTGGGCCTGGACGACATCCGGGTCCTCACCGCCACTCAGGACGTCCACGCCGCCGAACGCGAGCAGTGGGACGACGGCTGCAACGTGCTGGCGGTGGAACCGGGGGTGGTGGTGGCCTACGAGCGGAACGTGACCACCAACACGTATCTGCGCAAGCGGGGCATCGAGGTGATCACGATCCCCGGCAGCGAGCTGGGCCGCGGGCGCGGCGGACCGCGCTGCATGAGCTGCCCCGTCGAGCGGGACGCGGTGAGGTAGCCCACCTCCGGCGCCCCTGGTCGAGCGTTGCATAAGCATGTCTCTAGTCGTATAGACTTCCAACGCTTCCGCAGTCGCGACCTAGGAGCCGCCATGGCCATCGACCTCACGGGCCGCCACTTCCTCAAGGAGCTCGACCACACTCCGGAGGAGTTCCTCCACCTGGTTCGGCTGGCGTCCCGGCTCAAGGCGGCCAAGCGCGCGGGGACCGAGGAGCAGCGGCTGCGGGGCCGCAACATCGCGCTGATCTTCGAGAAGACCTCCACCCGCACCCGCTGCTCCTTCGAGGTCGCCGCCGCCGATCAGGGCGCCTCCACCACCTACCTCGACCCCTCGGGGTCGCAGATGGGACACAAGGAGTCGGTCAGGGACACCGCCCGGGTGCTGGGCCGGATGTTCGACGGCATCGAGTACCGCGGCTCGGGCCAGGCGGTCGTCGAGGAGCTCGCGGCCCACGCCGGCGTCCCGGTCTGGAACGGGCTCACCGACGAGTGGCACCCCACGCAGATGCTCGCCGACGTGCTCACCATGACCGAGCACTGCGCCAAGCCGCTCGGCGAGACCGCCTACGCGTACCTGGGCGACGCCCGCTGCAACACCGGCAACTCGCTGCTGGTCACCGGCGCCCTGCTCGGCATGGACGTGCGCATCGTCGCCCCGCGGCGGCTGTGGCCGGACCAGGCCGTGGTCGCCGAGGCGCACCGGCTCGCCGAGGCCTCCGGCGCCCGTGTCACCCTCACCGAGGAGATCGCGCAGGGGGTCCGGGGCGTGGACTTCGTGCACACCGACGTATGGGTCTCCATGGGGGAGCCCAAGGAGGTCTGGGACGAGCGGATCGCCCTGCTCGGCCCGTACGCCGTCACCATGGACGTGCTGCTCGCCACCGGCAACCCGCGGGTGAAGTTCATGCACTGCCTGCCCGCCTACCACGATCTGGGCACCGCCGTCGCCCGGGAGATCCACGAACGCCACGGCCTGGACTCGCTCGAAGTCACCGACGAGGTCTTCGAGTCGGCGCACTCGGTCGTCTTCGACCAGGCCGAGAACCGCATGCACACCATCAAGGCGGTGATGGTCGCCACCCTCGCGTGACCACCGTCGCCCGACCGCCTGGTGTGTCGTACTCGTGACGGCGGTCACGAAACGGTGATACGTTCACGGGGTCCGGTATTCCTCCCCGAAGGAGACCGCGCCATGACCGTCACGCAAGGCTCCGCGACGACCACCGAGGAATGGCGCCACCTGCGGCTGGAGCGCGACGGCGGGATCGCCACCGTCACCCTCGACCGGCCGGAGAAGCTCAACGCCCTCACCTTCGGCGCCTACGCCGACCTGCGGGACCTCCTCGCCGAGCTGGCGCGGGACGGCCGGACCCGGGCCCTGGTCCTCGGCGGCGAGGGCCGCGGATTCTGCTCGGGCGGCGACGTCGACGAGATCATCGGCGCCACCTTGGCGATGGGCGCGGCCGACCTGCTGGACTTCACGAGGATGACCGGCCAGGTCGTCCGGGCCCTGCGCGAGTGCCCGTTCCCGGTGATCGCGGCGGTGCACGGCGTGGCGGCGGGCGCGGGTGCGGTCATCGCCCTGGCCAGCGACTTCCGGGTGGTGGAACGCTCGGCCCGGTTCGCGTTCCTGTTCACCAAGGTCGGACTCGCCGGAGCCGACATGGGCGCCGCCTATCTGCTGCCGCGCGTCGTCGGCCTCGGACACGCCACCCGGCTGCTGATGCTCGGCGAACCGGTGGCCGCCCCCGAAGCCGAACGGCTGGGCCTGGTCAGCGAGTTGGTGGAGGACGGCGGGGCGGGCGCGGCGGCCGCGGAGCTCGCGAGGCGCCTCGCCGCGGGGCCCGCCCTCGCCTACCGGCAGACCAAGGCCCTGCTCACCGCCGAGCTGGACATGCCGCTGGGCGCGTCCGTCGAGATGGACGCCGCCGCCCAGGCCCTGCTGATGACCAGCGCCGACTACGCCGAGTTCCACGCGTCCTTCACCGGCAGACGGCCCCCCGCGTGGGAGGGGCGCTGACCGTGCGCACCGCCGGTGAGCCGCTGAGGGTGGCGGTGATCGGCGCGGGCCCCGGCGGCCTGTACGCCGCGGCCCTCCTCAAACGCCTCGACCCGCGCCGGGACGTCACCGTCTACGAACGCAACCCGCCCGACGAGACCTTCGGCTTCGGAGTGGTCCTCTCCGACGAGACCCTGGGCGGCATCGAGCACGCCGACCCCGAGGTGTACCGGGCGTTGTCCGACCGCTTCACCCGCTGGGACGCCATCGACGTCGTCCACCGCGGCCGACGCGTCCGCTCCGGCGGCCACGGCTTCGCCGCCGTCGGGCGGCAGCGGCTCCTCGCCCTGCTCCAGGAGCGCTGCCGGGGCCTGGGCGTGCGGCTGCGGTTCGCCGCGGCGGCGCCGGCCGCGGCGGAACTCGCCCGGGACCACGACCTCGTGATCGCCGCCGACGGCGTCGCCAGCGCCACCCGCACCGCCCACGCCGACGCCTTCCGGCCCCGCCTGACCACGCACCGCTGCCGCTACATCTGGCTCGCCACCGACCTCGTCCTCGACTCCTTCCGCTTCGAGATCGCCGAGACCCCGGCCGGGGTGATGCAGCTGCACGGGTACCCCTTCAGCGCGGACTCCAGCACCGTCATCGTCGAGATGCGCGAGGAGGTGTGGCGGCGCGCCGGGCTGGACGTGCTGGGCGAGGCCGAGTCGACCGCCGTGTGCGAGAAGGTCTTCGAGGGGCTGCTCGGCGGCCACCGGCTGCGCGGCAACCGCTCCCGCTGGACCCGCTTCACCACGGTCGTCAACGGAACCTGGCGCGCGGGCCCCGTCGTGCTCCTCGGGGACGCCGCCCACACCGCGCACTTCTCCATCGCCTCCTTGCGCGAACAGCCCGATGTGGAACGGGCGTTGGCGGCGTACGAGGCCGAGCGGCGGCCCGTGGTGGAGAGCACCCAGCGGGCCGCCCTGGCCAGCCTGGAGTGGTTCGAGGACCTGGCCGCCTACACCGGCCAGCCGATCCGCCGCTTCGCCTTCAACCTGCTCACCCGCAGCCGCCGCGTCACCCACGACAACCTGCGGCTGCGCGATCCCGCCTTCACCGCGGCCGTGGAGTCCGACACCGGGACGCCCCCCGGCACCCCGCCGATGTTCACCCCCTTCCGGCTGCGCGGACTGACGCTGCGCAACCGCGTCGTGGTCTCGCCCATGGACATGTACTCCGCCACCGACGGCCTCCCCGGCGATCTGCACCTGGTCCATCTGGGGGCGCGGGCGATGGGCGGCGCGGGACTGGTGATGACCGAGATGGTCTGCGTCAGCCCGACCGGCCGCATCACCCCCGGCTGCGCGGGCCTGTGGAACGACGAGCAGGAGAACGCCTGGCGCCGGATCACCGGTTTCGTCCACGAGCGCTCGCAGGCGGCGATCGGGCTGCAACTCGGGCACAGCGGCCGCAAGGGCTCCACGCGGCTGATGTGGGAGGGCATGGACGACCCGCTGCCGGAGGGCAACTGGCCGCTGGTGGCCGCCTCCCCACTGCCCTACCGCCCCGGGGTGAGCCAGGTGCCGCGCGAGCTGGACGCGGCGGGGATGGCGGCGGTCCGCGAGGAGTTCACCGCGGCGGCGGCACGCGGCGCGCGCGCCGGATTCGACCTGCTGG
>CAYNNX010000486.1:0-5025 GCA_964398515.1 uncultured Streptantibioticus sp. | reverse complement strand
GTGCCGACGGGCGGCCGGGAACGGCGCTCTCTTGCCGCTGCTAGCGTTCCGGCGCTAGCTTGACGGCATGGCCAAGACACAGCTGAACGTGCGGGTCGACCGGGCCACCGCGGAGACCGCGAGGGCGCGCGCCTCCCAGCGGGGCATCAGCGTCAACCGCTACATCGAGGAACTGGTCCGGGACGACCAGGCGGAGAACGGGCGCACGTTCGTCGAGGCCGCCGCCGACTTCATGAAGCAGTACGAAGCGGTCTTCTCCGAGGAGTTCGGTCAGGCCCGGGAGGGCCGCCGCCACGCGCCCGCCGACGCCCCCGACACCCCCGACGCCCGGGACCGCTCGCGCTCCGCGGACCCCTCGCCGACGCGCCCCGCGAGCGCGTGAGCCTGCGCGTCGACCTCGCCTGGCTGCTCATGGTCGCCGAGCACAACACCCCCGGAGACCCCCAGGTCACCGACTGGGGTGCGCTGCTGGCCGCCCTCGCCCGCCACCAGGCCGAGATATTCGGCACCCCCGTCTACCCGGACCCGGAGCAGCGCGCCGCAGCGATGCTCCAACTGCTCGTGCACGTCCCGGCGTTGGAGCGCTCCAACGTCCTGTTCGCCTCGGCCGTCGCCTACGCCTACCTCGTGGCCAGCGGGCTGAAGGTGGTCACCTCGCCCGAGCAGGTACGGGACCTGGCCAGGTTGATCAAGGACGGCACCGCGGACGTCGAACGGATCGCCCGCGAGCTGCGCACCTGGAGCGGCGGCTGACGTACCCCTCGCTGAGACCGGAATCGGCGTCAGTGCGCCGCCGCCACCGCTCCCGCGAACGCCCCCGCCGCCCACGCGCCGCCCAGATCGGGCGCCAGCCACTCGTGCGCCGAGCGCCGGAACACCTCCGGCGCCAGCGCCCCGGCGCCCTGCGGGATCGCTCCGAGCAGCGGCGCGCCCGCGACGTCCGGGAGGTCCGTGACGTTGCAGCGGGAGGCCAGATCGGGCTCGCTCGGCCAGCTGCCCACCACCACGCCGAGGCACTCCAGGCCTCGCGCGCGCAGCTCCCGGGCGGTCAGCTCGGTCGTGTTGAGGGTGCCGAGCCCGGCCGAGGCGACCACCAGCACCGGCGCCGACACCATCCCGGCCGCGTCGGCCAGCGTCGACGTGCGCTCGTCGAAGCGGACCAGCAGCCCGCCCGCCCCCTCGACCAGGACCAGATCGTGCCCGGCGGCGAGCTCCCGCACGGCGGTCGCGATCCGCTCCGGCCCGACCGTGGGCAGACCGGCCCGCCGCGCCGCCGTCGCGGGCGCCAACGGCTCGGGATACCGGGCGAGTTCGACGCCGGTGACCGCACCGGCCAGCCGTGCCACCTCCGCCACGTCACCGGACTCGCCGGCCGCCACGCCCGTCTGCGCCGGCTTGAGCACCGCCACCGAACGCCCGGCGGCCAGGGCGACGGCCGCGAGCGCCGCGGTGGTGACCGTCTTGCCGATCTCGGTCCCGGTCCCCGTCACGAAGATCACCGGCATCTGTCAGCCCTCCCGTGCGGCGGCCAGCACCGCGTCGCAGATCCGTGCCACGTCGTCGTCCCCGGTGACGTACGGCGGCATCGTGTACACCAGATCGCGGAACGGGCGCAGCCACACCCCGTTCCGCACCGCCGCCCGGGTGGCGGCCGCCATGTCCACCTCGTGATCGAGCTGGACGACGCCGATCGCGCCGAGCACGCGCACGTCGCGGACACCGGCGATCGCGGCGGCGGGCGCAAGCCCCTCGCGCAGGCCGGCTTCGATCCGCTTGACCTCCTGTTCCCACCCCTGCCCGAGAAGCAGGTCGAGCGAGGCGCAGGCGACCGCGGCGGCCAGCGGATTGCCCATGAACGTGGGCCCGTGGGCGAGCACCGGGACCGCGCCGCCGGAGATCCCCGCCGCCACCCGAGTCGTGCACAGCGTCGCCGCCATCGTGAGGTATCCGCCGGTCAGCGCCTTGCCGACACACATCACGTCGGGTGAGACCGCGGCGTGCTCCGCGGCGAACAGCCGGCCGGTGCGGCCGAAACCGGTGGCGATCTCGTCGAAGACGAGCAGCACGCCGTGCTCGTCGCACGCCTCTCGCAGCACCCGCAGGTAGCCGGGGGAGTGGAAGCGCATGCCGCCCGCGCCCTGGACCACCGGCTCCACGATCACCGCGGCCAGCTCGTCGGCGTGGCGGGCGATCAGCTCACGCAGGCGGCGCGTGTACGCGGGGTCGGGCTCGTCGTCGAAGCCCCCGGGCGGGGCGTCGGCGAAGACCTGCTCGGGCAGCACACCCGACCACAGGTGGTGCATGCCCCCCTCGGGGTCGCACACCGACATCGGCTGCCAGGTGTCGCCGTGGTAGCCGCCGCGCCAGGTCAACAGCCGCCTCTTTCGCGGCAGTCCGAGCGAGTGCCAGTACTGCAGGCACATCTTGACCGCGACCTCGACCGAGACCGACCCGGAGTCGGCGAGGAAGACGTGACGCAGCGGCTCGGGGGAGACCTCCACCAGGCGTGCGGCGAGCCGGACGGCGGGCTCGTGGGTGAGCCCGCCGAACATCACATGGCTCATCCGCTCCAGCTGCCCGCGCGCCGCCTCGTTGAGCACCGGGTGGTTGTAGCCGTGGATCGCCGACCACCACGACGACATGCCGTCCACCAGTTCCGTGCGGCCGCCGTCCGGCCGCGCGATCCGCAGCCGCACCCCGCTCGCCGACTCCACCAGCAGCGGCGTGCTCCGCCCGGGCATCGGCCCGTAGGGATGCCACACGTGCTCGCGGTCGAGCGCGAGCAGTGCGGTCACGTCCAACGGCTCAGGCATTGGGCGGCAGATCGGTGCCCGCGCCCCGGCGGCGCACGGCGACCAGGTCGGTACGGGAGGCCGCCGCCGCCGTCTCCCCGGCCTCACCGGTCGGTTCGGCCTCCTCGCCGGCGAGACCGCGCCGGTGCGCGGGCAGGGTCGTCGTCTCCGTCCCCTCCACCACGAAACCGGCGTCGGCGATCATCTCCAGGTCCGCCTTGCCCGCCTGGCCCTCGCTGGTCAGGTAGTCGCCCAGGAAGATCGAGTTGACCAGGTGCAGTGCCAGCGGCTGCAGGGTGCGCAGGTGGATCTCCCGGCCGCCCGCGAGCCGCACCTCGACGTCCGGGCAGACGAACCGGACCATCGCCAGGATCCGCAGGCAGCGCTGGGGGGTGAGCGTCCACTCCTTCGCCAGCGGCGTTCCCTCGAACGGAATCAGGAAGTTCACCGGCACCGAGTCCGGGTCCAGCTCGCGCAGCGCGAAGACCACGTCGACCAGGTCCTCGTCCGACTCGCCCATGCCCGCGATCAGCCCCGAGCACGCCGACAGGCCCGCGCCCTGCGCATGCTTGACCGTCTCGACGCGGTCGGCGAAGTCGTGGGTGGTGCAGATGTCGCCGTAGGTGCCCTCGGAGGTGTTGAGGTTGTGGTTGTAGGCGTCGGCACCCGCCTCGCGCAGCCGTTCGGCCTGGCCGTCGGAGAGCAGGCCGAGGCAGGCGCAGACCTCGACGCCCTCGTTCTGCTCCTTGATGGTCTCGATGGTCTGCGCCACCCGGTCGACGTCCCGGTCGGTGGGGCCGCGTCCGCTGGCCACCAGGCAGACCCGCTTGGCGCCGCCGGCCAGCCCCGCCGCGGCCGCCTGCGAGGCCTCCTCCGGCTTCAGCCAGGTGTACTTGAGGATCTCGGCCTTCGAGCCCAGCCGCTGCGAGCAGTACGAGCAGTCCTCCGGGCACAGGCCCGACTTGAGGTTGACCAGGTAGTTGAGCTTCACCCGCTTCCCGAACCACTCACGCCGCACCCGTCCGGCCGCGGCGACCACGTCGAGCAGTTCGTCGTCGGAGGTGGCCAGGACGGCCAGCGCCTCCTCACGGGTCGGCAGTTCGCGCCGCAGTCCCTTGTCCACCAGCGTCTTCAGCAGGTCCATGGCGGTAGATCCTCGCCCAGCAGACCCTCCTCGGCCAATGGCGGACCGCACAAGAGGCGCCCTTTCAGGTGTGTGTATCACCACATACGTGAAGACCGCGCCGGGAGGTTAGGTTGCAGGCAAACCCCGCCGAGCCCTTGGGACGACCATGAGCCACCCCGCCCAGCCGCTGGACCGGGCCGGTGCCCGCGCCGGATCCGCCGGTGAACGCGACCGTTTCGACGCGCCCGGCCGCCTTGACCCGTTCGGGTGGATCGACGAGCGCGCCGAAGCCCGTCGGCGCGCCGGGCTGGTGCGCACCCTGCGCCCGCGGCCGGCCGAGGCGGACCTGCTGGACCTGGCGAGCAACGACTACCTCGGACTCACCCGGGACGGCGAGGTCACCCGGGCCGCCGCCGATGCCGCGCTGCGCTGGGGCGCGGGTTCGACCGGGTCGCGCCTGGTGACCGGGTCGACCGAACTGCACGCGGAACTGGAGGCCGAACTCGCCGCGTTCTGCGGGTTCGAGGCCGCCCTCGTCTTCGCCAGCGGATACGCCGCCAATCTGGCCGCGGTCACCGCGCTCACCGCCCCCGGCGCGCTGATCGCCTCGGACTCGGGCAACCACGCCTCGCTCATCGACGGCTGCCGGCTCACCCGCGCCCGTACCGCCGTCGTCCCGCACCGGGATCCGGCCGCGGTGCGCAAGGCGCTCGACGCCCACGACGGACCCGCGCTCGTGGTGACCGACTCGGTCTTCTCGGTCGACGGGGACGCGGCGCCCCTGGCGGAGCTCGCCGCCGTCTGCGGGGAGGGCGGTGCCGCGCTCCTCGTCGACGACGCGCACGGCCTCGGGGTGCTCGGTGACGGCGGCCGCGGGGCCCCGGCCGCCGCGGGGCTGGCCGGCGCGCCCGGACTCGTGGTGACCGTCACCCTGTCCAAGGCGCTGGGCAGCCAGGGCGGCGCGGTACTCGGCCCGGCCCGGGTGATCGAGCATCTGGTCAACGCCGCCCGCACCTTCATCTTCGACACCGGCCTGGCCCCCGCGGCCGCAGCCGGCGCGCTGGCGGCCCTGCGCCTGCTGCGCCGGCAGCCGCAGCGCGCCGCCCG
>CAYNNX010000485.1:0-5032 GCA_964398515.1 uncultured Streptantibioticus sp. | reverse complement strand
AGTACACCAGCCCCACCACTAGGGCGGTCATCATGGCGGCCGCCAGGGCCACCGAGCGCTCCAACGCGCCCTCCAGGACAGGCAGTCCCACCTGGAGCAGGGCGCGCGGGCCCCGGTCGGCGCGGCCCCGCATGCGGCGGGCGGCCCGCAGCCGCTGCACGTCGGCGACCAGGTTCGGCGCGAACGTCATCGCCACGACGACGGCCACCCCCGCCTCGTACAGGGCGCCCGGCAGGGACTTGAGCAGCCGGGCCGGATCGGCCAGCGCGTTGGCGGCCCCGACGCACACCAGCAGCGCGGCCAGCCGCATCCCGTCGTACAGCGCGAAGGCGAGCCCCTCGGCGGTGACCGCGCCGCCCACCCGGACCCCCTGCGCCCAGGCGGGCAGCGGCAGATGCGGCAGGGTGAACAGCACGTGCGTCCCCGGGACCGGCGACCCCAGGGCGACGGCGAAGACGAGCCGCACGGCGAGCACCGCGAGACCCGTCTTCAGGAAGACCCCGTAGGAACGCGCCCAGGGGGCGTCGGTGCGGCGTGCGGCGACCACGTAACCGGTGACGGCGACGACGAGGGCGAGCAGCACCGGGTTGGTGGTCCGGGACGCGGCGGTGGCGAGCCCCAGCGCCCACAGCCACCAGGCCCCGGCGTGCAGCGCGGTGGAGCGCGCCGCCGGGACCGGCCGGGCCGGGCGGGTCACGGGCGCCTGCGCCGGGTCTGCCACACGGCCGCGGCGCCGAGCAGCACCACGGCCGCCGCACCCGCGTACAGCCCGGTCGACGAGTCCGAGCCGCCCTTGCCCGCGGGGGCCGCCGAGGGCGCGGGCGTGCCCGCCTGGCGGCCCGGGGAGGCGACCGCTTCGCCGCAGCCCGTCTGGGGGAAGCCGGCGATCGCGCAGAGCATGCCGGAGGAGCCGTAGCGCAGCGGCTTGGCCACGAGGGCCAGCGCCTCCGCGGCCGTGCCGTCGGTGGGCAGCTGGGCGCAGGCGGTGTGTTCGGCGGGCGGGGTGTCGCCGTCGGGGGCGTCGTCGGAGGTGCCGAAGTCCAGGACCAGGGCCACCCGCTTCATGCCCTCCTTGGCGTTCGTGCTCGCGCAGATCGTCGCGAAGTCGGCGGCGCCGCGCGGTGTGGCGGCGTGTCCGGAGTCCGTGCCGATGGCGAACCGCCAGCCCTCGACCGTGCCGTCCTGCGGGGTGGTGGTGGCCGCGCCCGTCTGCGCGAAGGTCCAGGCTCCCTTGGCGTCGCGCTCCCAGAACGACCAGTAGCGGTAACTGGTCGCGTGGGCGGGGGCGGCGGTGGCGAACAGGGCCGTCAGCAGTGCGGTCCCGGTGACCGCGATCCGTCGTGCGCTCATCTCAGGGCCGCCTCGCGTCGGCTGCGGCGGCGGCCGCACGGTGTGGGGTCAGGGCGCGGGGGCGGGCCATGGCGAGTCGGTTGCCTTTCGGTGGTGGAACTGCGTGAGCGCGGCAACCATTGTCGCCGGTCGCCGAGGGTGCCCGCACCGGGGGCGGACGACTGGTGGAAGGGGAGATATGTGTCACAGCGGGCGCAGCCCAGCCGCCGTCAGACGGCCGTGTACGCCACCGGATCCGAGCCCGGTACCGGCTCCGCCAGGCCCAGCTTGACCAGCCGCCGCAGATGGGCCCCGGCCTCGAAGACGGCGATGGTGCGCGAGGCGGGCGGGATCTGCTCCCAGGGCCGGTTCCACTCCATGGCCTCGGCCAGCTGCCACGGCGTCAGCGGGGACGCGGCGATCAGCTCGCGCAGGCCCGCCAGCCGGGCCGCGTGGTGGGCGAGGAGCCGGCGGACCCGTCCGGGCGCGTCGCGGAAGGCGTACTGATGGGCCGGGAGGATCTCGGCGGGCGCCAGCCGGGCGACACGTTCGAGGGAGTCGAGGTAGTCGCCGAGGGGATCGGTGAGAGCCGCAGCGGCTTGGTCGGCGGAATCCTCGTACAGCCCGATGTGCGGGGAGATCTCGGGCAGCAGGTGGTCCCCGGAGAACAGGCGACCCCCCGGCCGCCCTTCCGGCACCGCCTCGTCGAGGTGGAGGCAGACGTGGCCGGGGGTGTGGCCGGGGGTCCAGACGGCGTGCAGCCGCCGCCCGGGTGTGTCGAGCCTCTCGCCGGGGACGATGTCCCGGTCGGGGAGGGCGGCCCGGGTCCCGGCGGGCGGGCGGACCCGGCCGCGGGCTCGGGCGGCCCGCAGCGGGGCGAGGTGGGTCTCGGGCGCACCGGCCTCGACGAGCTCCCGGATCACGTACTCCAGCGGGCGCCCGGGCTGCGCCTCGCGGGTGCGGCGTACGACGGCGGTGTCCGCGGGGTGCATCGCGATCCACGCGTCCGACGCCTGCCGGACCCGGCCGGACAGCCCGTGGTGGTCGGGGTGGTGATGGGTGACCAGCACGCCGTGGACCGCGGTGACCGAGGTGCCGCAGGCCGCGAGGCCCTCCGTCAGGGTCTGCCAGGAGAGCGGGTCGTCCCATCCGGTGTCGATGAGCACCGGGCCGCGGTCGGTGGCCAGCACGTGGACGAGGGTGTGGCCGAGCGGGTTGTCGGGGATCGGCACCGGGATGCTCCACACCCCTGCGCCGTGGTCGGTCACCGCGGGAGCCTGCGTCATGGCCGTCCCCCTCGCTCGCGGAAGGCGCGTGGGTTGCCCACTATAGCTAGAACTCGTTTCAGTGAGTCCTCAACTGCCGTTCAGGCAGCCCGTGGGGGCCACTCCTTGCGAAGGCTCGCGGGCTCACCATGGGCGTGGAATTCACCTAACTGGCCTAAAAGCGCGCTACGACTTACGAGGCAGCGGCCCCTGCTGTCACAGGAGGCCGCCGGGTTGGTGAATCCGGCATCCCGCGAGGGGAGCCGTCTCCATGGATCATGCTATGGCGAGCAGCAGTATGAGCCATGCAGTCCACGTCATGACCGAGCGGCGCGGCGACGCCGGACGTTGCCTGTCGCGAACGTCTGACCAGGGCAAAGCTGGTCGGGGCCGTTCTCGGTCTTGGTCGGCGGTGCCTGCTGCGGGCAGATCCATGTCAGCTCAGGGACTTCTCGATCGCCTCGAAGATGTCCGAGTCGGTTTCCTTCTGCCAATCGGGTAGGTCGGGCCAGTCGGCGACGTAGCCGGGCTTTGGGTCCTCGAAGTGCTTGAACATCTGTGCCGTCCAGCAGGTCGCGACGAAGCGGCCCTTCTGCTCGCGCGTCAGCCTCGCAGCATGTCCGTCGCTCATTTCTAGGAACTGGCGCACCTGCCCGTACACGGCAGCTGCGGCCTGGCGTTCCCACTCCGGCGTTTCCTCCCAGGGAGTCACGTAGCCGGGCTTCGGCTCGCCGGGGAAGTGCGCCCTTACGCCCGCGATCCACGCCTCCCGGAACAGACGTGCGCCCTCGTGTGACATGCCTACCCCTCTCGTCACGCCATGCTCAATGCGTCGATTTCGGCCCCCAGCTCGGCCACGCGGCCGTCGCGAGCCAAGGGACCGAATTCGGCCCGTAGGTCCTGGAGTCTACGGGCGACGTAACCCGAGGCTGACTCCCTGGCGAGCTGTAGTGCCTCGCGGCCGAAGGTGACGAGTTGGTCGGGATCGCGCCGCTTCGCTCCGATGGCGGCAAGGTCCGTGAGCACCGCGCCCCGGCGCCGGAACGAGTGTCCCTCGGCGAGGCCGTCCTGCTCCAGGGCGCTCCTGAGAGCTCTTTCGGCGAGGTCGAGACGCCCGAGCTGCACGTATCGCGCCCCCCGCTCTTCGGCAAGCCGTGACCCGTCGAGGCGCAGCCAACCGCCGTTGTTCCCTACACCAGGGAGAGACCGCACCCCTTCTGCTTCATCCAGGGCGCGCTCGCAGGCGGTCAAGTCACCGAGACCAGCGTGCGCCACCGCCTGTACGGAGGCGACCCAGTGGCGCGTCGACAGCAAGCTGTCTCCTCGCTTGGCGATCCTCTCGGCAGCCGACAGGATGCCTATGGCCTCTCGGTAGCGATGCTCGTACACATCGACGTACGCGTGGCGGACGAGCGCGCAGGCCCAGAGATCGAACGAATCTGCGTCCTTGCTCGCCGATGCGGCGAGAGTGTATGACGCCGCAGCCTCCGTGTAGCGGTTGCTGTCGAAGGCCAGTTCTCCGGCGAGTTGAAAGAGGTCGCCTGCCGCGCTGCACAGCACCTGAACTTCTTTGTCCGAGCGGCCGACCATGGTCTTGTTCAGGGCTGCGAGCTGCTCGCGAACGATCGGGTACACAGAGCCCTTCGTGCGGGCGAGCTGGTACACCTGCCACAGGTGACTGTTCATGCGCACGAAGTCTGCGGAGGAGCCTCGGCGTGCTCCTTCAGTGAGTGCTTCGGCCTCGTCGGCGGGCAGGGCGACAAGGGCGCCGGTTATCGCAATCGTGCGCAGGAATTCGCGTCGCATCATGTCGTCGATGTCCCCTGAGCCGTAGTGGTCGCTAGGTGGCAACCCTGCGGACTCTTCAGGGGAGTGTTGTGACTGCGCAACCAGAGAGTCAAGTTCGGCAAGGTCGACCTGTAGCACCTCGGCCAGTTTCGGCCTCAACGGTGGCTGAGGCACGGTCTTGCCGCTCTCCCAGCGGCCAACCGTTGTGCGGTCGACGCCAAGCGCATGGGCAAGCCGCTCCTGACTGTAACCCAGGAGTTTCCGCCGCTCCGCAACGCCCACGCTGACCCCCTCTCGCTCTCAGCCTGTCGCTCCCAAGCGGCGCGCCGTGCATCACATGTGCATCAAGACTGCCGCATGGATGCCGTGGAGTACTCCAACTCGACGCGGTTTCCTAGTGGTTGTCACCACGGAGAACCGATCGCAACGTGTGGAGGACACGGATATGAGGACGCAGAACGTTGGGGAGCGGGAACGCGAGCGGCCTCCGCTTGGCGCTCTGGTCAAGGACAGCGGAGAGCGCAACGCCGTGGGCATCGTGATGGGCCAGTCCGCCCTGGTCGAAGGCCCGCTACCTCCCGGCGGGCAGTGACCGCCGTTCCGTCCAGGGCGGACTGTTCGACGCCCGTGCCGACCGCCCGTGACCGGGC
>CAYNNX010000484.1:0-5044 GCA_964398515.1 uncultured Streptantibioticus sp. | reverse complement strand
CGTCAGGCTGTCGCCGCCGCAGTCGGCATAACCCGGCACACGGCATAAGCGGACGACTGGTGTCTGGCAGTGTCGGGCACCCGAGGTGACGCAGAGGGACTGCGTGAGGAGATCGCGATCGTGCTTGCCACGATGGGCTTGCGTCTATCGCGGGAGAAGACACTGATTACCCATATCGAGGACGGTCTCGACTTTCTCGGCTGGCACATCCAGCGCCACCGGAAACGAGGCACCAGCAAACACTTCGTCTACCTCTATCCGGCCAAGAAGGCGCTCCGCTCCATCATGGCCAAGGTGAAGAAGTTGTGCCGGCAGGACGTGAACCTGCCACTCGATGCTCTGCTGCACCAGCTCAACCAGGTGCTGCGGGGCTGGACCGCCTACTTCAAGCACGGTTCGTCGAAGGCAACCTTCAACTACCTGCGGGCCTACACCTGGAAGCAGGTCTTTGGATGGCTACGCCGCAAACACCGGCGAACCAGCTGGAAGGAAATCCGGCGCAAGAACACCAGCGACGGATGGTGGCCCGCCACCAGCGAGGCAACTCTCTTCAATCCGGGGGCAGTAAAGATCGTCTATTACTCCTACCGGGGAAGGAAAATCCCCTCGCCATGGCCGAGCACAGCATGAGGAAGGCCCGCTGAACCACCGGGACTTGCGGAGCGCCCGTTGCGTGGAAACGCGCACGGCGGGTGCGGGAGGCGGCTCGGGGAAACCCACCGACGGAAACGTCGGCAGGGCGCCCCGGGCCGACCTCACCTGGTCCCCACCCGCGACCGGAACGTGGCCGCATCCAGCAAGAACTACCGGTATTCCACCAGCCATCAGGTCGTCATCGACGCCAACACCAGGCTGGTGGTGGCGGCCGGTCGGCCGCTGCCCGGCAACCGCCACGACGCCCGCGGCTACCGGGAATCCGGTGTGGACCGTGTGGTGAAGAACGCGCCCGTCCTCGGTGACGGCGGCTACCGCGGCACCCCTGCGCTCATCCCGCACTGGCCGAGGCCGCACCGGCCACTCACACCGGAGCAGGAAGCTGAGAATGCGGTGCACCGGCGAGTTCGAGCCCGGATCGAACACGTCTTCTCCCGCATGAAGGCCTACAAAATCCTGCGTGACTGCCGACTCCGCGGCGACGGAGTCCACCAGGCCGTTCTCGGCATCGCCCGGCTCCACAACCTCGCTCTCGCCGGGTAACGGCAAGAGCGGGAGGGTCACGTTCCTGTTCTCACAACACCCCTTACGGGACATCGTTTAGGGTCCGTCTTCAAACGGATCTTGCCCAGAGAAGGAATGAGGCGAGAGCGACCGCTGCTTCGTAGGAGGTGGCGGTCTTGTCGTATCGGGTAGCGATGCCGCGGAAGCTCTTGAGCCGGTTGAAGCAGCGTTCAACGGTGTTGCGTCGGCGGTAGATCTCCCGGTCGAAGCGCGGCGGTCGGCCGCCGTCACGGCCCCGGTTACGGCAGTGACGTTGCTGGTCCCGCTTCTCCGGAATGGTGTGGCTGATGCCGCGCCTGCGAAGGTAGGCGCGGAAGCCGCGCGAAGCGTAGGCCTTGTCCGCGACCACATGATCCGGTCGGCAGCGCGGTCGGCCCCGACCGATGCGGGGCACTCTGATCCGCTCGAGAAGCGGGCGTGCGCAGACGCCGTCGTGGCGCTGGCCGGCGGCCCGTCACCCGTTGTGCTGGGCTGGATCCTCCTCGGCATTAATCCCATGCCGGTGCGCGTACACGATGGCCTGCGGGCGGTCGCGGCTGCCGGTCTTGGCGAAGATCTGATGGATATGGGTCTTCACCGTGGAGCGGCTCAGATACAGCCTGGCGGCGATTTCCGCGTTGGACAGGCCCTGCGCGATCAGGCCGAGTACCTGGGCCTCGCGTTCGGTGAGGCCACCGGGGAGGGCTGCGTTCTTCGCGGTGTGGCCCGGGTCGTTGCGGCGGCTCGCGCGGATCAGGCGGGCTGCGGCGATCGGGTCGAGCATGGCGTGGCCACAGGCGGCGGCCTCGATGGCGCGGTGAATGTCCGCGGCGGAGGCGTTCTTGGTCAGGTAGCCGGTGGCGCCGGCTTCGAGTGCGGCGAGGATGGAGTCGTCGTCGGTATAGGTCGTGAGTACCACGACGGCCGTGGCCGGACGCTCGGTCTTGAGTCGGCGTGTGGCCTCGACGCCGTCCATACCGGGCATGTGAAGGTCCATCAAGACGACGTCGGCTTCGTACCGGGCGGCAAGATCAATGGCCTGCATGCCGTCCGCGGCCAACCCGGCGACATGCACTGCGTCGACGGCGCCGAGGATGGTGGCCAGGCCCTCGCGGACGACTCGGTGGTCATCGGCGATGATCACGGAGATCGGTGTGGGGCTCATCGGTCACTCCCGTCACTGCGGTTGCCCAGGTTGTCCCGTCGGCATGGGATGCATGCGGCGATCCGCCAGCCGCCGTCGGGCGTGGGGCCGGCCTGAAGATCACCGCCCGCCTGCTGGATGCGTTCCCTCATGCCCTGGAGCCCGAACCCCCCTCCGCTCGCGCGCAGCGCCGCGGGTGTGTCCGGGCCCGGCGCGGGTCTGGTATTGCCGACCTGTACGGTCACGTCCCTGGGGCCGAAGCCGATGCGCACGCTCACGCGCGCACCGGGGGCATGTCTGGCGGCGTTGGTCAGTGCTTCCTGGGCGAGGCGGTAGAGCGCGAGCGTGGTGTCGGCATCGCACTCCTGCGGGCTGCCGTCCAGCTTCAGCTCCGCCTGGTGGAGTTCGCAGAGCCGTTTGATTTGAACGGCCAGCGGTGCGCTCTCACCGCGCAGTGCGCGGACGGCCTGGCGTGCCTCGCCCAGACCCGTGCTGACCAGCTCGTGGCTGAGTTCGATCTGTGTGATGAGCTTGTCGCGCGGTGCGTTGTTGCGGGCGAGGGTGTCGATCGCGGTGAGCTGGATCGACAGGGCGCCGAGGGTGTGGGCGAGTACGTCGTGCAGCTCGCGGCCGAGACGGTTGCGTTCAGCGGCGAGTTCCGCCTCGACCCGGGCGAGCTCGGTACGCCGGCGTTCGGTGGCGACCAGTGTGCTGTGCCGGGCACGCTGGTCGATCTCGCGTCGGCTCGCACCGGCTACCAGTCCAGCAAGGGCCACGGCGGCGGTGGTCAGCAGGTGCCCGGGAAAGGATCCGTGGGGGATCGTTGCGAGGCAGTAGGCGACGGGACCGGCGGTGGACAGTACGAGGGCGGCGACAGGATCGAATGCGACGGCGGCTGTGCTCGACGCGACGCCGGTAAAGATCAGCCCATTGGTATCGGTGACAGCGATCACCGCCCCGGCCGCGCACATCACCGCGACGACTGCGGCCACACGCGCACCTCGGGTGCCGACGATCAGGACGATCCAGGCCAGCGCGGCGACGGCCAGGGCGACGGGCGCCACGATCCCCGGGTCGGCGGGGAGCGTGGCGACGTTGACCCAGACCGACACGCCCAGTCCCACCAGCATGGCCGCAGCGCGCGCCCGCGGGTCGCGGATCATGCCGCTCAGCCCGATCCCTGGATGGTCCGCGGCCGAGCTGAATCTGCCGACGATATTCATCGGTACGGAGTATTCCAGGACGGTGTGCCCGAAGAATGCGCCCGCAGTGCGCGGACAGCCCGGACAATACCGGTGAGCAGCGGTATAAGGATCACCGTGCACCGCCCGTCGCACGCGCGGCGCCCACGACCGGTCCCTGGGTCACGACCGTGCCGGCCTGGGCCAGGCGCGCCCGGCCTCGCACCCACAGCCCCAGACTGCGGAACAGGCTCATGCTCACGGACAGGAAGATGAAGCCGTTCGTCAGAGCGGCCTCGCTCAGGTGATTGGTGGTCAGGAACACGCCGAGCCCCACCGGAAAGATGTGCTGGGCGCCGTAGGCGAAGCCGAGCCGGGCGGCGGTCACGGTGATCCAGACCGCCGCGTAACCGGTCCCCGAGCGGCTGACCGCAGCCGGCCTGCCCGGGGTGGGCGAGGTGCGCGGCCAACGGCGTCGCCAGACCGGGTCGTAGTCGACGGACACCAGCAGCGGGCAGATCGAGAACAGCCCGAGCGCCGCCCCGGCCAGCGCGCTGGCGCCCTGAAGTAGCAGGTCGTTGCCGCCGGTGGGCAGCGAGGTGAAGAAGAACGGCACGATCACGGCGACGCCGACGACCGGCCGTCCCACCCGGAACCAGCCGATCTTGCGGCGGCCGAGATCCGACTCGAGCACCACGGCCAGGATCGCCAACTGCATGATCACGATGTTCGCTGTCATGCACCCACCCTCGCCGCGATGCCCGGCCCTGCCATCGGCCCCCGGGCCGGTCACCGGGTGGAGATCCGATCCCTTGGGGTGGAGAGCGCGGTCGCTCCCGCGGCCACTGGCTACCCGGCACGTCGATCGTGCCGAACCGCGCCGCGGCCGAACAGGGCGGCATATCGGTAGGAGTCTGTGATCCAGTGGTCGGTGTCCCAGTAGCTGAGGTCACCGAGTGTGGTCACCGGGGACGTACTCCTTCCAGGTGCCTCAGGCTTGGGCAGCGACGGCCAGGGGGAACCAGGTGCCGCGCTGGGCGGCGCGGACTCGGCGGGTCAGGTGGCCGCCTGGCGTGTCATCCCACTGCACGACCGCAGGACAGCCACCACGGCACCGAGTTCTCCGACGGTTCGTTCGTCGATCGACGGGCTCCGCGGTGCCGGCCGGCCGCTCGGGCCGATAAGGAGCCCGGCGGACGGCGCTTATCGTGACTGGCCGTTCTGATGCAGGTGGCCTATGGGGTCGCCGTAGCATTCGCCGCGCCAGCAACACATTTGCCTGCCCTGCGGAAATGCGGAAGGTGTTAGAGGTCTTCGACGTAGCGGGCGGCGATGTCTTCGGGTGGGTTGGTGTAGAGCCGTAGGTATCGGTCGTTGACGTGGCCGAGGCGTCGTTCGAGTTCGGCGCGGTTGTGGCCAGAGGTCTCGGAGAGCCGGTAGCCGAAGGTGTGCCGTAGGTCGTGCGGCCGGAGGACGCCGAGTTGTCGGTCGTGGTCGGTGACTTCGGTGTCGTGGATGGCGC
>CAYNNX010000483.1:0-5055 GCA_964398515.1 uncultured Streptantibioticus sp. | reverse complement strand
TGACTGTGAGGATGTAGATGGCACCGCTCGGGGGCCTGACCCTCCGACTGACTGACGCTCCGGCTGTCCTGCGGTTGAATCGTCGGCCCTCAGGGCGGTGCCGCCATGCACGCGGCCGGTCGGGCGTCTTTGACCTCATAGGAGCCCGGCCAAAGGTCCCATCACAGTCTTGTCCTGCCGCCCGACCGGCGCGTGCCATCCCTCGCGCGTCGCACGGAAGGACAGCAGCACCCAGCATGGCAGACGAGATAGCGGTGGTCGGCGGCGTGGACACCCACACCGACTTCCACCAGGCCGCCGTGATCGACTCCATCGGCCGGCACCTGGCCACCAAGTCGTTCCCCACCAGCCCCGACGGCTACCGTCGTCTGCTGGACTGGCTGCACTCCCACGGCGACCTTGTGGCCGTCGGCGTCGAGGGCACTGGTGCCTACGGAGCCGAACTCGCCCGGTTCCTGCGTGCGAACCACGTCACCGTGGTCGACGTAGACCGGCCCGACCGGCGGGCCCGACGCGCCAACGGCAAGTCCGATCCCGTCGATGCCTACGCCGCTGCGACCGCCGTGCTCTCCGGCCGCGCCGACGGCACCCCGAAGACACGCGACGGCATCGTGGAAGCCATCCGCTCTCTGCGCGTGGTCCGCCGCTCAGCCATCAAGTCCCGCACCCAGACGATCAATCAGATCCGCACGCTCATCGTCACCGCTCCCGGCGAAGTCCGCGAACGGCTGCGTGGACTGCCCACCAGCGAGCTGATCCGGCAACTCGCCCGCTCCCGCCCCGGCACCGATCATGCAGACCCGGCGTGCGCGGTCCGGACAGCCCTGCGCCGCCTCGCCCGCCGCTACCAGTACCTCACCGACGAAATCGCCGATGCCGACGCTGAGCTGAAGCCGCTGGTCGCACAGGCCGCCCCCGAGCTGGTCGCGCTCCACGGCGTCGGCACCGAGACCGCAGCCCAGCTCCTGATCACGGCAGGCGACAACCCTGACCGGCTCAAGTCGGAGGCCTCGTTCGCGCACCTGTGCGCAGCGGCGCCGATCCCCGCCAGCTCTGGTCGTACCCACCGGCACCGCCTCAACCACGGCGGCGACCGCCAGGCCAACAACGCCCTGCACACAATCGCGCTGGTCCGCATGCGCTACGACGACCGCACCAAGAACTACGTCATCCGACGAACCGCCGAAGGCATGTCCAAGAAGGACATCCTGCGCTGCCTCAAACGCTTCATCGCCCGCGAGGTCTACAAGCACCTCACCAGCCCACTCACCACACTGAAACCGCTCCTCCAGACCGCTTGACGATCTATAGGAGCTTCAGCTACATCCCGAATACGGAATCGCCGACCGGCCGACGGAACACCCAGGACACCAACCCCGCACCGTGCTTCAGTCATCCACGGGAATTGACAATTGCTCCCCACGCCTTCGCCACGACCAACTTTCACACCCTCCCCCACGCGCGTACATATACACCTGACCTGCGCGGACGTATTTCTCGGCACCCACAACGTCGCCGCGAGATCCACCGCGCTATCGCCTCTGCTCCGCTGCCAACTCCTCCCAGCCTGGCGGCTTGACGAGCCATAGCGGCATCGATTTGAGGGTGCATCGGGACACCCGCATGCGCGCTTCATCGATGCACACGACTGGATCGCGGCCTACCACCTGCCGCCCTACACACCGTCAGTTGAATTCTGTCGAAGGCATCTGGTCCCTCCTGAGGCGCCGCAGCCAAGCCAACACCGCTTTCACCGATCCCGACCACCTGATGCGCGCACTTCGACACCGCCTTCGTCAGGTGCAATACCGCAGCGACGTCATCGACGGATACCTCGCTGCAACCGGACTCGCCCTGACGACAACACAGCTACAAGGTGAGTAGTTCTTGGCCACCGCCTGCGGCCGGAAGCGAACGTGGTGGCGCGCGATGCGGTAAAGGTAGCCCGGTGACTATCTGTGGCATCAGGGTGCGACCACGGTCAGTTTTTCCGGCGCAGCCACGTTCACTGATCCGTCCGCCGCGACCGACACATCCAGCTGCTCGCCACCTACTTGGAGCCTGTTGACCGTCACCGGCCCGTACTTCGGGGCGAAGGTGGGGTTGACGGTGACCGTGCCGCCGGGGACGTCGGCGTTCAGGCCGAGGGCGGCTTGCAGTACGAGGACGGCTGAGGTGGCCGCCCATGCCTGCGGTCGGCAGGACGCCGGGTAGGGGGCGGGGGTCCGGCTTTCGCGGCTGCCGTGTCCGGCGAAGAGTTCGGGGAGGCGGGCTTCGAAGGCCGTCGACGCGGTCAGCAGGCCGGCTGCCAGTGAAACTGCGGCATCCGGGAATCCGGCCTTGACCAGGCCGTGGACGGCGATCGCTGTGTCGTGCGGCCAGATGGAACCCACGTGGTAGCCGTACGGGTTGTAGCCCACCGCGTCACTGCTCAGGGTGCGCAGGCCGTGGCCGGCGTCCAGGTCGGGTCCGGCGATCCGGGCCGCGAGCAGCGCACTCTCCTCGGCGTTGAGCAGTCCCGTGCCGAGGAGGTGGCCGAAGCCGGAGGTGATCGAGTCGACCGGTTTGCCGTCGCCGTCGAGGGCGACGGCCGGGTAGGGGCCGTGTTCGTCGGTCACCCAGAAGCGGTCGCGGAAGCGGGTGGCGAGTTGCTCGGCCCATGCCTCCCACTCGTCGGCTCCCGGGCGGCCGAACGCGCGCAGCAGCGCGGCTCCGCCGAGTGCGGCTTCGTAGGCGTACGCCTGGACCTCGCACAGGGCGATGGGTGCGTGGGCGCGGCTGCCGTCGCGGTAGCGGATGGAGTCGTCGGAGTCTTTCCAGCCCTGGTTGGACAGGCCTTGGCCGGTCTGGTCGATGTACTTGAGGAAGCCGTCGGCGGCTGCTTGATCGCGCATCCAGGCGAGGGCGGACTCGGCGTGCGGCAGGAGCGGTTCGACCTCGGAGGGGTCGAGTCCCCAGCGCCAGGCGTCGTGGAGGAGGGTGATCCACAGGGGGGTGGCGTCGACCGTGCCGTAGTAGACCGAGGGCAGGGAGAGCCGGTCGCCGAGCTTGAGGGTGTCGCGGCGGACTTCGTGGAGGATCTTGCCCGGCTGTTCCTCGGTGGCGGGGTTCGTGACGGCGCCCTGGCGGCGGGCGAGGGTGCGCAGGGTGCCGGCCGCGAGGTCGGTGCCGAGGGGCAGCAGCATGCGGGCGGCCCACAGGGCGTCGCGGCCGAAGAGGGTCAGGAACCAGGGGGCGCCCGCGGCGAGGAACTGGTCGGGGCGGTCCTTGCCGGACTGCGGGTCGGTCAGGCGCAGGCGGTCCAGGTCGGCGAGGGACTGTTCCAGCCAGCGCTCCAGAGTGCGGTCCGCGCTGCGCAACACAGGGAGGCTCCACGGCATCTGGTCCGCGGGAGCGGGCGGGAACTGGTCGCCGTCCGCGTAGGCGGCCGTACAGGTCAGGCTCACCGCCCACGAAGCACCCGGGGCCAGTTCGACGTCGTACGACAGTCGCCCCGCCGGCACATCCAGTACGTCCGGCGCCAACTCGCTGACCAGACGGGCGGTGAAGCCGTCGTACGCCCACTCCAGACCGATGGCCTCGATGTCCGCCGGCTGGGGCGGCACTTGCTCAGGAGCGTGTCCGGACTTGACCTGATCCATGGTGGCCAGGTCCGAGCCGGCGGTCACCGTCAGGCGGAAGCAGACGTGACAGCTGCCCGCGTTGGTGACCTCCAGTCGTTCCTCGAACCGGCCGGCTGCCGTGCTGCGGCGGCGGTTCAGGGCGACGGCCGGGTCGGGGGTGACCTCGCCGAGGCCGCGCAGGATGGACCGGAAATCTGCACCGTCCGCACCCCGCAGGCCCCCGGCGACCGGGGCCAGGGGGATGCCTTCGGCGGCGACGACGAGGCGGGACAGGGCCCGGCGGTCGCCGTGGTAGAAGCCGTCCGCACCCTCGCTGAACTGACCGTTCGCACGTGAGATGACGAGACTCGGCGCGTGCAGCGTGACGACCGCGTCGTGCAGGAACGGTTGCAGGCCCCCGGCCCCGTGAGCGGGTGCTGTGACCGAGCCGTTGGGGCCCTGGGTCTTGACAGTGGTGTCCAAGGAAGTAGAACCTCTCAGTGTTTTAACGTTCCAAGGACGGTAATCGGCTCTCTAGAGCCATGGCAATGGCCTTGGAACGCTAAAATGAAGTCCGCATCTCTTCTGCCTGTCGGAGAGCCGTATGCCCCGCTCCAGCAACACCGCCTCGGCCAAGGGTGGCCCGGTGACCCTCGCGATGGTCGCCAGGCGGGCCGGCGTCTCGGCGCAGACCGTGTCGAACTCGATCAACTCTCCGGACCTGCTACGGCCCGAGACTCTGGAGCGGGTCCGCCAGGTGATTGAGGAGATGGGCTACAGACCCAGCCGGGCGGCGCAGACGCTGCGCAGCGGGTCTAGCAAGCTCATCGGCTACGGCATCCAGCCCACCCCGCCCGGCACCGCGGGCGCGGTCATGGACCGCTTCCTGCACGCGCTGTCGGAGGCCGCCGACGAGGCCGGGTACCGGATGCTGCTGTTCGCCTCCCCGCCGGGCGGCCCGAGTCTGAAGGGCTACGAGGAACTGCTGGCCCAGCACGAGGTCGACGGTTTCGTGCTCAGCGGCACCGACCGGGGCGATCCGCGCCAGGCGTGGCTGACGAAGAAGGGCGTGCCGTTCGTCGGATTCGGCCGGATGTGGTCGGGGCGGCCCGTCGGTGACTGGGTCGACGTCGACGGCGCCTCGGGCACAGACGCCGCTGTGGAGCACCTGGTCGCTCTGGGGCATCGCAGGATCGCCTTTCTGGGCTGGGAACGCGGTTCCTCCGGCGCTGGGGACGATCGTGCCGAGGGCTGGCTGCGGGCGATGAAACGGCACGGGCTGGCGACCCGGGGACGGCGCGGGCAGTGCGTCAACGAGATAGACGCGGCCCGAGCTGCCGTGAAACCGCTGCTGGACAGCGGGGCGACAGCGGTGGTCGCGGCCAGCGACATGCTGGCGCTGGGCTGCTACCAGATGCTGCGCGAGCGGGGCGCCGCTCCCGGCCGCGATGTC
>CAYNNX010000482.1:0-5061 GCA_964398515.1 uncultured Streptantibioticus sp. | reverse complement strand
GTCGCCCCCACCATCGTCCACGTCGAGCGGGCGCTCGCCGTCGACCCGCACGACTTCCGGCTGTGGGTGTGCCTGCACGAGGAGACCCACCGCACCCAGTTCTCCGCCGTGCCCTGGCTGCGCGACCACATCGAGTCCGAGATCCAGGAGTTCCTCGCCGAGACCGAGATCGACCCGGTCACGCTGCTGGAGCGGATGCGCGAGGCCGCCCAGTCGTTCGTCGGCGGCAACCGCGGCGAGGCCGAGGGCGAGGGCGAGGGACGCAGCCTCGTCGAGCTCGTCCAGACCCCGGTCCAGCGCGAGATCCTCGCCCGGCTGACCGCCGTGATGTCGCTCCTCGAAGGCCACGCCGACTACGTGATGGACGGGGTGGGCCCGGACGTGGTGCCCTCGGTCGCCGAGATCCGGGAGAAGTTCCAGCGCCGCAGGCAGACCGGCGCCGGCCGCCTCGACCAGGTGCTGCGCCGCCTGCTCGGCCTCGACGCCAAGCTGCGCCAGTACCGGGACGGCGAGCGGTTCGTGCGGGCCGTCGTGGACGAGGTCGGCATCGACGGCTTCAACCGCGTGTGGACCTCGCCGAACACCCTCCCCACCAAATCGGAGATCGCCAAACCGGCGGAGTGGATCGCGAGGGTGCACCGGCGGTCCGAGGCGTGAGCCACGAGCGCCCCGCAGTTCACCCATCCGAGGGACCATGACCGTCGGGTAGGCGTGCGATGCTCGGGTAACGTTCCGCGTCTGTCACCATTCAGCTACGCTCCGTCACCCGCTCACGCCTCCGGATCGTCCCGGGCAGGGCTGTGTTTCTCAGGAGGGAATGGACATGGGTCCCCATCCTGCGGTCGCCGCGATACGCCTGGCGGTCCGCCGCGTACTCAACGACGTGCTCACCGAGCAGGCCCGGGCCGGCCGCCCCGGCGAGCGCCCCCTGGTGCTGGCCGCGTGCAGCGGCGGCGCCGACTCCATGGCGCTCGCCTCCGCCCTGGCCTTCGAGGCCCGCAAGCTGCCCGTGCGCGCCGGCGCGGTCACCGTCGACCACGGCCTCCAGGCGGGCTCGACCGCGCGCGCCCTCGACGTCGCCGCCAAGCTGCGCGCCATGGGGCTCGACCCCGTCGAGGCGCTCGGGGTGACCGTCGGCCGCCAGGGCGGGCCCGAGGCGGCGGCCCGCGACGCCCGCTACGCCGCGCTCACCGCCGCCAGCGAATCGCTGGGCGCCGCCGCCGTGCTCCTCGGCCACACCCGCGACGACCAGGCCGAGACCGTCCTGCTGGGGCTGGCCCGCGGCTCCGGCACCCGTTCGCTGTCCGGCATGGCCGCCGTCTCCGGACCCGGCGGCCGCTACCGGCGGCCCTTCCTGCTGCTCGACCGCGACACCACGCGCAAGGCCTGCCTCGCCCAGGGCATCGACGTCTGGGAGGACCCGCACAACGCCGACCCGTCGTACACCCGCGCCCGGGTCCGCCACGAGGCCCTGCCCGTCCTGGAGAAGTCCCTCGGCCGCGGGGTCGTGGCCTCCCTCGCCCGCACCGCCCAGCTCTTCCGCGACGACGCCGACGCCCTCGACCAGTGGGCCGCCGCGGCCGGCTGCGACGCCCGGCTGCCCGGCGACCCCGACGGCGCCCTGGACCCGGCGAAGCTGTACGCGCTGCCGGTCGCCGTGCGCCGCAGGGTGCTGCGTGCCGCCGCCGTCGCCGCGGGCAGCCCGAGCGGCTCGCTGTTCGCCCGGCACGTCGAGGAGACCGACCGCCTCGTCACCGATTGGCGCGGTCAGGGGCCCATCAACCTGCCCGGGGGAGTCGAGGCCCGCCGGACGAATGGCAGACTGGTCTTCCGGCGGGCGACCTCAGCCCCATGAAGTGAATCCAGCCGGCAGGCCTTTGCAGGAAGTAGCGCGGGTGAACGAGAAGGACATGGGCACCGATCTGGAGAAGGTGCTCATCACCAAGGAAGAGATCGACGCCAAGCTGGCCGAGCTGGCAGCCGAGATCGACAAGGACTACGCCGGGAAGGACCTGCTGATCGTCGGCGTCCTCAAGGGCGCCGTGATGGTGATGGCGGACTTGGCCCGCGCCCTGTCCACCCCGGTCACCATGGACTGGATGGCGGTGTCCTCCTACGGCGCCGGGACCAAGTCCTCCGGCGTGGTCCGCATCCTCAAGGACCTGGACACCGACCTCGCCGGCCGGGACGTGCTGATCGTCGAGGACATCATCGACTCCGGCCTCACCCTGTCGTGGCTGCTGTCCAACCTCAGCTCGCGCGGCCCGGCCTCCCTGCGGGTGTGCACGCTGCTGCGCAAGCCCGAGGCCGCCAAGGTCGCCATCGACGTGAAGTACGTCGGCTTCGACATCCCGAACGAGTTCGTCGTCGGCTACGGTCTCGACTACGCCGAGAAGTACCGCAATCTGCCGTTCGTCGGCACGCTTGCGCCGCACGTCTACGGCGGCTGACACCGGCCCCCGGACCCCTTGGAACCGAACGCGGTTTCCTGCCGTTGGAGCAAGGGAAGAGGGGTTTGTTAACGGTCCTCGGCAGCATCGGGTGACAATGCTGAGGTACCGTCCGAAGGTCGGGTCATAACACCTAGCTGGCGCACAGCGGCCGCCGAGGCCGAGGTGCACTCACTGTGGCAGGAGGGACGGGGCGTCGCCGCCCCGCATGGATGGACGTCAAACGCTACTTCCGTGGGCCGGTCATGTGGATCGTGCTGGCCGTTCTTGCCGTGGTCGTCTTGATGCAGGTCGTCGGTTCGACGGGCGGCTACAAGACGGTGGACACCGGCCAGGTCGTCAACGCGATCGACAAGGGCTACGCCAAGTCGGCCAAGATCACCACCGGCGACGAGCAGACCATCTCGGTCCAGCTCATCGACGGCCAGAAGGTCGCAGGCAGCGACAAGATCAAGGCGAGCTACATCGGCGCCCAGGGCGTCGACATCGCCAAGGCGCTGCAGGCCCAGGTCGACGACACCAATCACCAGCACAGGCTGCCCGACGGCTACACCGTCTCGCCGTCGAAGCAGAATCCGTTCGTCGGCATTCTGCTGTCGCTGCTGCCCTTCGTGCTGATCGTCGTGGTCTTCCTGTTCCTGATGAACCAGATGCAGGGCGGCGGCTCCCGGGTGATGAACTTCGGGAAGTCCAAGGCCAAGCTGATCACCAAGGACACCCCGAAGACCACCTTCTCCGACGTGGCAGGGGCCGACGAGGCGGTCGAGGAGCTCCAGGAGATCAAGGAGTTCCTCCAGGAGCCCGCCAAGTTCCAGGCCGTCGGTGCCAAGATCCCCAAGGGCGTGCTGCTCTACGGCCCGCCCGGCACCGGCAAGACGCTGCTGGCGCGAGCCGTGGCGGGCGAGGCCGGGGTGCCGTTCTACTCGATCTCGGGTTCCGACTTCGTCGAGATGTTCGTCGGTGTCGGCGCCTCCCGGGTCCGCGACCTGTTCGAGCAGGCCAAGGCGAACGCCCCGGCGATCGTCTTCGTCGACGAGATCGACGCCGTCGGCCGGCACCGCGGCGCGGGCCTCGGCGGCGGCCACGACGAGCGCGAGCAGACGCTGAACCAGCTGCTCGTCGAGATGGACGGCTTCGACGTCAAGGGCGGCGTGATCCTGATCGCGGCCACCAACCGGCCCGACATCCTCGACCCGGCGCTGCTGCGCCCGGGCCGATTCGACCGGCAGATCGCCGTGGACCGCCCGGACCTGCAGGGCCGCCTGGAGATCCTCAAGGTCCACCAGAAGGGCAAGCCGGTCGCCCCCGACGTCGACCTGCAGGCTGTCGCCCGCCGTACCCCCGGCTTCACCGGCGCCGACCTGAGCAACGTGCTCAACGAGGCGGCGCTGCTGACCGCCCGCAGCGACCGGAAGCTGATCGACAACAAGATGCTGGACGAGGCCATCGACCGCGTCGTGGCCGGTCCGCAGAAGCGCACCCGGATCATGTCCGACAAGGAGAAGAAGATCACCGCGTACCACGAGGGCGGCCACGCCCTGGTCGCGGCGGCCTCTCCGAACAGCGACCCGGTGCACAAGATCACCATCCTGTCGCGCGGCCGGGCGCTGGGGTACACCATGGTCCTGCCCGACGAGGACAAGTACTCCACCACGCGCAACGAGATGCTCGACCAGCTCGCCTACATGCTGGGCGGCCGCGCTGCCGAGGAACTGGTCTTCCACGACCCGACCACGGGTGCGGCCAACGACATCGAGAAGGCGACGGCGACCGCCCGCGCGATGGTCACCCAGTACGGCATGACCGAGCGCCTCGGCGCGATCAAGTTCGGCACCGACAACTCCGAGCCGTTCCTGGGCCGTGACATGACCCACCAGCGGGACTACTCGGAGGAGGTCGCCGCGCTCGTCGACGAGGAGGTCAAGAAGCTCATCGAGACCGCGCACAACGAGGCGTGGGAGATCCTGGTCGAGAACCGCGACGTGCTGGACAACCTGGTTCTGGCGCTCCTGGAGAAGGAGACGCTGAACAAGGAGGAGATCGCCGAGATCTTCAAGCCCGTCGTCAAGCGCCCGCCGCGTCCGGCGTGGACGGGCTCCTCGCGGCGTACCCCCTCCACCCGCCCGCCGGTGCTCTCTCCGCGTGAGCTGGCCCTGACCAACGGCAGCACCAACGCCAACGGCGCCACCCCGCCGTCGGTCTCCGCGGTCAAGCCGGCCACGCCGGCCGACACCGTCGAGCTTCCCGAGGACTCGGGCAGCGGCGAGTAGTGATGTGACGGACTCCTCATGAGCGAGGAATGAAAGCCGCGCCTTCCAGGGTTCTAGCCTGGAAGGCGCGGCTTTTCCGCCGTTGTGTACAGGAACGGCCTGCACAGGCACGAGGAACGAGGCTCACATGACCGACCCGGTGACGCTGGACGACGCGGGCTACGCCGCCGGCGAGTTCGACGAGAAGCGGGCCGAGAAGGCGATCCGGGAACTGCTGATCGCCTGTGGCGAGGACCCGGACCGCGAAGGCCTCCAGGAGACCCCGGCCCGGGTCGCCCGCGCTTACAAGGAGATCTTCGCGGGCCTGTGGCAGAAGCCGGAGGACGTGCTGACCACCACCT
>CAYNNX010000481.1:0-5061 GCA_964398515.1 uncultured Streptantibioticus sp. | reverse complement strand
GAGCCGACGAGTTCGCCGCTGCGGGTCAGCTTGGTGGCGGCCTCGTCACCGGGGGCCTCCATGCTGGCGATGCCGAAGTCGGTGAGGACGACCCGGCCCGTGCGGTCCAGCAGTACGTTGCCGGGCTTGACGTCGCGGTGCAGGACCCCGGCGCGGTGGGCGGCGTCGAGGGCGTCCATCACCTTCGCGCCGATCGCCGCGGCCTCGCGGGGGTCCATCGCACCGCGCTCGTTCAACACGCCGTCCAGCGAGGGCCCGTCGATGAACTCCATCACGATGACGGGGCAGCCGTCCTCGTCGGTCACGTCGTGCACCGTGATGACGCCGCCGTGCCGGATGCGGGCGGCGGCCCGGGCCTCGCGCTCCATCCGGGTGCGCAGATCGGCCAGTTCGGCCGGGGAGGCGTCGTTGTAGGCGCGCAGCACCTTGACCGCGACCTCCCGGCCCAGGCGTTGGTCCACCGCACGGCAGACCACGCCCATGCCGCCCCGGCCGAGTTGCGCCGTGACGCGGTAGCGCCCGGCCAGTACCCTTCCGACCAGCTCGCCGCCGTCGGCCTGCCCCGTCGCCACCGCTCACTCCCTACCGTCTACGACCTCGCCCGAGCGCACCAGGGTAGTCATCCGGAAGGGTGCGGCGTGCGGGCGCCGGCCCCGCGGCGGTCAGGCGGACATACGGTCGCCCTCCTCCCCCGGGGCCGACCGCACTCCCTTGGCCCCCTTGGCCAGCAGGTCGTAGAGGGCCATCGGGGTCACGTACCCGGGCCAGCGGCCGTCGTCGAAGAGGTGCACCCCGGCGTCCTGATAGCACTGGTCGACCAGTTGCGAGCAGATCATGTGCCGGGAGGCGGCCACGTAGCCGCGCAGTCCCGGCAGCGGCAGCCGGAAGCGGTGCGCGGCGATCGCGAGGTAGTCGGCGAACGAGTACGGCACACCGACGTAGCGCTGGGCGGCCTGGCAGATCCGCTCGCGCTGCTCGTCGGTGAGGCTCGCGGGGCAGGCGTAAAGCACGCGTGCGCCGTCGTACTTCGACAGCGAACGGATGCTCGCGCCCCCGGGCTCGGCCTCCAGCAGCCGGCCGTCCGGGAGCACGAGGAAAGCGTGCTGGTACTCGCCGAAACCGTTGCCGTTCAGCCACTGGCCGAAGCGGATGAACGTGCCGACGGCACCGGAGATCTGGGTGAGCCCGATGTCACCGGGCAGGGGGTCGGGGTGTATCACGACGGCGCCTCCTCAGGGTAGAGGCCGGTGAACGCCCGCCGGGCACGCAGGAGGGGCAAGTTCCTCGCACTGACAGGGCGTGACGGTATGCCATCAGTGTGTCACCGACGGCTGGTCAGGTCGATGCCCCGTACGGGTGTTCATCGCCGCGCGTGGTGACGTTCACCCGGGCGGCGCCGCATGCCCGGTGCCCCGGCCCGGCCGCGCACGGTCGGCCGGCCGGCCGGCGGCAGGTGGCCGTGGAGATCTACGGCGGCGCGCCGCTGAACACCTGACCGGCCGGGCCCTGCCCGTGGGTGCCGCGCCCGGGCGCACGAGCAGACACGCCCGCGCGGCCGGGCGTCGATCAGCCACCCGGCCGACGCGACCTGCCGCTCCGGGTGCGCGGTGCGGCCCGCCCCCGCAGGATCGGGGGTGTGCACGACCACACTCAAGGGACGAGCCGCGCAGCGAACGGCAGGAGTCGCTGATGAACCCGACGCAGTACAGCCGGTCCGCGGTCGCTCACCTCGCGGCGACGGGGCCGACCATCCCGGCCTCCGCGGTGTGGAACGCCACCCTGCCGTCGGGGGAGTGACGATGCCCGTTCAGAACGTGGCCGGACAGTTCGTGCAGGTGCTCCGCCAGGCCGGGGTGGAGCGGATCTACGGGGTGGTGGGCGACAGCCTCAACCCGATCGTGGACGCGGTGCGCCGTACGGAGGGCATCGACTGGGTGCACGTGCGCAACGAGGAGGCGGGCGCGTTCGCCGCGGCCGCGGAGGCGCAGGTGACCGGAGGGCTCGCCGTGTGCGCCGGCAGCTGCGGCCCCGGGAACACGCATCTGATCCAGGGCCTCTACGACGCCAACCGCTCCGGCGCCCCCGTCCTCGCGCTCGCCTCCCACATCCCGGCAAAGCAGATCGGCACCGGGTTCTTCCAGGAGACCCACCCGGAGCGAGTGTTCACCGACTGCAGCCGGTACTGCGAGATGATCAGTACCCCCGCCCAGATGCCCCGCGTCCTGCGGATCGCCATGCAGCGCGCGGTCGGCCACCGCGGCGTCTCCGTGGTCGTCGTCCCCGGCGACCTGGCCCACGCCGAGGCCCCCAACCCCACGCGCGCCGACGACCTGGTCACCGCATTCGGCCGCGTCGTCCCCGCCCCCGACCAGGTCGAGGCGCTCGCGGCCAGGATCAACTCCGCCCGCACCGTGATGATGTTCTGCGGCGCTGGCGTACGGGACGCGCACGCCGAGGTGATGGAGCTGGCCGGTCGCGTGCACGCCCCGATCGGGCACTCGCTGCGGGGCAAGGAGTGGATCCAGTTCGACAACCCCTACGACGTCGGCATGAGCGGACTGCTGGGCTACGGCGCGTGCTACGAGGCCATGCACGAAGCGGAGCTGGTGCTGCTGCTGGGCACCGACTTCCCCTACGACGACTTCCTTCCGCAGGCCCGCACGGTCCAGATCGACCACGACGCCGGCCGGCTCGGCGCCCGTACGGTCCTCGAACTCGGCGTGCACGGCGACGTGCGCGAGACACTGCGGGCGGTGCTGCCGCTGGTGGAGGCAAAGGCCGACCGGTCGTTCCTGGACCGGGCGCTGCGCCGGCACGCCAAGGCCCTGGAGACCGTGGTGCACGCCTACACCCGCGACGTGGACCGGTACGTGCCGATCCACCCGGAGTACCCGGCCAAGATCCTGGACGAACTCGCCGCCGACTACGCGGTGTTCACCGTCGACACCGGCATGTGCAACGTGTGGGCGGCCCGGTACATCACCCCCAACGGACGCCGCCGCGTCATCGGCTCCTTCCTCCACGGCACCATGGCCAACGCCCTGCCGCACGCGATCGGCGCCCAGTTCGCCCACCCCGGCCGCCAGGTGATCTCGCTCTCCGGCGACGGCGGACTGGGCATGCTCATGGGTGAGCTGCTCACGGTCAAACTGCACAACCTGCCGGTGAAGATCATCCTGTTCAACAACTCCTCACTCGGCATGGTCAAGCTGGAGATGATGGTCGACGGCCTGCCCGACTACCAGACCGACCACGAGCCGGTGGACTACACGGCGATCGCCCGGGCCGCGGGCATCCACGCGATCCGGGTCGAGCAGCCCGACCGGGTACGCGCGGCCCTGGCCGAGGGGCTGGCCCACGACGGCCCCTGCCTGGTGGAGCTGGTGACCGACCCCAACGCCCTGTCGATGCCGCCGCGCCTGTCCGCCGGGCAGGTCATCGGATTCGCCTTCTCGGCCGGCCGCACCGTCCTCGACGGCGGCGTCGGCAAGATGCTCGACCTGGCCCGCGCCAACGTCCGCAACATCCCACGCCGGTGACGCCCGGGAAGCACGGGTGCCGCCACCCGCGGCAGGAGTGCGGGTGGCCGTACGTGTCGGGAGCGCGTGTGTCAGTCGCTGAGGCGTTCGCCGGTGGAGGTCGAGAAGACGTGGGTCTCGCCCGCGCGCGGTACGACGTGGAGCACGTCGCCCTTGAGCGGCACCTGGCGGCCTCCGACGCGGACCACGATGTCCGTCTGCGCGCCGCCGACCTCGGCGGAGCCGTAGACGTAGCCGTCGGCGCCGAGTTCCTCGACGACGTTGACCGTGACGGCCACACCGGCCGGGGCGTCCTTGTCGAGCGCCTCGGTCCCGCCGCCGGCGATGTCGAAGTGCTCGGGCCGGATGCCGACGGTCACCGTGCGGTCGCCCTTGTCCGCGGCGGCGGTGAGGGCCTCCCGGCTGACCGGCACGACGCTGTTGCCGAACTTCACACCGCCGTCGGTGATCGGCACCTCGACCAGGTTCATGGCTGGGGAGCCGATGAACCCGGCCACGAACAGGTTGGCCGGCCGGTCGTACATGTTGCGCGGGGAGTCCACCTGCTGGAGCACCCCGCCCTTGAGCACGGCGACCCGGTCGCCCATCGTCATGGCCTCGATCTGGTCGTGCGTGACGTAGACCGTGGTCGTCCCGAGCCGCCGCTGCAGGCCGGCGATCTGGGTGCGCGTCTGCACGCGCAGCTTGGCGTCGAGGTTCGACAGCGGCTCGTCCATCAGGAACACCTGCGGCTCGCGGACGATCGCCCGGCCCATGGCGACGCGCTGCCGCTGGCCGCCGGAGAGCGCCTTGGGCTTGCGGTCGAGGTACTCGGTGAGGTCGAGGATCTTCGCCGCCTCCTCGACCCGCTTGCGGATGTCCGCCTTGTTGACCCCGGCGATCTTGAGCGCGAAGCCCATGTTGTCGGCGACGGTCATGTGCGGGTAGAGCGCGTAGTTCTGGAACACCATGGCGATGTCCCGGTCCTTCGGCGGCAGGTGCGTCACTTCCCGCTCGCCGATGCGGATCGCCCCCTTGTCGACGTCCTCCAGTCCGGCGAGCATGCGCAGGCTGGTCGACTTGCCGCAGCCGGACGGCCCGACGAGTACGAGGAACTCGCCGTCCGCGATCTCGATGTCGAGCGCGTCGACCGCGGCCCGCTCCGATCCGGGATAGATACGTGTCGCCTTGTCGAACGTGACACTGGCCATGGTGTTGTGGTCCCTCCACCGGCAGGAACGTGCCGGACGATCCGAGTAAAGGAAGCTCCCTCCGGGGGTCTGGCACGACACCCCGAAGCAAGGTCTAGTCCACCAGTCGTGAACTTCCCGCGACGCTACCTGCACCCCCCGTCCGTTGTCAGCCCTCCGCCCCACCCTGATTTCCACGTGGTCCCACCCCCATCCCTTGATACCCTGCACTTGGCCGCACGCTTCCAGGCGTCACCGGCCGCGCCTCCTTAGCTCAGCTGGCCAGAGCACCGCTCTTGTAAAGCGGGGGTCGTCGGTTCGAACCCGACAGGGGGCTCTTGGTGTGACCAGGG
>CAYNNX010000480.1:0-5065 GCA_964398515.1 uncultured Streptantibioticus sp. | reverse complement strand
AATGTTCTGACCCGGCACTGCGCACGCGACAGACTCCGGAGTCAACCCCCGAAGGATTTACGGCGCCGACCACTAAGCGAAACGGGACCAACAGGGCCCCTGCGTCAGGGCGTTGATGAGTGAGATCGCCAACCGAACGATCAGGAGCCCTGCCGCGTCACGCCCCCCGCCAGCCCATCGACATCAGCCTCAAACCACAGGATGGGAAGGGTTCAGTGAGCCGTAAGGTGCGGCGCATGGAATCGTTGATCGCTGCCGTCCGCGCACAGCACGAAACGGTCGGTTTCCTCGCTTGGCCAGGTGACTTCGACCTGGACCGAGGCGACCGTGTCGAACAAGTCCACCTTGCCTCGGGCGCCGCGCTCGAGGGCTTCGTCGGCGACGGCGCCGGGGGCACGTACTTCTTCTGCGGTGAAGGCGGCGAGGAACGTCCCATCCTCTACGCCGACTCCGAAGGAGGTGCGGCCCTGGTCGCGATCGGCCTGCCCGAGCTCCTGCGGCTGCTGCTGGTCGTCCCGTGGTGGCGCGACTGGGACGTCGCCTATCAGCGCCAGCAGTTCCGCCTCGTTGTTCGGTACTCGGCGCGAGAGCACCTTCCTCCCGTCTGCGTCGATCACCGTGCAGTGGTGGGCGGCCTTGCCGGCGTCCGTCCCCGCCCAGAGCTCGGGCACCCGAGCCTCCCTTGTCGATCGGTTGACTAAGTCCCTGCAGACGATCACGCCGACGTGTCCTTACGGAGCGATCTCTGTTCGCTCATCCCAATGAGTGGCCGTGTCGTCGGGCACTGGGCGGCCTATCAGTCAAAGCCACACGTACGGCATGAGCGCTTCCAACCACACCCAGGCCCCCGGGTCTCCCGATCGTACGAAGGACCGGAATCAACCCGCCAACACGGTAAGGAGCGCTTCAGTTGGCGAGCTTCGCCAACTGAAGCGCTCGGCGCGGGGCGTGTCCGTTACCGCCTTGGTCCTGCTGTGGCGTACAGCACGGTGCCGGTCGCCAGCAGGGCCCACGCGGTCGCGGTGGACGCCGTTGTGGCGGGAGAAATGATCATCCAGCCGCCCACCTCTCCCGCGATGCCGGGCGGAACCGGGACGAGGAGGCTGAACGCGAGCCAGCCGATCGGCAGGGTCCATGCGAACTGTGCCCCGCACAGCACCGCCCCGAGCGCGGCCAGGCCGACCAGGCCCGCGCTGTCCCGAACGACGAGCGCAGCCGGGGCGAGCTTGGCTCCCGCCGCCTGGACCGCGAGCAGCGCCGCACCGGCGACCGCGCCGGCCAGCAGCACGTGCGCCGCCCGCCGGGGCATCCACCGGATCGCGGCCGTCCGATCCAGCGCGGCATCCTGCCCGCCCAGCCCGACGGAAGCGGCCGCCACGTTCGCGGTGAGGACCAGGACCGCGATCCCCAGGTCCACCGATCCTGGACCGTCGAGGGCCCACACCGTCAGCGCGACGAGCGCGACCGCGGCGGCCGAGGTGGGCACCTGCCGTGAACGCGCGTACAGCATCAGCCATCTCATGGGGATGTCTCCCCCGTCAGCGCCGCGAGCTCGTTCTTGCAGGAGAGCGCGGCGGCATGCGTCTGGGCGATCCGCGAGCGCTGCTCGGTCGGCGGCAGGGCCGTCAGCTTCTCCCAGGCGGCTTTGGCGTTCGCCCATGCACCCTGCGAGTATGCGTAGGTGTCCGGCACCTGCAGCGGTTCGAACTGGCGATCGCCGAGGGCCCAGCTCGCGGCGATGCTCTGTGCGGGGATGTCGACCTGCCCCCCGCCCTCCCAGGGGGTGCGCGGTGCGCAGTTCGGTGCCAGGCCCTGGGCGACCAGGAGGCGGGTCAGTTCCGCCCCCGCCGCATGGGCGATCAGCGGGTCGTCGAAGTCGATCAGCACCACATTGCCGGAGAGTTTGCGTGGGTCGCCGAGCGCGCGCAGCTCGGTGTCCTCCCGCACCGAGTTCGGCGCCTCGTCACCGAGGGCGTTGTGCAGCACGCGCAGCGCCTCCTTGCCGCGCGGCGCGAGCTCGGGCAGGCGTGAGCGGCTTGCCTGCGTCACGCACACCGGTCCGTCGCAGACCAGGGTGGCGGCGGCCTTGTCGATGACGTAGGTGTCGCGCGGAGCGGCCGGGAGGATCAGCAGGGCCAGGGCCGCGCCGGCCAGGACGGGCGCCACCGCGAGCAGCCGGGCCCGGCGGGTGGCGGCCGACAGCAGTGCGAATCCGGTGGCGAGCAGGCCGAGCAGCCAGAGCGTCTGACCGAGGTGCACGGAGCCGGACAGGGTCAGCAGCATCTCCCGCGGCTCCGCGGTCGCCGGGGACAGCTGGGCGAGCCGGTTCGGCGGGATGCTCGAAGGCAGTGCCCCCTCATTGCTCTGCCGCAGGAGGAGGGCCGTCAGCAACAGGAACACCATCAGGGTCGGCGGGGTGAGCACGGAGGGCACGGCCCGCGCGACGCCCATGCCGAACACGGCCCCCGCGACGAGGGACAGCGCCGCCACCAGCGAGATCGGCAGCCAACCAAGGGGCATGTAGGTGGCGGCGCCGAGGGCCACCTGGACTCCGCCCACCAGGACGAGGAGGCCGAAGCCCGACGCCAACGCCAGCGCCATCGCACCGGCCGGCAGCGCCGCACGGCGCCAGGCCGGCAGCGGCGTGGTCGTCAGTAGTTCGGCCATCCGCGAACGGGATTCGCGCAGCCCGTACACCGCTCCCATGCCCACCACGAGCGGCCACCAGAAGACCAGCAGGTACCGGGTCCAGAGGGCCATGGAGGTCCACTGGGCCGCCCACCCCGCGGTGCCCTGCCACCAGATCCCGTCGATCAGACAGAAGACCGCCAGGCTGCCTGCCAGGACGACGACGCCGGGCCACGGGGCGACGGAGCGCTTCAGTTCGATGCGCAGGACACGTCCGTTCACCAGGTGCCTCCCTGCTGACCGGCGTTGCGCAGCAGCGCCGAGTAGCCGCGCTCCAGGGGGCTGTCGCCCGGGTACTCGGGGCCGCCCGCAGCGGCCAGGCCGTCCGGCGTCCCCTGGAAGACGAGGCGGCCGTCGGCGAAGAGCACCACATCGGAGCAGGCGGCCGCGACGTCCTCGACCAGGTGGGTGGAGACGACCACACAGGTGTCGTGGCCCAGTTCCTGGAGCAGCTCGCGGAAGCGCAGTCGCTGCGCCGGGTCCAGGCCGACTGTCGGCTCGTCCAGCAGCAGCACCGCAGGGTCGTTGACGATGGCCTGGGCGATGCCGGCCCGCCGCACCATGCCGCCGGACAGGGTCTTCATCCGATGGTCGGCGCGGTCAGCCAGGCCCACCCGTTCCACGGCCCGCTGGACGGCTCCCGGGACGTCCGCCTTCGGAACCTCCTTCAACCAGGCCATGTACTCGACGAACTCACGCACCGTGAAGCGCTTGTAGTAGCCGAAATCCTGCGGCAGGTAGCCGATCCGGCGACGCACTGCGCGGTGGTCGACCATCCCGCCCACGGAGGTGCCGAGCAGCTCCAGTTCGCCCTCGGTGGGGCGCAGCACGGTGGCCAGCGTCCGGATCAGGGTGGTCTTTCCCGCTCCGTTGGGCCCCAGGAGGCCGTGGGTGCCGATGCCCAGGCAGAGGTCGAGCCCGTCGACGGCCATCTTCTTGCGTCCGACGCGTACTCTCAGGCCGCCGGCCCGGATCTCCCAGGCGTAGGTTTTCGGCGCGGTGTCGGCCTCGCTCGCGGTGGGCGTCATGCGGTGGTCCCTTTCGAGGGTCGATGATGGTTTCACAGCGTTGAGTACGCGTTTCTACGGGCGATCACGGCGCCGATGCCGAGCGCGAGGAGCAGCCCCCACCCGGGCAGTTGGTCCGGCTGGAGGACAAGCCGCAGGGTAAGGGGGACGTGGCCGGTGGCCCACGCGGGTACCACGACGACGACGCCCCACGCGACCGCCAGCCCGGTGGCGGCGCGGGTCACGCCGACCACGCTGCCCAGCGCCAGGGCGGTGGAGGTGAAGGCCAGGGAGGGCAGCAGCCACTGCGCGACCGTCATGGTTCCGGTCAGCCATCCCCCCACCAGGAGCCCGGGCAGGACCACCACGAGAACCGCCGTGGTGCGCCTGAGAAGCAGGGGCAGGCCGGCCCGGGCGGTCGAGGCCGTCAGTTCGTACGCCGGGTCCAGGCCGCGTGACCACGATGCGGCGACACCGCACAGCGGCAGCACAGGCGCGATCAGCAACACGGGCGAGGCGTCACCGAAGAACGACGGCGACGCGACCGCGTTCAGCAGCAGCGCCATCAAGGTGACGACGACGGTCATGGCCAGCCACGGGGTCATGACCGGCGTCAGCCAGGACGACACCCACCACGGGCGGTGTCGCCGCGAGGGCGCCCTGCCGGCCGCGTCCAACTGCGGTTCCAGACCGGCCCGGACGGTGTCGACGAGCGCGGCGATACCGGGCGCCTCGGTGGCCACACAGGCCGCCAGGCGACTCCGGCACGGCGCGCATGTCTCCAGATGGGCCTCCAACGCCCATACCGTGTCCGCGGCCATCGTCGCGTCACCACGTGCGTAGGCGTCGATCAACTGCCTCGACGCGTGTTCCCCGCTCATGTCAGCGCCTCCCGCATCGCGATCCGGGCCCGGCGGGCGCGGGTCTTGACCGTGCCTTCGGGCAGTCTGAGCAGGACGGCGGTCTCCCGGATGGAGAGCCCGTCGAGCACCGTGGCCTGCAGGACCTGCCGCAGTTCCGGCGCCAGTTGCCGCAGGGCTTCGCCGACGTCGCCGCCGACGGTTCCGGCGAGTGCCTCGTCCTCCGCCGCGGGCACCACCGCCCGCTCGGCGGCGGCGACCGGCGGTTCGGCGTGGTGGGCACGGCGCCGGAACGCGTCGACGAGGCGGCGCGCCGCGATCGTCCACAGCCACCCGACGCCCGTCCCGCCGACCGCGCTCCCGGCGAACGCGCCCGCCGCGCGCCACACCGCCAGATAGGTCTCCTGCATGACCTCGGCGACGATCTGCTCGTCCGTGCAGCGGCGGCGCAACCGCACCGCCAGCCACGGTGACGTGCGCCGGTACAACTCGTCGAACGCAGCGCGGTCA
>CAYNNX010000479.1:2698-5075 GCA_964398515.1 uncultured Streptantibioticus sp. | reverse complement strand
CCGCGAAGTCGTCGCTCGCTTCACCATCACGCGAGGCGGCCGCCTGCTGCCCGGAGGGCTGCTGCCCGGACTGCTGCCCGGCGGCCGTCCGTCGGCCGATCCGCGGGCCCGCGGCGAGGTGGCCGAGGTGTGGCGGGCCGCGGAGCTGCCGCACCGCTCCGGGCGGGACACCGACCGGATCCTGGAAGCCGCGGCCACCGGTGAGCTGGCGGCGCTGCTCGTCGGCGGCGTCGAGGTCGCCGACCTGCCCGATCCCGCGCGCGCCCGGGAGGCGCTGGACCGGGTGGGGTTCCTGGTCAGCCTCGAGCAGCGGATGAGCGAGGTCGCCGAACGGGCCGACGTGGTGCTGCCGGTGGCCGCGGTCGTGGAGAAGGCGGGAACGTTCCTGGACTGGGAGGGCAGGGCCCGCCCCTTCGAGGGCGCGCTCAAACCGGACCAGATGGCGCTGCGCCACATGATGCCGGACCTGCGCGTACTGAACATGATCGCGGACGCGATGGACTGCCGTCTGGCGCTGCCCGACGTGCGCGCGGCCCGCGACGAACTGCGCAGACTGGGAACGTGGCAGGGCCCGCGAGCCGAGGCGCCCGCGGCGTCCCACCGGCCGCTGCCCCGGCCGGAGCCGGGCGAGGCGGTGCTCGCCGGACACCGGCTCCTGCTCGACCAGGGCCGGCTGCAGGACGGCGACGAGGCGCTCGCCGGGACCCGGCACGAGGCGGTCGCCCGGCTGTCGGCCGCCACGGCCGGCGAGGCGGGCGTGGCGGACGGCGACGAGCTCACCGTCACCGGTCCGCGCGGGAGCGTACGGCTCCCGCTGCGCATCACGCCGATGCCCGACCGCGTGGTGTGGCTGCCGCTGAACTCCGTCGGCGGCGGCGTCCCGGACGACCTCGGCGCGGTCCCCGGTGAGCTGGTGCGCATCGGTCCCGCAGGCAGCCCGAAGGAAGTGGACCAGTGATCGAGTACGCGGCGGAGAACCTCTCCTACTTCGGACGCGACCCCTGGTGGCTGATCGTCATCAAGGCGGTCTTCGCCTTCGCGTTCGCCATGCTGACGGTGCTGTTCTCCATCGTCTGGGAGCGCAAGGTCGTCGCGTGGATGCAGTTGCGCATCGGCCCCAACCGGCACGGCCCCTGGGGCATGCTCCAGTCCCTGGCCGACGGCGTGAAGCTGATGCTCAAGGAGGACGTCGTCGTCAAGGGCGCCGACAAGGTGGTCTACATCCTGGCGCCCGTCGTCTCCGCGATCCCGGCCTTCATGGCCTTCGCGGTCGTCCCCTTCGGCCCGGCCGACAACGAGGTCTCGGTCTTCGGCCACCGCACCCCGATGCAACTGACCGACCTGCCCGTCGGCATCCTCTACATCCTGGCGATCGCCTCGGTCGGCATCTACGGCATCGTGCTGGCGGGCTGGTCCTCCGGCTCGACCTACCCGCTGCTGGGCGGGCTGCGCTCGACGGCCCAGATGATCTCCTACGAGATCGCGATGGGCGTGTCGTTCGCCGCCGTCTTCCTCTACTCCCACTCGATGTCGACCTCGCAGATCGTCGCCGCCCAGCACGACCGGTGGTACGTGCTGCTGCTGCCGGTCTCCTTCCTCGTCTACGTCGTGGCGATGGTCGGCGAGACCAACCGCGCCCCCTTCGACCTCCCCGAGGCCGAGGGCGAGTTGGTCGGCGGCTTCAACACCGAGTACTCCTCGATCAAGTTCGCCCTGTTCATGCTCGCCGAGTACGTCAACATGGTGACCGTCTCGGCGATCGCGACCACCCTCTACCTCGGCGGCTGGCGCGCCCCCTGGCCGGTATCCGCCTTCTGGGCCGGCGCCAACCACGGCTGGTGGCCGCTGCTGTGGTTCACCCTCAAGGTCCAGCTGCTGCTGTTCGTCTTCATCTGGCTGCGCGGCACGCTCCCGCGGATGCGCTACGACCAGTTCATGAAGCTGGGCTGGAAGGTCCTCATCCCGGTCTCGGTGACCTGGCTGATGCTGGTCGCCGCGGTACGGGCGCTGCGCAACGAGAACTACGACTTCCAGCGGATCCTGCTCTACGTGGGCGGCGGTGTCCTCGCCATCCTGCTGCTCTCGCTGGTCGGCGACGTCTTCCGGGACCGGGGCCGCAGGAAGGCCGGTGAGGGCGAGGCGGCCGGGGCGGGCACCGCGTTCGACCCGATGGCGGGCGGCTTCCCCGTACCGCCGCTGCCCGGTCAGACCCTGCCGCCGGTGCCGCGCCGACGGCCGCGGGGGGAGCGCCAGTTGATTGTCAGTGGTGGCGCCGATACTGAGAGTGACGGAAAGGAGGCCGAGGATGCCTGAGTTCCACAATCCGGTGGCCGGCTTCGGCGTGCTGCCGCAGACGCTGAATCCTTACGCCTATGGT
>CAYNNX010000479.1:0-2688 GCA_964398515.1 uncultured Streptantibioticus sp. | reverse complement strand
CATGCCTGCCGACGAGCACGCGCACCAGCGATTCCGGCTTCGGCGTGACCTTCAAGGCCATGTTCAAAAAGCGGCTGACCGAGCAGTACCCGGAGTACAAGAAGCCGGTGGCGCCGCGCTTCCACGGCCGTCACCAGCTCAACCGCCACCCCGACGGCCTGGAGAAGTGCATCGGCTGCGAGTTGTGCGCCTGGGCGTGTCCGGCGGACGCGATCTACGTCGAGGGCGCCGACAACACCGACGAGGAGCGCTACTCCCCGGGTGAGCGCTACGGCCGCGTCTACCAGATCAACTACGCCCGGTGCATCCTGTGCGGCCTGTGCATCGAGGCGTGCCCGACGCGGGCGCTGACGATGACCAACGAGTACGAACTCGCCGACAGTACCCGCGAGTCGCTCATCTACACCAAGGAGGAGCTGCTCGCCGGGCTGACCGAGGGCATGGTCGACACCCCGCACGCGATCTACCCCGGTGCCACCGAGGACGACTACTACCTCGGCAGGATCACCGGGGCCGCGCCGGGCACGGTGCGGCAGACCGCGGCCGGCAAGGGCGAGAAGAGGGCCGACGAGGTGGCCGCCGACGAGGCGCAGGCCGCCGGGCCCGAGGCCACGGCCCACCCGAGGGGGGCGGCCTGATGGCGACATCCACCGGGGAAGCGGTCCAGTTCTGGGTGCTCGGCGTGGTCGCCGTCCTCGGCGCCCTGGGCACCGTGTCGATGAAGAAGGCGGTGCACAGCGCGCTGTCGCTGGCGGGCACGATGATCGTGCTCGCCGTCTTCTATCTGGCGCAGGGCGCGTACTTCCTGGGCGTCGTGCAGATCGTGGTCTACACCGGCGCGATCATGATGCTCTTCCTCTTCGTCGTCATGCTCGTCGGCATCACGGCCGCCGACTCCCTGCGCGAGACGATCAAGGGGCAGCGCTGGGCGGCGGCCCTCGCCGGCCTCGGCTTCGGCGTCCTGCTGATCGCCGGGCTCGGCAACGCCTCGGTGCGCGACTTCCAGGGCCTGGGCCGAGCCAACGCCCAGGGCAACGTCGAGGGGCTCGCCAAGCTGATCTTCACCACCTATGTGTGGGCCTTCGAGATCACCGGCGCCCTGCTGATCACGGCGGCCGTCGGCGCGATGGTCCTCACCCACCGGGAGCGCACCGAACGCGCCGCCACCCAGCGGGAGCTGTCCGAGGCCCGCGTCCGCCGCGGCGAGCAAGTCCCCCCGCTGCCCACACCCGGTGTCTACGCCCGGCACAACGCCGTCGACATCCCCGGCCTGCTGCCGGACGGCAGCATCGCGGAGCTGAGCGTCAGCGAGACGCTGCGGGCCCGCGGCCAGATCCGCGACGTGCGCGGCGAACGGGTCGAGCGCCTCGCCGAGTTGGAGCAGCGGTCGGAGGACTACCTGGAGCGTGAGGCGGAGTCCGTGACCGAGCCGGAGGAGACCGAGGCCGAGGCGCGCAGGCGCGAACACGAGAACGGGGCGGCCAAGTGAACCCTGCCAACTATCTCTACCTGTCGGCCCTGCTGTTCACCATCGGTGCGGCAGGGGTGCTGATCCGGCGGAACGCGATCATCGTCTTCATGTGCGTGGAGCTGATGCTGAACGCCTGCAATCTCGCGTTCGTCACCTTCTCCCGGCTGCACGGCAACCTCGACGGCCAGCTCTTCGCCTTCTTCACCATGGTCGTCGCGGCGGCGGAGGTCGTGGTCGGCCTCGCGATCATCGTGACGTTCTTCCGCTCCCGCCACTCGGCCTCGGTCGACGACGCCAGCCTGATGAAGCTGTAGATAGGGGCAGTTGACGTGGATCACCTCATCGGAGCCCTGATCGGGGCTCCACTTCTCGGGGCGGGCATCCTGCTCGTCGGAGGGCGTCGGCTCGACCGCGTCGGCCACTGGATCGGCTGCCTTCTGGCGGCCGTCTCCTTCGCCCTGGGCGCCCTGCTCTTCGCCGACATGCTGGGCCGCAGCGGCGCCGCACGGACGATGACCTCGCACCTGTTCACCTGGGTGCAGGTCGCCGGGTTCCGGGCGGACGTGGCCTTCCAGCTCGACCAGCTCTCCATGACCTTCGTCCTGCTGATCACCGGTGTGGGCACGCTGATCCACATCTACTCGATCGGCTACATGGCCCACGACGAGAACCGCCGCCGCTTCTTCGGGTACCTCAACCTCTTCCTCGCGGCGATGCTCCTGCTGGTCCTCGCCGACAACTACCTGCTGCTGTACGTCGGGTGGGTGGGCGTGGGCCTCGCCTCCTACCTGCTGATCGGCTTCTGGCAGCACAAGCCGAGCGCGGCGACGGCCGCCAAGAAGGCGTTCATCGTCAACCGCGTCGGCGACGTCGGGCTGTCGATCGCGATCATGCTGCTCTTCGCCTGGTTCGGGACCTTCTCCTTCGGCCCGGTCTTCGCGCACGCGGGGGCGGCCTCGGAGGGCAGGCTCACCGCGATCGGGCTGATGCTGCTGCTCGCCGCATGCGGCAAGTCGGCCCAGGTGCCGCTGCAGTCCTGGCTCGGGGACGCGATGGAGGGTCCGACCCCGGTCTCCGCGCTGATCCACGCGGCGACCATGGTGACCGCGGGCGTCTACCTGATCACCCGGTCGTCGGCCATCTTCAACGGGGCACCCGACGCCCAGCTGGCGGTCGCGGTCGTCGGGGCGGTCACGCTGCTCTTCGGTGCGATCGTC
>CAYNNX010000478.1:0-5080 GCA_964398515.1 uncultured Streptantibioticus sp. | reverse complement strand
GGGGGTTTCTGAAATGACTGACTGCCCATGGGGGAGCCGTCAGCAGCGGTGCGAGGGTAGCTACCCGGCTGGGTCAGAGGTCGCGTACCCGTACGTGCAGGTGACCGGCAAGGGGGTATGCGGGCGGTGCCGCGGGCAGGAGCGTGGTCAGCTCGTACCGGCTCTTCTGCGCGACACGGCATGACGCTCGGTTGTCCACTTGATGCAGGAGTTCAAGGCGCGTCAGTCCGTCACCGGGGAAGGCGGTGAAGGCCCAGTCCGTCAGCACCTGGCGTGTTCTGGGTGCCACTCCCCGGCCGCGTGCATGGGCCGCGGTCCAGTAGCCAACCTCGGCGGACGAAGCGCGTGGGATGACGTTCTTGAGGACCACGTGACCCGTCAACCTCCCCTCAAGACCGGCTGCTTGGGATTCCACGATGGCAAATCCGAAGCGGTCTCCCATCTCCCATCCCCGTTGCTGGTCCTGAATCCACCGTGCCGCGCTCGTCTCGTCGTTCACGGCTGAACTCGTCCAGCGGCGCAGGGTGTCATCTCGATACAGCTCAACCAGGTCGGCAGCGTCCGCCGGGCTCCAGGGACGCAGTAAGAGGGTCACCGAGCTGTCCGTATCCGCAGAGCTGTGACGGACCAGTCGATCACTGGGGCGAGGCGTTCCGGTGCCGGCCAATCGTTGATCAGCGCGAGCAGTTGGAGGTATTGGTCCCTGCGCGGATCGCTCGCGGCTTCCAGACGGTGCAGCAGCCACCGGTGCAGCTCGGCGTCGTCGGGGCGGCCATGGGCGAGCGCGCAGTGAGCGGTGAGTGCCGCGACGACAGGATCGGCCTGGGGCGAATCCGGGCTGATACCGCACGCCACGGCTGGTCCCACGAGATCACGGGCGACGGCGACCATGTCTGGGCGCGGTGGCGTGGGGGCGCTGTCGGGCAGGCCGGCCACATGGTCTTCGGCCAGGCGCCGCACACTGGCGCGGAAATCCGGGTCCAGGGACAGTTCGGCCAGCTCCACCCATGCCCTGACCTGCTCGTCTGTTGGGGTGTCGGAGAGCTCTGGTGTCATGGAGCGCCGAGCTGCTGCATGGTGGGAGCTGCGGTGGAGGCCACCGAAGACGGTGTCGAGGAAGTCGTCGATCAAGCGTCGGCGTTCGGCTTCGGACAGTGTGGCCAGCTGGTGCATGAGTTCCATCTCCTTGGGGGTGGGCCGGCGTTTGGCGGCGGCGGTCAGCACCGCCCGTCGCAGACGCAGGATGCTGATCTGCACGTCCAGTGCGGCGGCGTGCTCGGCGGCGACTTCGCTGAGGGTGAGTTCCTGATCCACGACCCGCCGGATTGTGTCGAGGCCGAGTCCCAGTTCTCGCAGTGTCCGCACGAGGGCAAGGCGAGCGACGGCATCCGGGGCGTAGCGCCGGTAGCCGGCGTGGGTGCGATCAGCAGGCGCCACGATGCCGCGATCGGAGTAGAACCGGATCGTCTTGACTGTCAGCCCGGTGCGCTGGGCCAGTTCACCGATCGAGTAGAGGATGCCGCCGTCCATGAGCTCACCTTCCTGTCTCCCCCTGCAGGAGACTCAAGTCTGCGCCCCACCTCTTCACGGCCTCCTGCTCGCTCTCCGTCGATGGACCAGGTCGGGACCATGCCGGGGAGCGTGAACGTTGACCTCGACCGCGGCTACGACAACAACAAGTCCCGTTCTCTGCTTCAGGAGTTGGGCTTCACTGGCGAGATCGCCCGCAAGGGAGTGCCTGCCCCGATCCAGGCCGGCAAGCGGTGGACCGTGGAGCGGGCGCACTCGTGGATGAACGGCTACGGCAAGCTGCGACGCTGTACCGAGAAGAACAGCGCCGTCGTGGAGTTCTACCTCTACCTGGCAGCCGTACTCGTCACACTCCGCATGCTGATCCGCCGCGCCACCACCCGCTACCGATGGGATGGGCGCCCCACCACCCGCCGTCTCAAGTGATCCATTTGCCGGTCGGTCTTAGCATGCTCAGGCGCACGGAAGGTCTTACGGTTTGCGGGCCAGGACCAGCAGTTGCCAGCGGGTGCTGTCCTTGAACCAGGTCGCGGCTACCTGAGTGAAGCCGGTTTCTTCCAGTGCTGGACACAGTTCGCCGTCGTAGGTGCGGCCTGCGAAGTGGCCTGCGGGTAGCACGGCCCGCTCGCTGACGCCGAGCGCGAGGCGACCGCCCGGGACGAGGGAGTCGAGGACCTGCTTGAGGGACGGCTCTCGTGGCTGCCATAGCTGAACGCTGTTGACCGAGCAGACCGCGTTGAACGCCTCCGCAGGCCAGGGCAGGGTCTGTGCCGTTCCCTCGGCCAGCTCCACGCGCTCCGCCACGTGGCGAATGCGGGCTGCTGCCTGTGTGCGCATCACCGGGGACGGGTCGATGCCGTACACCCTTCCCCGCGGCAGGCGTTCGGCCAGCCGCAGTAGCCCTACGCCAGGCCCGTAGCCGATCTCGAGGACGCTCTCGTCGCCACTCAGCTCGAGCGCGTCGACCACCCGCTGTGCCAACCGGGCATTGCCCCGGGCCATGTACGCCCCGATCACGCTTCCCAGCCGACCGGTCGGCAGAGCGAACTGCTGCAAGATCACGATGCGGTCCCATCATTGTCAGGGTCCGTCGCTGGACCGTTTGCGTCGGCTACGGCCCTCTCCAGCCCGTCAAGGATCAGGTCGAGCCCGAATTCGAATTCGTTGCCGTAGTCGTACCCGGGCCGGAGCACGTGCTCAGTGGCCATCTCGGTCAGGTAGGGGTACTGGCCGGCCGGGAGCTGCATCAGCATGGTCTCGGCGACCTGGCCGGTCTTCTCGGGAGAGTCGAACGGCAGGCCGCGCTCCTGCAGGGCGAACCCGTAGACGTAGCTGTCGAGGGCCGAGTAAGCGTGCGCGGCCAGTTCGATCGAGAAGCCGGCGGAGCGCAGGCAGGCGAGCACGGCGTCGTGGTGCCGCAGCGTCGCAGCGCCGGGGGTGGTCCGCGACTCCATCAGACCGATGGCCCAGCGGTGTCGGGCCAGAGCCTGACGGACGGAGATCGCCCGCTGTCGCATCGCCGTCTTCCATTCCGTCCCGCCGGACGCCACGTCGATCTCGCTGAACACCATGTCGATCATCCCGTCGAGCAGGTCGCCCTTGTTCGCGACATGGGTGTACAGGGACATGGCCTCCACCCCGACCGCCTCGCCCAGTTTGCGCATGGTGACCGCTGCCAGACCGCTTTCGTCGGCGAGTGCGACCGCCGCCCGGAGCACTTTGCTGCGGGTGAGCGGGATACGAGGGGGCGTGCGGGCCGGGTCCGTCCGTGCGGTCATCTGCTCCTCCGATCGACCACTTGACACCTTACTGCGTAAGGGTAAACCTTACGCAGTAAGGAGCGAGCCATCTTTGGAGCGTCGTGATGCACGCCAAGCAGCTATCAGCGCCGACCACCGTGACAGTCGCAGGCAGGAACACCATGAAGTCGATCGTCCAGGACCGGTACGGGGTCGCGCCCGAAGACGTCCTGCGCCTGGCGGCCACCGAAACGCCTCGCATCGACCGCGACGAGGTCCTCGTACGGGTATGCGCGGCCAGCGTTGACCGCGGCACCTGGCATGTGATGGCGGGTCTGCCGTACCCCATCCGGATCGCCGGGTTCGGCCTGCGACGGCCCAAGAACACCAACCCGGGCCGCGCGCTCGCCGGGACCATCGAAGCCGTCGGCGCCGGCGTGACCGGCGTGGGGCCCGGCGATGAGGTGTACGGCATCGGCACCGCCACGTTCGCCGAGTACGCCTGCGCCCGGCCCGACAAGCTCGCCCCGAAGCCGGTCAACCTCTCCTTCAGTCAAGCGGCCGCCGTGCCCATCTCCGGGCTCACCGCCCTTCAGGCCGTCCGAGACCACGGACACGTCCACGCGGGCCAGCACGTGCTCGTCATCGGCGCATCGGGAGGCGTCGGAACCTTCGCCGTACAGATCGCCAAGGCGTACGGAGCCGAGGTCACCGCCGTGTGCAGCACCGCCAAGGTCGATCTGGTCCGCTCACTCGGCGCCCACCACGTCGTCGACTACACGCAAGCGGACGCCACCGACGGCCGGCACCGCTACGACGTCATCCTCGACATCGGCGGCAACCGCCCACTGTCACATCTGCGTCGTGCCCTCACACCCACCGGACGGCTCGTCATCGTTGGCGGCGAAACCGACGGACGATGGCTCGGCGGCATCGACCGCCAGATATGGGCACATTTGGTATCCCCGTTCGTCAGTCAAGAGCTCGGCACCTTTGTCGCGTCGGAGAACGCCGAAGACCTGGCCGTTCTTCGTGAACTCATCGAGACCGGCGAGATCTCACCCGTCATCGACCAGACGTACCGGCTCCACGAGGCCGCCACGGCCATGCGCTACATGCTGGACGGACACACCCGCGGCAAACTCACCATCACCCTGTAGTCCCTATCGATACCCGCCGGCGGGCTGGCAGATCGCAACACGTGGGGGTCCGCACGCCAGACACCCTGGTGATCGTCGGCCTGGGCTCGGAGAGTCGCCGCGACGAGCTCGGTCACGGACGGGCCAGTGACGCCCCGCAGGTAGAACTGGCAGCTGCCATAGCCCTTCACCCCGGTCACGCGGCCTGCTCCTCACGCTTGACCACGACCGCGGCCGACGCCCAGGGTGTCCCGAACTCCGCCCGGGCGGGTAGAAATGCTGCGAACTGGTCCCAGAGGAGTTCGAGCAGGCAAGATGGCAGCGCGGGCACGGCTGTCCTTCCCACGCCTCATCGCTGATCCCCGTGCGCATCCGAGGAGCACCTCCACGGCCCGGTCTCCGTGCCGCAGAGCTGACGGGGGATCCGGTAGCGGTTTGTGCAGCCGCTCGGCGGGTCACATCGCCGAGCGGGCGAGGCGCAGGAGACCAGTGCGCATTCGCTGTTCGCCGAGCTCCGGCAGGAGGGCGGCCACATGGTCGGCTGCCAGGGCGGCGAGCAGGGCATGGGCGGTGTGGTCGGGGTCCGGAGTGGTGTTGAGGAGGATCGCCAGGTGGCGGTGCCAGAACCGGTAGGCGCCGATCCGGTACCGGGCGCCGGGGGTGGCGGTCTCC
>CAYNNX010000477.1:0-5113 GCA_964398515.1 uncultured Streptantibioticus sp. | reverse complement strand
ATGCGGGACCAGCCGCCGGAGGTGTCCCCGGCGACGGCCAGGCCGGGCCGTTCGGGTGCGATGGCGCAGGCGGCGGAGACCGCTTCGGGGGCGATGTCGCCGAGCGCCATGGTCGCCGACGGCTCGTCGTTGACCCGGTGGCAGACCCGGCCGGTGAGCTGGGCGCGGAGCATGGTGGCGCCTTTGCCGAGTTCGGCGCCGAAGCGCTGGCCGCAGACCTCCAGGTAGATGCCGGCGGCGCGGCCGAGTTGGGCGAGGCGGATGAGGTGGGTGACCATCTCGTCCCGGCGTTGCTCGTCCTTCTTCGTGGCGACGAGGAACAGCTCGGCCACCTCGTCGACGAACAGCACGACCGGCACCGGCCGTTCACTCTCCGGCAGGCCCCAGATATCGGAGGTGATCTCCTCCTCCGGCGTGTTCGGCGCGATGCCCTGGCGGGCTTTGATCAGGTCGTAGCGGTCCTCCATCAGCCGCACCAGCACCGGCAGGAGCTCGGCCGCTTCCTCCGGATCGGTCGCCAGCGCGGAGAGCCGGGGAGCGAACGGGGCCAGTTCCACGCCCCGCTTGCAGTCGATCCCGACCAGCGCCACCGGCTGTGAAGCCAGTCCGGCGACCAGGTGCCGTTGGAACATCGACTTGCCCGACAGCGTGGCACCCAACGTGAGTTGGTGCGGTATCGCCCGGTAGTCGCGGACGAAGGCGGTCGCGTCCTCCCGCAGCGCCACCGGCACTTTCAGGAACCCGCCCCCGGCCTTGCGCGGCATGCGCACTGTGCGGAGCACGTCGAAGCCGACGAGCCGCAGCTCGACCACCCCGGGCTTGACCTCCGTCACGTACACGGCGTGGACGCCCCAGGCGTGCCGCAGCCGTTCCGCCGAGGCGGCCACGTCCTGCGGTTCCTGGCCCGGGGCCAGCCGGAGCCGAAGGCGCAGGCCGGTCGAGGTGGGGCGGATGAGTCCGCGACGCGGCGGGACGGGCCGCACCTCGCGCCGGGTGGTCGCCCGCACGGCCCAGGCCCGCAGCCGGGAGGGCTGCACGGTCAGCCCGCAGGCGTCCATGGTCGACCCGTAGGAGCCGAGCAGCTTGGCCGTGGAGACCGGCAGGCCGACCGTGCACCAGAACGCTGCCGGGTGCCTGGCCCGGAGGTAGGCAGCCCCGCCACCGAACGCGGCGACCGGGCCACCCACCTCCATCAGCGTCAGTAGATCCGACACGGCCGTCAGGCCCCCATCTCGGCCGGGAAGGCCGCCGGGGCGACAACCTCGGCACGGAAGGCGATCCCGTGCCGCTGCTGCCCGTTGAACGTGGACTCCCACGGCCGGGCCACCAGGCCCACCAGCGACACCGGAGCTCCAACCGCCAGCCCCTCGGAGATCCCCGACTTCGGCACGGTCACCTTGATCAGCGAGGAGTCGCCGCCCTCGATGTAGACCACGCCGACGGTCATCAGCGTCTCGCCGCTGTTCGGGTCGGTGGCGACCACGCCGGTCTGCCGGTCCTTGACCTTCGTCTCCGGAGCCTCGGTCAGCAGGATTGTGGCCGCCGAGGTCTCCACACGGATGGAACGCAATGCCTTCTCCCTTCAATGACAGCTAGTCGTCTAGACAAGCTGCATCCCTCGCCTCCCAATAGGCGGGAACGCGAACCACTATGACACAGAGACAGCTACTCGTCTAGACGAGTTTGCGTGTCGTGTGTACGAGTTCGGGAGAAGGACTCGAAGGGAGGACCGTCGCGCCCCATCCGCTCGCCGCCGTCAGGTGGCCGGGAGCTGGTAGTTCAGCACGTAGGCGTCGGCAGCCATCACCGTGTCGCAGACCTCCACCGCGCGCCCCTCCGTGTCGTACGCGGTGCGGATCAGGTGGATCACCGGGACGCCGGAGGCCAGCCGCAGCGTCTTGGTCTCCTGCGGGGAGGGCATCCGGGCGCGGATCTCCTCGTCGAAGTGGTCGAGGCGGTGGCCCAGCTCTTCCAGCCGGGCGTAGATGCCGCCGGGGCCGGGGTTGGGCTCGGCGATCGGGGTTCCGGTCGCCAGGTCCAGCGGAATGTACGAGGTGGCGAACTCGACCGGCCGGCCGTCGAGCAGGTAGCGGCGGCGACGCGCCAGCACCCGGCGCGGACCGCCCAGGCGCGTGGCGATGTCCTGCGAGGGCCGCTCCTCCTTGATCTCCAGGCTGTCCACCTCCGGGTGGCTCCCCGCGGCCTCCGCCTCCACGGTGAACGCCGACTTGCCCTGGTCCCGGTGGCGGCGGGCGAAGCGGTCGGAGGCCAGCCGCCGGACGGGGGGCCGGGGCCGGACGAAGACGCCCTTGCCGTGCTCGGAGACCACCAGGCCCTCGCCCTGGAGGACGGACAGGGAGTTGCGGACGGTCATCCGCGAGACGCCGTAGTGCTCGACCAGCTCCGTCTCGGAGGGGAGCTTGTCGCCCTCCTTGAACCGGCCCTTGTCGATCGCTTCGCGCAACTGGTCGGCGATCTGCCGGAACACCGCGCGATCACTGGTCGGATCCAGGGCGCCGAGCACGCCGGATGAGAGCGAGGGCATATCCACTCCTTTAGGTATCTAGACGAGCGGCTGACTGTTGTTGCTACGGTTGGAAGCCTAGCCATCTGAGGGGACCGAGGAACGTGAGCACCGAGCGCCCGCACTCCGTGAGCGTCGCCGGAGTCATCATCGACGACCGGGGCCGGGCTCTGCTGATGCAGCGGCGCGACAACGGGCACTGGGAACCGCCGGGCGGGGTCCTGGAGCCCGGCGAGACGATCCCCGACGCCCTCCAGCGCGAAGTACTGGAAGAGACCGGGATCAAGATCGCGCTTCCGGCGACCCTCACCGGCGTCTACAAGAACATGACCGGCCTGATCGTCTCGCTCGTCTTCCGCTGCGAGGCGATCGACGGCACCCCCACCACCGGCGAGGAGACCCGTGCCCTGCGCTGGGTCACCCGCGAAGAAGTCAACGAGCTTGCCGACGAGGCGTACGCGGTCCGCGTCCTCGACGCGATGGACGCGGCATCGCCGCCCGCCGTGCGTGCGCACGACGGCGTGAAACTCGTCTAGCCCGAACCCACTCCACATGGCGGCCTACCAGCACAAAGGAACTTGTATGGACGAGTATACGAGCAGTGTGCGGGTCTGGGGACTCACTTGCCCAGGATTTCCCGAAGAGGTCGGCCGGGCTCGCCGCTGGACGCGGGACATCCTCCGCGACCGCCCCTGCGTCGACGACGCGGCCCTGATCGTGAGCGAGCTGGGCGCCAACGCCGTCCTCCACACCGCCAGCGGCGACGGAACCGGAACGTTCCACGTCTCTCTCGCCGTCGCCGAACAGGTCGTCGCGGTCTCCGTCACGGACGCCGGAGGCGCCGGCACCGTCCCCAAGATGGAACACCCGGACGAAGAAGCCGATCACGGCCGAGGGCTCGGGATGGTCACCACGCTCGCCAGCCACGTCGCGGTCCACGCCAGCCACCACGGCCACACGGTCACCGCGGAACTCCTCACACCCCGGCCCGGGAGTCGGCCATGCTGACCCCGCGCAGGTCACCGCTCAGCCCGGGCTACTGGTGCGAGTGCTGGACCCAGAGCCCCGCCACCGGCAACGCCCCAGTCCTGCTCGCCTCGTTCGACGCCACGACCGCCACGCAGGCCCTCCGCTGGATCCGGGTCACCGTGCGCACGATCGCCTCAGCGCTTGAACCGCAGGAGTTCCGCAGGGCTTGGGAGTGGCTCAGCGGCGGCTACCTCACCGCCCTCCAGGACCTCACCCACACGCAGCCATGCGCCTTCGCCGTCAGCCACGCCGACACCCGCATCGAATGGACCGCCCGGCCGGTGCTCTTCGCCGCCCTGGTCCATCGCCAGGGCGCCATGTTGCCAGCCTGCGCAGAGCAGTTCGCCAGCCCCAGCAGATGGACTGAGTAACAACCTTCTCTACGGGTTCAAGGCGGCTCGCTCCGCTCACCGCACGCGGCCCGGCCCCCGGCCGGGCCTGCGCTCTTGTCTCCGCCCCGCTCCAGCCCGGCCAGCGCCCGTGCCGCGCTCACGGCAGTCAGTCGCCTGATGCCAGAAAGGGGGGACGTCGTGGCTGGGGCGGTCGGCTCCACGGCTTTACGCAGCCACCATGGGGCGAGCCTCGAAGGTCGGCGCCCTGATCGGGCCATTACGGGCAGGCGAGGATCCTGCCCGATTCGTACGAGCGTACGGGCGCCGACCTCTCGCCCCATGGCAGCTCCTGCCCAAAGTCGTTCCGCCGACCTAGGCACGGACAACTAGCAGCCGGAGCACTCTTCCAAGGTCGCAGTCTTGGCTGGCCGAATCGCGCCGAAGTCACTGCGTCGAGGCGACGAGGGCGGCTCAATCGCCCTCGTGGCTGCCCACTGCGTGACAGCTTCAAAAGCCATGGGCAGCGCGACCTCAAAGACAGTCGGCACGTGGAACTGACGGCCAAGTTCCACAGCCTCTGCTGCGGTAACGCCAGCAGCGAGGGTGAGCAGCTCGATCCCTACCACCACGTCCAGGGAGTCAAGATCAACTGCGATGGCGGGCGAGAACTCGACGGTACGTGTGACCTGCGATTCGCCAAGGGCGACGTAGGCGGCGTCCGCAGCGGGATCAATTTCGATCGTGATCGTAGGCTCGGACATCATCGACCCTCCCAGGCGACACTCTTGATCGTCTTGTCGGCAAGCGGTCCGCCGTCCGTTACAACCCAGACCTTCAGTGTGTCACCACTCAGGCCCGGGCCTCTATAGCGGATGCTCGGTTCGGGTGTAGCTATTCGCTCGAAGTGGTTACGTAGCGCACTCTCCACGTCCGCCTCTGTAACTCTGCGTTGACGCATCCGCTGACGCGCATGGAAGGTGTAGGTCAGCTTCATCAGGCCCCGCCCTGCTGGGCCGGTCCCGACACCTCCACCTCGAAGGACAGCTCTTGCTGCTCCTCATCGTTCACTGCAACTGACAGATGGTAAACGCCTGGGACCATCAGCGGCACTGTGAGGTTGATTGCTGTAGCTACGCCGACGTAACCCTGGTGGAACCTGGCATCCTCGGCAGGTCTCAGCGCCGTCGCGAAGCGGAAGGCAAGACCCTCCGGCGGTCTAAGGGTGAGA
>CAYNNX010000476.1:0-5119 GCA_964398515.1 uncultured Streptantibioticus sp. | reverse complement strand
GTCGTCGGCACCGGCAGGGCCTGTGCCCCGAGCACGGCACCCGCCCACGCCGGTCCGGTGCCTGCGCTGACTGCGCGCTGGAGCAGGCCGCCCGAGACCCGGAACCCAAGGCACCCCGGCAGCCGGAAGACCCGCCGCGGGGCAACTGCAGCGACTGCGACGCCCGGATCTTCCTTCAGGGCCGTGCTCCGATCGACGCACTGCTGTGTCGCAGGGAAGCCGTAGACGCGGCCGCGGCCGCGCTGGAGTCGGCCGACCCGGTGACGTGCTCGGGCTGGGAGGGCGTGCCCTGCGACCGGTCCGTCCTGCCGGACCGGACCGTGTGCGCTCGGCACCGCGCCCTCGAACTGGCCGCCGAACCTGACCAGGTCGCAGTCACGCAGGCACGCTAGGTGGTTCGACAGCCGGGTGGCGGGAGATGCGGAACACGTCGGCGAGGTCGGCGGGAGCACGGCGTTGTCCACCTCGGCATGTCCGACTTCCGGTGCCGCGGATCCTGGCGCGCTGCATGCCCAGCGCGTCGAACATCCGGTAGGCCTTCGCTTGTGTACGGACAGTCACTGACCGCAGCTCCCGAGGCCCGTCTGGTCCCTGTCTCAGATGATCTGGTCCGATTCGCTCCTCGTCTCTGATGGCAATTCTTGGAATCGGCCAGCCTGGATCTTCCTCCTCGGGTGGTCCGGCTTTCATGTGACTGGGGATGTCCCAGATCAGCGATCGTGGAGCCTCGGCGAGATGTTGAGGGTCCGGCGACCAAAGGTTGGCGGGCCTGGTGTCTCGGGCTCATTCCAGCTGCCATTGCTGAAACCTGACCTGACGTGCAGTAATGCCGGGCCACGTCCTATTCTCCGACAGGGAATGAGGCGCTTAGGGCCGCTGCAGCTGGAAGTCGCGGGCGGCGGAGAGATGATCCAGGCGGCGCTGGACCTCGGCGAGACCACGGCCGCCGGGTGTGTCTTCGGCGCAGTGACTCAGCGGTATTTGGCGGAGGGCACGTCGTGCGTGCCACAAGTCGTGGACAGCGCTGGGGGGGCGTAGAAGCGAGCGTTTGAGCAGTGCTTCGCTGTGTGTCAGACGCTTGCGCACGGCGGATGCCGAGATGGACAGCGCAGTCGCGGTTGGCCCGGTGCGTGCATCGAGGCGCAGCCAGGTAGTGAGGGTTTCCCCGAGGTACGCTGGCACGTCGGGCGCGGTGAGGGGACGGAATTGTTCTTGGGCCCATGCCCTGATGTGGGGGAGCTGTAGGAGCTCGTCCAGGGTGGGCGACGCGGCCGCCCCCGCGGCGTCGTGCTCTGGCGGGGGCGGGAACTTTGCGGCGATGGCGCGTAGGGCGAGCGCGAGTGCGGCTTGGTCGGCGAGCCGATGGAGGTTCAGGCCGAGCAGTTCTTGGATGTATGTCAGGCGCGCGCTCAGGGTGTTGCGGTGGATCTTCAGGTGGGCTGTCGCGCCGGAGCGGAAGCTGATCCATGAGGCGGCAGTGGCCAGCAGTTCAGTGCTGTCGGGATCTTGGGGCCGCCCAGGGCGGTGGGCGCGGATCGGCGCGAGGAAGGTTTCGGCCCAGGTCGTTGCAGCGGGCCCGATGGCCAGGGTTAGGTCGGGGTTGGCCGCGAACGAGGTCTGCCGTTCGTAGCCGGCGCGTGCGGAGGCGAGGGCGTGGAACGCCTGAGCGTAGCCGGTGGCGGTTTCCTGCAACGGCACGGCGTTGCTCTCTCCGATCCAGCAGGTGGCCGCCAGGTTGGGGGGCCAGACATGCGTCGGGGCAGTGTCACCGGGTTCAAGTACGAAGATGTGGTCGGCGTAGACCGGGCACGGCACGATCCACACGTCGTCGTGGGTCGCCTCGGCCAGTTCCTCGGCCAGCCGGCTGCGGGCCTGCGGCGGCCCCTCGATGACGTACACCCTCACCGTCGTGGGCAGGGCGGGGCCCAGTGCCCCCGCGACTTGGCGCGCAGCGGATGTATGACCGTTCAGCAGCAGATGCATGACTGCTTCGCGGGTTCTGGCTTCGGCGACCGTCAGTCGACGCTGCTGCCGGCCGACGTGTTCCGCCAACCAGCTCAGGCTCAGCGCCGATGTGGCATCCGCGAGCAGGATCGGCAGTTCAGGTGGCGCTGGCTGAGGAGCTACGGCGGCGAGAAGCGGCGCTGAGGCACCCCGCGGTCCGTCAAGGGGAAGGGCGATGCACGTGAACCCGTCCTGGTCGATGGCCACGGACCCCCGCCGCCGTCCGGCCAACTCTCGTGCACCGCGCAGCGCGAGAGCACGCTCAGCGTCACTGAGGGGAGCCTGGGGCTGGTGGGCCGGGGTGCCCTCGGAGGTCATCAGGAGGACCTTGGCACCGGTCCGGCGAGCCAGCCAGCGAAGCACCGGCTCGGTGCCTCCCTTGCGGGCAGCACGCTGCATATCCAACACGTCGTTGGCCCGCCGAATCCGCGCGACAGCCACCGCGTCCGCAGCCAGATCACCCTGCATGTCGCCCCCCGAGAGACACGCGCAAATCGGTTCGGCCGCAGAGTAATCAGGTGCTGGCAGGAGCACAACAGGCTTGCTGTGCAGACCGACACCGGAGGGACCTCTTCACAGTGCAAACAGGCCCTTCGCTCCGTGCGCAGTTGTCGTAGGTTCTGGTCTGCCCGAAATCGTTCCGGGCCCCGCGGGGGCGCACCGCCCGGCGTGGGGCAAGGAAACGGGCATCAAGTTACCCACGAGCTACTTGTCGCTTGGCTTGCCGCTCATCAACGTGACGGGGAGCAGCAGCCCGAAGGCTACGCCAGGGCCCCTGAGGCCTGGTCTCGCCGCTCGGCGCGAAAAACCTGCCCAAGCCACCAATGCGACATCAGATCAACAACTACCGCCCTGGCCAAAGGGCAACAAATCACAGGGAGACACATCCATGCTCAAGCTCGGGAAGACCAAGCGCAGCATCGCGTTGGCCGCCGCGACGCTCTCCATTGCCGCCGGCGCCACCATCGTCGGCGCGGGGAGCGCCAGCGCCACCATCGGCTGCACCGGCGGCGACGGCTGCAGCCACCAGACGACGATCTACTTCAACAACGCCTCCTACTACCCCACCACGGAGTGGTGGGGGCCGTTCACCGAGCTGAAAATGCAGTCAGACGGCAACTTCGTCCTCTACTGCGCCTCCAACGGTCAGCCCATCTGGGCAAGCGGGACAAGCACGTGGTGGCCATACGACCACAACTATCTCCAGTTCCAGAACAACGGCAACATGACCATCTGGCAGTCGGACGCTAATAGCGGCGGTGTGTATCCGGTGTGGAACACCAACACGCCGACCGCACATGAGGCGATCGTCCAGGCCGACGGCAACTTCGTGATCTACGACTCGTCCGGTAACCCGGTCTGGAACTCGGGCACCTACCACCCGTCGAACTGCCCCGCGACGTGGGGCTACTGGGGCTGACGACCGGGCGACCGGATCACGCGTAGCGAGCAGATCCTCGAAGAGGGCACCGACCACAAGCCAGCGCCAACTGCGGCGACAGCTCCGGCACCTGCCGAGCCGCACGCCCTTGAGCGCTCCGTCGTGCGGCCTGTTGAGGCCGAGCAGCGGGGCGCTTCGCACGGCCGCCGGCAGGGGCCCCCGAACAGGCCGAACCGCGAGCACACGCAGACTGTCCGCCACAGGACGACTCCAGAAAGGTGGGGAACCAACGTTGACGGTGCTGTCAGTGAGGGGTGGCAGGCTGCGCCCATGAGCTACGACCTTGCTGTGTGGGAGGGCGAGCGGCCAGCGGATAACGCCTCTGCCGCCCGGTGCTTCACCGATCTGTACGACCGGTACATCGACACGGAGGGGCCCGCGGTTCCTCCGGTCGAGCGAGTAGCGGCCTTCGTGGCCGCTCTCCTGGAACGATGGCCGGATCTCACTGAAGACGATGACGACACCTCGCCGTGGTCAACCAGTCCGCTGATCGGAGAGGCTCGCGGCCCGCTGATCTACTTCCCCATGCGCTGGAGCATGGTCGAGGAGGCATCTGCCTATGCGGCGGGGGTTGCTTCGTCGCTGGGCCTCAACTGCTTTGACCCGCAGGCCCGGAAACTCCGGTCCTAACCCCGGCTGGGGAGCGGGCCAAGACCATCGCCGAAATCATCGGAGATGCTGAACGGCATGGCCTCGACGGTTCCTATGCCACTACCACCGCGTTTCTGCTCGGGTCGATGCAGGAAGCTCCTGGAGCATGCTCGCCGGGTTCCAGGAATGGCTCGTGGTTCCGGTGGCAGTGTCGGTACGGCGGAGGCCAGTATCGGCTCGGGTGGTACCTGCAGTGTCACGCCGGGCTCTCTACCTCCGCTCGCCGGGGAGCGAACAAGACACGGTGGCGTCAGACCGGGGCGAACCAAGGTCGGCTGCAAAGATCCGTGCACCAGTGTGTGCGGAGACCCGCGACTCGTGGCGGGCGCAAGCGGGCCTTGGCCTGGGACATCGAAGAGGCTCGGTGACGTCGGGCGCCTCGCGCGGTGGGCGGTCTCAATGTCGTGGTCGGGCGGGGCGTTGCGGGCAGTCGTCGGCGGGTAGCCAGCGGCAGGTTGGGGCGCGTCCGTGGCAGTAGGGGCAGAGCCGGGTGGGGGTGGTCAGGTGCAGGCCGTAGACCCAGCGCAGGCAGGAACGGGTACCGAACGGGCCGCGGTGGGTGGGCGGTTGGTGCAAGCCGGCAGGACGTCCCAGCGGCGTTGGGCTTTGCTTCGGCTCAGGGGTGGGTGGCGGGGTTCGGGGTAGTGGAGTTCGAGCCAGTACCGCAGCGGCTCGGCTTCGCGTCCGTCGGCAATCCCGGGGGCGTCCAGGCGTGCGGCGAGGTCAGCCAGCCAGGCTTGCGGGGAGGCGCCGGTTTCGGCGCGTTGTTCTTCCCAGTCGTTCATGGCCTCGGCGAGCGTCATCGTCTCGGGGTAGACGAAACGCGCGGTGGCGGGTCAGGGCATGGCCGAGTTCGGGCAGTGGTGTGGGGTCGATGAGGTAGCCGCCGTCGTCGCCGCACTGCCAGCGGCGTCCGCAGGCGCACGACCGCCATCGGTGGCCGGCCGCGACCAGCCACGCGCCGTCCTCCAGGCACAGCGGGCAGGCCCTCAGCGGCCGGGCACCTGCCGCGTCCGGCCAGGC
>CAYNNX010000475.1:0-5123 GCA_964398515.1 uncultured Streptantibioticus sp. | reverse complement strand
GCGGCCCTCGCCGGTGAGAGCCACCGCGCTCCAGGTCCGGCCGGCCTTGCTCCTTGAACGATTTTCCCTCTTGGCGGCCGGGCGATTTGAGGCGAGACGGAAATCACCGTTCACCTGCCCGTCGAACGGTCAGCGGCAGCCGGCTGCTTCGTTCGCGCCTGCGCAGGCGCCGGAGCGGTCGTGCCGCGGCGTGCCCGGGGAGTTGGGCCCGGGGGCAGCAGCGACGCGGGCAGCAGGCCGAGGGCGGCGGTTCCGGCCAGGACCAGGAGGGTGGAACCCGTCGTCGGGGCGGATGCCGCGCTGGTGGGGGACGTGCCGGCCGCGACGGCGATGCCGAGGACCGGGCCGATGTTCATCGCGGTCTGCTTGAGTGCGCCGACGGCACCGGCGTACCCCGGCGGCGCGTCGCCGACGGCGGTCCCGGTGGCCGTGACCGTCACCGCGGCGAAGGCTCCGCCGACGGTGGTCCACGCGCTGTCCCGACCGAGCCGGGACAGCCCCGCGACGCCGAGAACGACGAGGGCCGTACCCGCGATCGCGGTGCGGCGCGGGCCGAACAGGCGCAGCGCGGCTGCGGCGGCGGGGGCGCCGAGGACCATGAGCGCGGTCATCGGCAGCACGTACAGGCCGGTGGTGAGCGGGTCGAGGCGGAGTACGTCCTGGAGGAGGAACGTGGCTGCGAACAGCGCGCCGAACAGTCCGGCGGTGACGGCCGGCAGGAGCGCCATCGATGCCGTCACCGGTACCGACCGCGCCACGGCATGCTTCGTAGACACTGTCTACCGCCTGCCCGCGAGAGGCCGAGGCCGTGCTGCGAACCCCACTGGGGGATCGCTCAGTTGGAGAAGTCCTGCGTGAGCCACACCGTGCCGTTCGCATCCCTGAAGACGGCGATGCCGACATGGGTGAACGTGCTGCTGAGGATGTTCTGGCGATGACCGTCGTTGGGCGGTTTCTCGTTCAGCATGGCGTGTGTGAGGTCGACGGCGGCTGAGGCGATCTGCTGGGCGTCCGGCCCCGCGGACGCCTGCCCGATGTTCTCCCCCGCCGCGCCCCACTGGACGCCTGCGGCCGTTTCCCTGTCTCCCAGGGGGGCTTCGCCGGGGCACTGGTGGGAGAGGCCGCATCCGTTGTCCATCGCCGTGTTGTGCCCCTGCGCGCTGCGGGTGAGACCGGCTGTGATGGTGTAGGGCGGCAGGCCGTGGGCGGCTCGGGCCTGGTTGATCACGGCGAGGACCTGTGCGGCGGCGTCGGGTGCGGCGGGCGGCTGCGCGGGCGGCGGACTCGACGCAGTCGCCGTCGAGTGGGAGGGGGACGCCGTCGGCCTGCTGGGTGCGGGGGGCGGTGTGCGGTGCGGCGGCGCCGCGGGCCGGTGGCTGGCGGAGGGCGTGTGCGGTGGCGGGCCGGATATGGGCGCCGACCTCACCAGTACCGGCCGGGCCGTGTTCGCGGCGGTGGTCTTCTGGCTGCCGCCCCCTGAGCCCAGCGCTACGGACATCACGGTGGCCGCAGCCGTCACCGCGGCCCCTCCCGCCAGCACGCTCGCACCTCGGGGCCGCACCCGCGGACGGCGGTGGCCGCCGGGTCGCTTGCCGCCCCGGGAGTGCAGGGGGTGCGCCGCGTGCCCCGCCGGCGCCGAGGCCGTGCCACTCGCCTCGCCGCCGCTCGAACCGCCCAGTTGGGTTTGGCTGAGAGCTGCCGCACTGTTGCCCGCCTGCGTCGCAAACCAGGCGAGAGCGGTGGTCGGCGGCACCAGGGCGAGGCCGACGAGAAGGCTCTGCGCCGGTATCAAGTCGCTGTGGTGGCCCTGGCAGACCGCGCAGTCGCGGGTGTGCCGGGTTATGCGCTTGCGCCACAACGCGGAGGGCACACCATCCCACCCTGCGACGACGTAATCCAGCTGCGGGCACCGGGGCACCGCCGTCAGTGCGCGTACCGCCACCCTGGCTGCTTCCAGCTGCGCCTTCATCCGCTGCACCCGTACGGCGACGAACTGCGGGGGCAGCTCCAAGGCGGTGGCCACCTCGGACCGGGTCAACTCCCCGGACGCCTCAAGCCACCACAACGCCAGCAGTGCGCGATCGTCCTCGCCGAGCCAACGGGTGGCCTCGGCGACCTCACGGCGCTGACCGGCGAGACCCAGCCGAATGATCGTCAGGTCGACGAAGTCCGCACCGGGATCGGCCAGATCGGCCATCTCGTCCACGCTGGCCTCGGATACCGACGCCTGTCTCGTGTGCCAGTGCCGGCGTATCTGGTTCACCGTGACAGCGACCAGCCACGAGCGGAACCGGTGCGGATCACGCAGGCCGGCGAGGCTGTGCAGCACACGCAACATCGTCTCCTGCACGACGTCGTCGACATCGGCGTGACCGTGCAGCGCGCGTCCGACGATGTTGTACACCAGCGGCAGATACCCGGCGACGAGCTCGTCCCGCGCCCGCTGGTCGCCTGCCTGCGCGGCCGCGATGACCGCGGCTTCACGTTCCGGTGTCATGTCCGTCCTCGCTCCCTGTCGCAACGGGTCCGCATGCCTTCGATATCTGGGAGACCCTGCCGGGCGGAACCGGATAACGGAAACTCGGAGAATTTTTTTCCGGGGCTTCTCCGCCCCCTCGACGAGTCGCATCATCCCGGTACATCAGCAGCACATTGCCGCCGTTGTAAGGACATTTGGGCCGTCCACCAGGTTTGCCGCGCACCAGGGGCGGCGACAGTTGTGACGGCCGTCACTCGGGGTTGCCTGAAGCACACGACTCGGCTAACTTCCACTGCTCATTGGACATGCCTTCGAAAGCGTCCAGTTCACGAGAGCCGCGGCAGCCCCTTAATCCCTGAAGCGGCAGCCGTTCTCTTCCCGGATTCGCCGGGTTTTCCGGAACCGACCGCGCACGGCGTGCGCGGCGTCCGCCACCCCGGCGTCCACACGCGTCCAACGCCGACGACACCGCACGCCCATGGGCTCAGCGGCGGCTCGTGATGCCAGGCCCCGACAACAAGAAGGAGAACATCGATGCGCCGTGCTTCCCACAAGTGGAAGGCAGTCAGCGGCAGGTCGCGAGCGGGCATCGCGCTCGCCACGGCCGGAGCGATCGCGGCCGTGACCGTAGGTGTCTCCGCGGCCCATACCGTCACTCCCGATCACAGCCGGGGCCCTGCCCAGGCGCCGCGTTCGGGGGCCAGGGGAACCGGAAAGACGCATCCGTTCGGTCTCGGTGCCCTGCCGTCCCACTCGCAGTGGCGCGAGTCCGTGCTGCGTACCGGCGTCGAGCCGCGGCTGGAGGCCATAGCCCCTGATGCCACCGCCGGCTCCACCCCGTCGAAGAAGCGCCAATCCCTTCCCCGCAGTGTCGATCTGGCCAGGTACGCCGCCACCCCCGGCGATCAGGGCCAGGTCGGCTCGTGCGTGGCGTGGTCCATCGACTACTCCGCTTACAGCATTCTCGAGCACGAGCAGCGGATCTCCGGCGGTCCTCATGCGCCCATGTACACCTACTCCCAGATCGTCAACGGGCAGAACGTGGGCACCTCGCCGGAACAGCACTTCCGGATAGCCACTTCGCAGGGTGTCGACTCCAAGTCCGACTACTGGCAGGGAGACTTCGACTACACCACCGCGCCGACTTCCGGCGAGGTGCGCAACGCGGCGAAGTGGAAGCTCTCCGGATACACCCCGCTGCACACCGGCAGCCGGATCAAGGCCGATGTGCAGACGGCTCTCGCCAAGGGCGAGCCGGTGACCATCGCGATTCCGGTATACGACAGCTTCTTCTACCTCACCCCGCAGCAGGCGGCCTCCTACACCTACCGCCCGTCCACCGGTGAGGGGTACGCAGGCGGCCACGCGATGACCATCGTCGGCTACAACAGCAAGGGCGTCAGGGTCGAGAACTCCTGGGGCACCCGTTGGGGCGACCGCGGATTCATCAACCTGTCCTGGGACTTCCTGGCCGACCAGGTATGGGAGGCCAACGCCGTGGGCAAGCTCGTCAAGCGGTAGGCCCGAGGCCGTGGTTCGGGGGCGACCGCGACATCGCGGCCGTCCCCGGCCCACCTCAGCTCCTGCGGCGGACCGGGGCGCGGATGAGACTTCACCGGACGCCGCCTCGGCGACGCACTCGCGCGACAGGACCGGCAGCGGCTTACCGGGGGTATGCCGAACGCCCGCCTGCGGACCACCCCCGGCATGGGGGCACGGGTCCTGCTCACCGGGGCCGCCCCGGCGCATCGGCGAAACCTCCGGTCCACCGCTGCCGCGAGTGCCCGGGTGAGCGGACGTGAAGCCGATCTGTTGGCCCGGTTAAGAAAACCTCGATGGACTGAACGCCCGTCACTGGGCAGATTGCTCTCTGTCCGGTGCGGTGACACCTGGCGCCGACCGGCGCCGCCGCACGTCGGGCATCCTCCGGCCTGCCCGCGTGGCGTCGACACCTGCCCGCGGTCACGCCCGCCCACCGCAGACTAGGAGGCGCAGCCGTGAAGGCGCTCGTGAAGGAGAAGGCCGAGCCCGGGTTGTGGCTGATGGACGTACCGGAGCCGTCCGTCGGTCCCGGGGACGTGCTGATCAAGGTGTTGCGCACCGGTATCTGCGGCACCGACCTGCACATCCGCGCCTACGACGGATGGGCGCAGCAGGCCGTGCGGACCCCCCTGGTGCTCGGCCACGAGTTCGTCGGCGAGGTGGCCGAGACCGGTGCGGACGTGACCGACGTCAAGCCGGGTGATCTGGTCAGCGGCGAGGGCCACCTGGTGTGCGGCAAGTGCCGGAACTGTCTGGCGGGCCGCCGCCATCTGTGCCGCAACACCGTCGGGCTCGGTGTCGGCCGCGACGGAGCGTTCGCCGAGTACGTGGCGCTGCCCGCCTCCAACGTGTGGGTGCACCGCCACCCGGTCGACCTGGACACCGCCGCGATCTTCGACCCGTTCGGCAACGCCGTACACACCGCCCTCTCCTTCCCGCTGGTCGGTGAGGACGTGCTGATCACCGGCGCGGGGCCGATCGGCATCATGGCCGCGGCGGTGGCACGGCACGCGGGTGCCCGCAACGTGGTCATCACCGACGTCAGCGACTACCGGCTGGAGCTCGCCCGCAAGGTCGGCGTCAGCCTGGCGCTCAACGTGGC